>NZ_JBARGP010000620.1:0-2307 GCF_049798375.1 Bradyrhizobium sp.
GACCAAGGGTTCTGTGGTGGCGTCGGACGCGTTCTTCCCGTTCGCCGACGGCATGCTCGCCTGCATCGCGGCCGGCGCCACCGCCGTGGTGCAGCCAGGCGGCTCGATGCGTGATGACGAGGTGATCAAGGCCGCCGACGAGCACGGCGTCGCCATGGTGCTCACCGGCACCAGGCACTTCAGGCACTGATTCGGTTGGTTCGTCGTCCCGGTAAGGCGCGCAATTGCGCGCCGAGAACACCGGGACCCATAACCACCGGCCGTCGTTGTACGAACAGCGTTTGTCTTATGGGCTAACCGACAGATCACGCGGTATGGGTGTCCCGGCGCCCGCGCGCAATTGCGCGCTAGGCCGGGACGACACCGTTGATCTGGACTTTCACCCTCGCCAGCAACACCAGTCCCACCAGAAAGAACAACACCAGCACCGCCATGCCGGCCTTCTGGCTGGCGGTGATCGATGTCACGACACCGATCAGCAACGGGCCGGTGAAGGACGTCACCTTTCCCGTCAAAGCAAACAGCCCGAAATATTGCGCGACGCGATCCCTGGGCGCCATCCGCACCAGCAGTGAACGCGACGCGGCCTGTAGTGGCGCGCCACAGGCGCCGATCACGCAGCCGAGCACGAGATAGGCGCGCTCGGCGCTGGAGGCGAACAGCGCGCCACCCGGCTGCGGCGGCGTCACCGGAATGAACACGATCGAGTCCGTGTTCACCAGCAGGATCGCGATGATCGCAAGCAGCAACAAGGTCATAGTGCCGGCAATGACGCGCTTCGACCCGAAGGCGTCGTCGAGCTTGCCGCCGATCCAGCCGCCGAAGGTGCCGGCAATCGCCAGGATGATGCCGAAGGTGCCGAGCTGGATCGTGTTCCAGCCGAAGATGCCGGCGGCGTAGATGCCGCCAAATGCGTAGAGCGAGATCAGGCCGTCGGTGTAGATCATGTTGGCGATCAGAAAGATCAGCGTCGATGGCCGCTCGGGCAGGCCGCGCAGCGTCTCTTTCAACTCGCTTAAGCCCTCGCGCAACGCCACGCCGAGCCGATGCCGCGCCGGATAATCCGGCGTGAACAGAAACATCGGCAGCACGAACACGACGAACCAGATGCCGGTGAGCGGACCGGAGATGCGATCGCCCTCATGTAGCACCGGATCGAGCCCGAACAAAGGTGTCAGTCCGAACAGCGTGCGGCCGCTGCCCGTGTCGGCGGCGAGGAAGCCGAGCACCAGGATCAACGAGAGGATACCGCCGATATAACCCGTCGCCCAGCCGGTGCCTGACAATCGTCCGATTCGCTCCGGCGGCACCAGGGTCGGCATCATCGCATTGTTGAACACGGTCGCAAACTCGACGCCAATGGTGGCGAGCACGTAAGATCCGAGCAGCGGCGCGATCAGCTCCTGATGATGCGGGGCACCGATCCACATCAGGCTGGCCCCGACCACCAGCATGGCACCGAACGCCGCGATCCACGGCTTGCGGCGGCCGGTGGCGTCCGCGATGGCACCGAGCACCGGCGACAGCAGTGCGATGACTATGCCGGCCGCCGCGGTCGCAAAGCCCCAAAGCGCCTGGCCATCGGCTGCATTCGGAGCAATCTGCGTCGCGAAATAAGGCGCGAACACGAAGGTGGTGATCAGGGTGAAATAAGGCTGCGCCGCCCAATCGAAGAAGATCCAGCTCACCACGGCACGGCGCGGCGGATAGAGGCGCGGAACGACTGCATCGGATGAGACAATTGATGTCACTGTCATTCCAAAATGTCCTTCCCGATTGCGCGCCATCACGTTTGGCTTTCGAGACCGCGCCCTATAGCATCTGATCTGCCCAACTGAATGTCAGTCACGATGAATTTGATGAAATCATCTCGCTTCACCCGGCGGCGGCTCCTGGTCGTCCTCGCGCTATCGATCGCCATCCTGATGCCGGCGACGGCGCAGGACCTGCGGCGCAGCGGCTACACGCCGCCGCCGCTCGACAGCGTTCATCCGGCCTTCGCCGAGCAGGGCATGGTGGTGGCGCAGGAGAAGCTCGCAGCCCGGATCGGGACCGAGATCCTGCGGCAGGGCGGCAATGCGATCGATGCGGCGGTCGCCACCGGCTTCGCACTGGCTGTCACCTACCCACGGGCCGGCAATATCGGCGGCGGCGGCTTTATGGTGATCCATCTTCGGCAGCGCAATGAGGACGTCGCGATCGACTACCGCGAGGCCGCGCCTGCGGCGATCACGAAGGACACCTTTCTCGGCGCCGACGGCAAGCCTGATAACAACAAGTCGCGCAATTCCGCGCTGGCGATCGGCG
>NZ_JBARGP010000621.1:0-2210 GCF_049798375.1 Bradyrhizobium sp.
GCTTGATCCCGATGTTCCTGCCGGACTATCAGCCCGTCGGTCGCAACGACATGCGCGGCGCCTTCGAGAAGGTCTGGGGACAGGAGATCGATCCCGAGCGCGGGCTTACCGTGGTCGAGATCATGAACGCGATCCATGCCGGCAAGATCAACGGCATGTATGTCGAGGGCGAGAATCCGGCGATGTCCGATCCCGACCTGCAGCACGCCCGTGACGCGCTCGCCAAGCTCGACCATTTGGTGGTCCAGGACCTGTTCGTCACCGAGACCGCATTCCATGCCGACGTCATCCTGCCGGCCTCGGCCTTCGCGGAGAAATCCGGCTCCTTCACCAACACTGATCGGCGGGTGCAGCTCGCGCGCCCGGTGATCAAGCCGCCGGGTGATGCGCGGCAGGATCTGTGGATCATCCAGGAGATTGGCAAGCGCATGGGCCTGCCCTGGAATTACGAAGGACCCGGCGAGGTCTTCACCGAGATGGCCGAACTGATGCCGTCGCTGAAGAACATCACCTGGGAGCGGCTGCTGCGCGAGGGCGCGGTGACCTATCCGGTGGATGATCCGAACAAGCCGGGCAACGAGATCATCTTCACCACGGGCTTCCCGACCGAGAGCGGTCGCGGCAAGATCGTGCCTGCGCATGTTATCCCGCCGGATGAATTGCCCGACGCCGAGTATCCGATGGTGCTGTCGACGGGGCGTATCCTCGAACACTGGCACACCGGATCGATGACGCGCCGTGCCCACATGCTCGACCAGATCGAGCCGGAGGCCGTTGCGTTCATGTCGCCGAAGGACATGCGCAAGAAGGGCCTCGCGCTCGGCGACTTCATCCGTCTGGAGACCCGTCGCGGCGCCGTCGAGGTCAAGGTGCGCTCGGATCGTGACGTGCCGGAGAACATGGTGTTCATGCCGTTCTGCTACGCGGAGGCGGCTGCGAACCTGCTGACCAATCCGGCGCTGGATCCGTTCGGCAAGATTCCGGAGTTCAAGTTCTGCGCAGCGCGGGCAGAGCGCGTCGAGCTGCGCAACGCGGCGGCGGAGTAGGACGCCGGTTCACGATGGCGTAGCCGGCCAGTTGCCGTGCGCCGGCATTACCGGCTGCAAGATACGAGCTAGTTTTACACTCGCCATGCTCCCGATCCGTTGGGCGCAGTTGCTATGCCGAGGAACTACGACAAAGGAACCATCTGGAACCGGCGTGATTACTTTCGTGTCATAGGAGAGTTTCTTTCATGGCACGTAAAACACGCAAATACTCCAAAGGCGCTTCGAAGAAGGTCGGGCGCGCGATGAAGAAGAAAAAAGCCGGCACTCTGAGGAGCGGCCGTTCGGGCAAGAAGGTCACGAGCCGCAAGCAGGCGATCGCGATCGGCCTGTCCGAGGCTCGCAAGGAGGGCAAGAAGGTGCCGAAGAAGAAGGGCGCCAAGAAGTCTTCATCCAAGAAGTCTTCGTCGAAGAAGTCGGCCAAGAAATCCAAGAAGAGCACGAAGAAGCGGAAGTCGAAGAAGAGCTGAGCTCTCTCCGCCGTCATTGCGAGGAGCGAAGCAACGAAGCAATCCAGACTGTTCGCTTGGAGCCAGTCTGCATTGCTTCGCTGCGTTCGCAATGACGATGAGGCAGACGTCATGGCCCAGGACAAGCTGGGCCATGACGGAGAGAGTATTACCCCGCTTTTCTCGCCCGCGCCGACGAGCGATGCGCCTTCTTGGCGGTGCGGCGATGTGCGGGCGAGCGTCGCGCCGATGAGCCGCGCGAGGCCTTCGCCGCGTGCTTGCCCTTCAGGCTCTGCTTCAGCGCATCCATCAGGTTGACAACGTTATCGGGCCGCTCCTCGGGCTCCGGGATCTTGATGGTCTTGCCGGCGGCCTTGCGCTTGACCAGAGCCTTCAGCGCGGTCTCGTACTCGTCCTTGAATTTCGAGGGATCGAAATGCGCGGCCTTGGAGTCCAGAATGTGGCCGGCGAGCTCGACCATGTCTTTCGTGATCTTCGGGCTCTTGATGTCGTCGAAGAATTCGCTCGCGTCGCGCAGCTCATAGGGAAAGCGCAAGGTGGTGCCGAGCAGGCCCTTGCCGAGCGGCTCGATCGCGATGATGTGCTCGCGGTTGGTCAACACGATGCGCGCCAGCGCGACGCGCTCCTGGTCCTTCATGGCGTCGCGGATCACGGCAAAGGCATCGACCGCAGCCTTGCCGTCGGGCGCGATGTA
>NZ_JBARGP010000622.1:0-3703 GCF_049798375.1 Bradyrhizobium sp.
GATTGGAGAAGATGTGCAGCTTGCGGAAGGTCGAGACGTTGTCGAGACCGGCATTGGTCCTCGTATCGGCGATCATGACGAGGCCGTCGCGCACCAGAATTCCGCAGCAATAGGTCATCGCCGATCCTCACTCGGTAGAACGGCGAATTACTAGCCAATTTCGGCTGGGCATCCAACCCTGTTCGGCTGGGGCCGGTATGAGGTACGACTCTCTCGCCGTCATGGCTGGGCTTGTCCAGGCCATCCACGTCTTTCGTAATCGCTGAAAGTAAGGCGTGGATGCGCGGGTCAAGCCCGCGCATGACGACTCATTGAAGCCGATACCCTGCTACGACTGCCACTGTGAGTGCGATTGCGACTGGCTGGGGCGGCCGGCCTGATCGACGCTGACCCTGACCTCGAGCGTCTCGATGCCGCCGCCGTAGCGGGTGCCGCGCACCGGTGCTGCGCCGAGATAATCGAGCCCGACCGCAACCCGCGCGTGGGCGTCGGTGGCGCAGATGCAGTTGGCTGGGTCGAAGCCGACCCAGCCGAGACCGGGCACGAAGGCTTCCGCCCAGGCATGGCCGGCCTGCTGGTGCACTGCACCATCGGAACGCAGGAAATGGCCGGAAACGAAACGGGCAGGCACACCGCCGGCGCGGGCGCAAGCAATGAAGATGTGCGCGTAGTCCTGGCAGACGCCGCGCTTGAGCGCGAAGGCCTCTGCCGCCGAGGTGCCTGATGTCGTCGGATCCACGTCGAAGGTCATGTGCTCGTTGATCTGCGTCATCAGCGCGTGCAGGAAGCCGAGCACGTCGTCCTCGGATTCGCTGCGCAGCTCGCGCACGAAGCTCGTCATTGCCGGATTGGGCGTGGTGAGTGGTGTGCCGCGCAGGAACAGGCTCGGCGGAAAGCGCTCATCCGTACCCTTCAGCACGCCGCCGGTGTCATGGGTCTCGATCAGCCCCTCGGCCGTGATCGCCAGCGTTTCGATCGCGCCGTGGGTGAGGACGTGGGTGACGTTGCCGAACGCGTCCTCGTGCATTTCGAGCCGCGAATCGGTGGAGACGCCGATCTGCCACTCCGCGACATATTGGCCGTCATGGCTGCCCGGTGTCATCCGCAGGATCTGGATCACGCCGGTGGCCGCCGGGGTGTACCGGTAGGTAGTGGAATGAGAGATACGCAGGCGCATGGTGGTGTCCGATGGAGTTCCGGCCTATCCACCGTCCCGCCCGGGCTCGACCCGCTTGGGGGCTGGAGCCCCTTCGGCGCGGCGAAGGTCCGAGCATCCACGCACTTTCTCACCAGAAGATGAGACGTGGATGGCCGGGACAAGCCCGGCCATGACGATAACTTAGCCCATCCACTAAATCAGATACTGCCTGGTGATGATTTCACCAAGGCGGGAATTGTCGGCGATGAACGCCTGGATAAACTCGTGAACGCCGCGCTGGAAGATGTCATCCATGTTCGAGTGTTCCAGCTGGTTCCGGATGCCGCGGGCGTGGCGCTGCGACGGACCCTGGCGGCCATAGGCGACGCCGATCTGGTCGAGATTGCGGACCAGATTGCCATAACAGCTCGCCAGCGACCGCGGCAGCGTGTCGTTGAGAATCAGCAGGTCCGCGATCAGCCAGGGTTTCAGGGTCTCGCGATACACCCAATGATAGGCTGTCAGCGCCGAGACCGAGCGCAGGATCGAGGTCCACTGGTAGAAGTCGAGCGGGCCGCCGACATGCTCCTCTTCCGGCAGCAGCACGTGATATTTGACGTCGAGGATGCGCGCGGTGTTGTCGGCGCGCTCCAGATGCAGTCCGAGCCGCGAGAACCAATAGGCGTCATTGCGCAGCATGGTGCGGTAGGCCGAGCCGTCGAAGCGCAGCGAGGTCTCCTGCACGAAGCGCAGGAAGCGCGCCAGATCCTCGCGTGTCTTGGTGCCCTTGCTCCAGACCTCCTGCAGCTCGATCCAGGCGCTGTTGATGGTGTCCCACATCTCCGACGTCAGCGCTGTTCGGACCGAGCGCGCGTTCAGCCTGGCAGCCTCGATGCAGTTCGTGATCGAGGAGGGATTGCCTGGATTGAAGGAGAGATATTCGACGACGTTGTGCTCGTTGGCCTCCTGATAGAGCGCGAAGAAGCTGACATTGACGCCGGCCGTCATCAGCGCCGATTCCCACTCATTGGTCTTGCCGATATAGGCGGCGGGCAGGGCGGTGACGCGCAAGGTGGCGTCGATGGTGCGGGCGAGATACTCGGCCCGCTCGACGTAGCGGGCCAGCCAATAGAGGTTTTCGGCAGTGCGCGAGAGCATGGGCGGATCTATCGGCTGCTTGGCGATTGCATTTGACGCAGGCTTGGCAAGAGTGCGTCTCTGCGCGTCTTCGCGGCACTCTCGGTGTACCCTCTCCCCTTGTGGGAGAGGGTGGCTTCGCGGAGCGAAGCCGGGTGAGGGGTCTCTCTCCACGCTTGCATGTGCCGAGAGAACCCCTCACCCGGCGCCGAGCTGACGCTCGTCGCCACCCTCTCCCACAAGGGGAGAGGGTGCACCGTCATGGTGGTGAGACGCATGCCCTCGCCAAAATAGCTGCTATTCATCCAGCACCCATGTGTCCTTCGTCCCGCCACCCTGGCTGGAATTGACCACCAGCGACCCGTCCTTCAGCGCAACGCGGGTGAGGCCGCCGGGAACGATGGTGGTGCGCTCGCGCCCCGTCAGCACGAACGGCCTGAGATCGACATGGCGCGGCGCCAGGCCCGACGCGACACAGGTCGGGCAGGTCGAGAGCGCCAAGGTCGGCTGGGCAATAAACCCTTCCGGCTCGCGCTTGAGCTTGTCGCGGAAGGCCTCGATGGTCGCCTTGGTCGCGGCGGGACCGATCAGCATGCCGTAGCCGCCGGAGCCGTGCACCTCCTTGACCACGAGCTCGCCGAGATGGTCGAGCACATAGGACAGATCCTGCGGCTCGCGGCAGCGCCAGGTCGGCACGTTCTTCAGGATCGGCTCCTCGGCCAGGTAGAATTTCACGATCTCCGGCATGTAGGAATAGATCGCCTTGTCGTCGGCGATGCCGGTGCCGACCGCATTCGCCAAGGTGACATTGCCGGCCGCATAGGCCGACATCAGCCCGGGCACGCCAAGCGCGGAATCGGGGCGGAAGGACAGGGGATCGAGGAAGTCGTCATCGACGCGGCGGTAGATCACGTCGACTCGCTTCAGCCCTTCGGTGGTGCGCATGAACACCTCGTCGTTCTTGATGACGAGGTCGCGGCCTTCGACCAGCTCGATGCCGAGCTTGTCGGCCAGGAAGGAATGCTCATAATAGGCGGAGTTGTAGATGCCGGGCGTCATCAGCGCGACCGTAGGCTCCGCGGAGGCGCTCAAGGGCGCGACCGAGCGCAAAGTCGACAGCAGCTCGTCCGGATAGCGCTCGACCGGGGCGACGCGGTGGCGGGCGAACAGGTCCGGAAACAGCCGCATCATGATCTCGCGGTTTTCCAGCATGTAGGACACGCCCGAGGGCGTGCGCGCATTGTCCTCCAGCACGATGAAATCATGGGCATCGACCCGGACGATGTCGATGCCGGCGATGTGGACGTAGACGTCGTGCGGCACGTCCTGGCCGTTCATTTCCGGGCGGAACACCGAATTCTGGAAGATCAAATCGTCGGGGATGATCTCGGCGCGCAGGATGTCGCGGCCGTGATAGATGTCGCGCAG
>NZ_JBARGP010000623.1:0-2526 GCF_049798375.1 Bradyrhizobium sp.
GAATATCGCCAGGCCATCATCGAGAGCGGCGTCAAGATCGTCGAGACCGCCGGCAACAAGCCGCAGGATCACGTCACCGAATTCAGGAAGCACGGCATCAAGGTGCTGCACAAATGCACCAGCGTCCGTCACGCATTGTCGGCCGAGCGGATGGGCGTCGACGGCATCTCGATCGATGGTTTTGAATGCGCCGGACATCCCGGCGAGGACGACGTGCCTGGGCTGATCCTGATTCCGGCCGCTGCCGACAAGGTCAAGATCCCGATGATCGCTTCCGGCGGCTTTGCCGATGCCCGCGGCCTGGTCGCAGCGCTCGCGCTCGGTGCCGATGGCATCAACATGGGCACGCGCTTCATGTGCACCAAGGAGAGCCCGATCCATCAGCTCGTCAAGGAACGGATCGTCGCCAATGACGAGCGCGAGACCGAATTGATTTTCCGCACCATGCGCAACACCTCGCGGGTCGCCAAGAACACCGTCTCGACCAAGGTGGTCGCGATGGAGAAGGAAGGCGCAACCTTCGAACAGGTCCGCGACCTCGTCGCCGGCGCCCGCGGCAAGATGGTCTACGCCACGGGCGACGCCGATGAGGGCATCTGGTCAGCCGGCCAGGTGCAGGGCCTGATCCACGACATCCCGAGTTGTGCCGAGCTTATCTCGCGCATCGTGCATGAAGCCGAGACACTGATTCGTGGTCGGCTCGGTGGCATGATTGGCGGTGCGCAGCGCGAGGCGGCGGAGTAATGTCCCCTCCCTTTCTCCATCCCACAGGACAGTTGCAATGAAGGCCTATGTCTACGGTGCCAATGGCGCTGGGATCACCGATGTTCCAAAGCCCGCGCCGAAGGGCACGCAGGTGCTGGTGCGCGTCCACGCTTGCGGCCTCAACCGGGCCGATCTCGGCATGACCAAGGGCCACGCCCACGGTGCGGCCGGTGGCGTCGGGACCGTGCTAGGCATGGAATGGGCCGGCGAGATCGCCGAGCTCGGGCCAGAGGCCAAAGGCGTCAAGATCGGCGACAAGGTGATGGGCTCCGGCGGCGCCGCGTTCGCCGAATATACGCTGGCCGATCATGGCCGGCTGTTCCGCGCGCCCTCGAACATGAACTTCGACGAGGCCGCGACCCTGCCGATCGCCGTGACCACCATGCACAACGCCGTCGTCACCAACGGCGGCCTGCAGGCCGGCCAGACCGTGCTGATCCAGGGCGCAAGCTCCGGCGTCGGCCTGATGGCGATGCAGATCGCCAAGCTCAAGGGTGCCGCGCTGGTGGTCGGGTCCTCGACCGACGCCGGGCGCCGTAGCCGATTGAAGGATTATGGCGCCGATCTCGCGATCGATTCCTCTGACCCGGCCTGGGTCGATCAGGTGCTCAAAGCGACCAATGGCGAGGGCGTCGACCTGATCGTCGACCAGGTGTCGGGCCCGGTCGCCAACCAGAATCTGAAAGCCACCAAGGTCAAGGGCCGCATCGTCAACGTCGGCCGGCTCGGCGGCACCCACGGCGACTTCAACTTCGACCTGCATGCGGCGCGCCGCATCAGCTATATCGGCGTCACCTTCCGCACCCGTTCCATCGACGAGATCCGCGACATCTTCGAGGCGGTCCGCACCGACATCTGGAGCGCGGTCGAGGCGCGCAAGCTGCAATTGCCAATCGATCGCGTCTACCCGTTCGACCAGATCGGCGAGGCGTTCGCGCACATGGAAGCCAACAAGCATCTCGGCAAGATCGTCGTCACGTTCTGAGGATGTGCACTTAAGACTTAATCGCAATCCAATCCACTCGCGCGGCGATCGGACGCTTCGGCTCTGCGCGCCGCGCGCTTTCATGTCGGGGAGGAGGCTGCTACATCCCGGCCATGACTCATGACATGACGCATTCCGATCACAGCAAGACCCGCGTCGCAGCGATCTCGATTCTGGCCAGCGCCGCCATGGCCACGGCCAAGTTCGTGGTCGGCATCGCCATCGGCAGCCTCGCGATGATCTCCGAGGCGCTGCACAGCGCCGTCGACGTGGTCGCCACCGTGATCACCTGGATGGTGGTGCGCGTCTCCGACAAGCCCGCCGACGACGAGCACCATTACGGCCACGGCAAGCTCGAGAGCCTGTCGGCGCTCGGCGTCATCGCCCTGCTCTATGTGCTGGCCGGCGGCGTGCTGGTCGGATCCTACAGCCGGCTGCGTGAGGGAGCGCCGGCACCGACGTTCTCATTCATCCCCTTTGTGGTGCTGCTGATCGACATCGTCATTAATTTCTGGCGCGCCCGCGCTTTGCACCGCGCCGCGCATGCCACCCACAGCCAGGCGCTGGAGGCCGATGCGTTGCATTTCGCCTCCGACGTGCTCGGCTCCATCGCCGTCATCGCAGGCCTCGGGCTATCAGCGCTCGGCTTCTGGTGGGGCGATTCGGCCGCGGCGATCGCGGTCGCGATCATGATCGCGGCGCTGGGCTTGCGACTCGCGCGCTCCACTGTAGAAACCCTGCTCGACCGCGCGCCGGAAGGTGCGGCGGAGAAGGCC
>NZ_JBARGP010000624.1:0-8871 GCF_049798375.1 Bradyrhizobium sp.
GAGCGCCGCTCGGCTCGCCATCTCGCGGGTGTCGATCCGGTGACCCGCTTGAACACCGTGGTGAAATGAGCCTGGGTCTGGAAGCCGACGCCGAGCGCGACCTGGACGATCGGCTTGTCGGTCTCGAGCAACAGCTCACCCGCAGCGATGACGCGCTGCCGCAGCAGATAATCGTGCGGCCGCAAGCCGGTGGCGCGCACGAACAACGCTGCGAAATGCATTCGGCTGAGCCGCGCCGCGGCTGCCATGTCCGCGAGCGTCACCTTGTCGCCGAGGTGTTCGGCGACATAGCCCGCAACAAGCTTCAGCCGCCATTTCGACAGGCCGTATGGCTGGCCCTGCGGCCGCCAGACAAACGGCGCCATCTCGACGTCAGCGCCCGGCATCCGGGCGACAACGCCGCGCAGATCCGTTGAACGTCTCTCTCCGGCCGCTGGCCGGGACTCACAGCGATACAACGACACTTTCCATCCTTCCGCTCCGCAGACGATGCCATGCCTCACCGCCGGCATGTCCGTTCAATATGGCAAAGCGTGCCTGACCCGCCGTCATACGTAGGTATGGTGAGGACCTCGCAGAGTCGTGCCCAGTTGGAAACGAGACGACGGATCTGAAAGACCGGAGACGCCGCGGCGACCCGCTGCCGTCTGTCGCGGCGGCCACCTTCATGAACGGGCTCGATCATGACGAACCTTGCCTCGACCTCGATCATCCTGCTGCTGCTATCGAGCGCGCCGGTCCATGCAGCGACCTGCCGTGATTTGATTGGCGGCGTTCAAGCCCAGGTCGACGCGGCCATCGACCGCCGCGCCGCCGACGGGCCGTGGCAGCCCGAGAGCCTTCGTGCATTGCGCAGCCATCAGCCGACGCCGCAATCGGTCGCAGCCGCGCAAGGCGCCGGATCGAGCGCGCTGATACAGGCGCTCGAGGCGCTCAACCGTGCGCGCGCCGCCGATAGCGCCGGGGATGCCGGGCGATGCCGGGCCGAGTTATCGACGGCACAGCACATGATCGCGTCGTTGCCGTGAGCCATAATGTCGGCGCTGCTCGGCACCGGACTGATGCATGCAGACCTCATACAAGGAGACAGGCCGTGCGCAGGACATCCGTTCTGGCCATCGCGCTATCGATCGTCGTGCTTGGCGCAGGCGGCATCTGGTATGCCGCGCGCGCCAGGCATTCGACCGCGCAGCCTCCGGCGCCGCCGCAAGCGGCGATCCCTGTTATCGCCGCACCCGTCACGGCCGGCGATGTGCCGATCTATCTGCGCGGTGTCGGCACGGTGAGCGCCTACAATACCGACATCGTCCGCAGCCAGATCCAGGGCCAGATCACGCGGATTGCCTTCATCGAAGGGCAGAGCGTGAAGGCCGGTGACCTCTTGGCGCAGATCGACCCGCGTCCCTACCAGGCGCAGATCGAACAGCTCACTGCGAATCTCGATCGCGACAAGGCGCAGCTCAAGAACGCGCAAGCCAATCTCGCGCGGGCGACCCAGCTCGGTGACAAGGGCTATGCTACCCAGCAGCTGGTCGAAAACCAGCAGGCGCAGACCGCCGAACTCGAGAACACCGTGAAGGCCGACCAGGCCCAGATCGATCAGGCCAATATCCAGCTCGGCTACACCCGACTGACTTCTCCGATCCCCGGCGTCACCGGCGTGCGCCGGATCGACGTTGGCAACGTGATCCATCCGACCGATGCGAACGGCCTCGTCGTCGTGACCCAGATCGAGCCGATCTCACTGCTCTTTACCCTGCCCGAAGCCGAGCTGCCGCAGATCCAGCAGCAGATGGCCAAAGGTACGCTGAAGACGATCGCCTTCAGCCAAGACGGCAAGATGAAGCTCGATGAAGGCCGGCTGCTGCTCGTCGACAACGAGATCGCGCAGGCGACGGGCACGGTGCAGCTCAAGGCGGAATTTCCCAATGCCGCGCACCGGCTATGGCCGGGCTTGCTGGTCAACGCTGCGCTCTTGATCGACACCCGCAAGGACGGGTTGACGATCGCGGCGTCGGCCGTGCAGCAGGGACCGAACGGGTCCTACGTCTACGAAGTCCGGCCGGACGGCACTGTCGAGCTGCGGCCGGTGACGGTCGCGCAGATCGATCACGGCCGCGCGCTGATCGATTCCGGCGTCAAGGCGAACGAGACCGTGGTGATCGACGGACAATACCGGCTGCAGGACGGCAGCCGCGTGCAGCAATTGCACGGCAAGGCGGCCGAGCAAGCCAGACTGCAGAGCGCCGTCCAGGAGGCAATCCCGTGAACGTCTCCGCACCCTTCATCGTACGTCCGATCGCAACCACGCTGTTGATGGTCGGCCTCCTGCTCTGCGGCCTTGCGGCCTACCCGTTGCTGCCGGTCGGCGCGCTACCCAACGTCAATTATCCGACTATTCAGATCTCGGCGCAGCTGCCCGGCGCAGATCCGCAGACCATCGCCTCGTCGGTCGCGACGCCGCTCGAGCAGCAGCTCAGCCAAATTCCCGGCGTGACGCAGCTGACCTCCTCGAGCGCGCTCGGCGTGGCACAGCTCACCGTGCAATTTGAGCTGTCGCGGACCGTCGACAGCGCCGCGGTCGACGTGCTCTCGGCGATCAACGCCGCGAGCCCCTTTCTGCCGCAGAACATTCCCTATCCGCCGACGATCCGGAAGGTGAATCCCGCCGAGACGCCGATCATGCTGATCGCGCTCACCTCCGAGGAGCTGCCGCTGACCACCGTCGATGCCTATGCCGAGAACATCGTGCTGCCGAAGATCTCGCAGATTCCCGGCGTCGGCATGGTCGGTATCGGCGGCCAACAGAAGCCGGCCTTGCGCGTCCAGGTGGACCCGCAGGCGCTGGCCGCGCGCGGCATCGGACTCGAGGACGTCCGCAGCGTGATTGCGGGAGCCAATGTGGACCTTCCCAAGGGCACGCTGAACAGCCCGCGCGTGACCTACACGCTCAACACCAACGACCAGCTGCTTAAACCTTCGGCCTATGACGATCTCGTCATCGCCTACCGCAATGGCGCGCCCGTGCGTGTTCGCGATATCGGCAAAACCATTGCGGCGCCGGAGAATGATCTGCTGGCGGGCTGGTATGGCAAGCAGCGCGCGGTGATCCTGGCCGTCCAGCGCGTGCCGGGCGCCAACGTGATCGAGACGGTGGACCGGATCAAGCGCCTGCTGCCGCAGCTGCAGGCCTCCGTTCCTCCGGCGATCAAGCTCACGGTCGCAGCCGACCGCACCACGACGATCCGCGCCGCCGTCGCCGATGTCCAGTTCACGCTGCTGCTGACGGTCGCGCTGGTGGTGATGGTGATTTTCCTGTTCCTGCGCAATCTCTGGGCTACCGTGATCCCGGCGGTGACGGTGCCGCTGTCGCTGATCGGCACCTTCGCAGTGCTGCATGTGCTCGGTTACAGTCTCGACAATCTGTCGCTGATGGCGCTGTCAATCGCAGTCGGCTTCGTGGTCGATGATGCCGTCGTCGTGATCGAGAACATCGTGCGCCACCTCGAAGCGGGCTTGACGCCAATGCAGGCGGCGCTGAAGGGCTCGGCCGAGATCGGCTTCACTATCGTCTCGATCACGCTGTCGCTGATTGCGGTGTTCATCCCGCTGTTCCTGATGGGCGGCTATGTCGGCAAGCTGTTCCAGGAGTTCGCCGTCACGATCACCGCCTCGCTACTGCTGTCGCTGGTGATCTCGCTGACGCTGACCCCAATGATGTGCGCGCGCCTGTTGAAGGACGAAAGCCGCAGGCGCCACGGGCGGCTTTATCTCGCCTTCGAGCACGGGTTCGACGCGCTGCTCGGGCTCTATGCCGCCGGGCTTCGCGTCGCGCTGCGCCACCGCTTCGCCACGCTGATGGTCATGCTCGGCACCATCGTCCTCACTGGCTATCTCTATGTCGTCATCCCGAAGGGCTTCTTCCCGGAGGAGGATACCGGGCAGATCACCGGCATTACCGAGGCCGCGCAAGACATCTCGTTCCCGGCGATGTCCGAGCGACAGCGGGCCATCGTCAACACCCTGTTGAAGGACCCGGATATCGCCTCCGTCGCCAGCTATATCGGCCCCGGCGGGCCGACCGCGACGCTGAACCAGGGCCGGATCTTCATCGTGCTGAAGCAGAAGCCGGAGCGCAAGGCGAGCGCTGCCGCGATCATCGATAGGCTCCGGCCCGCGCTGGCGCATATTCAGGGCATCACGCTCTATATGCAGGCGGCACAGGACATCACGATCGGGGCACGGCTGTCGAAGACGCAATATCAGTACACGCTGACCGATGCGGATTCGAACGAGCTGACTAGCTGGAGCAATACCTTCCTCGATCGGCTGCGAGCGCTGCCCCTGATCACCGATGTCGCCAGCGACCAAGCCAATGCCGGACCGCGGCTCGACATCACGGTCGACCGTGAAAAGGCGTCGAGCCTCGGCATCCTGCCCTCGACCATCGACAACACGCTGGACGACGCTTTCGGCCAGCGCATCGTCTCCACCATGTTCACCTCGCTCAACCAGTACCACGTCCTGCTCGAGGTGCAGCCCGGCTTCCAATACGGACCCGAAGCATTGCGAGACATCTACGTCACCTCGTCGAGCGGCCAGCAGGTCCCGCTCAGCACGCTGGTGCACGCCGAGATCAAGCCGGTGCCGATCCTGATCAATCACCAGAGCATGTTTCCCTCGGTGACACTCTCGTTCAACCTCAAACCGGGCGTGGCGCTCGGCGATGCGGTGGCGGCGATCCAGGCCACCGAGCACGATCTGGGTAAACCGGGCTCACTGGCGACGTCATTCCAGGGCAACGCGCAAGCCTTCCAGTCCTCGCTGAAAGGCACACCGCTCCTGATCGGTGTTGCGCTGGTCGTGATCTACATCATCCTCGGCGTGCTCTACGAGAGCTTCATTCATCCGCTAACCATCCTCTCGACGCTGCCATCGGCCGGCATCGGCGCGCTGCTGTTGCTGATGGCGGTGAGAATGGACCTGAGTGTGATCGCGATCATCGGCATCATCCTGCTGATCGGCATCGTCAAGAAGAACGGCATCATGCTGGTCGACGTCGCGCTCGAGGTGCAGCGTGGACAGGGGCTGAGTCCCGAGCGCGCGATCTACCAGGCCTGCACCCTGCGGTTCCGGCCGATCCTGATGACGACGATGGCGGCCCTGCTAGGCGGCGTGCCGCTGATGATTGGTACCGGCACGGGGGCCGAATTGCGGCAACCGCTCGGCTTTACCATCGTCGGCGGCCTTCTGCTTTCTCAGGTGCTGACGCTGTACACGACACCGGTGGTCTATCTCTATCTCGACCGGCTCGGTGGGCTGTTGGCAAGGCGCAGGACTGGCTCGGCCGCGGATGGCGTGCCCGCCGTCGCGGCTGTCGAGTGATCGCGCGAGCCGCGGGCCTTTTCCCGGATGCCAAAGCACTTGATCGGAGATCTCAGGGCGCAGGTTCAGCCGCTCGGGACAACGGCCGCACCGACAGAGCCGAGCAGCGGCTTGCTGTCAATCGTGGCCGCCATGACATCACCCGGACAAAGCTGGCCGCGTCGACATGGCGCCGCCAACCATAGATGTGAGATCGTGACAGCGCCGGCCCCTGCTCCTGCAATGGTACCGCCGCTTCAGATGCGGCGCGGCGCGTCAGCGCGCTTCGGAGTTCGACCCCGTGCGGGCCGCCTCGTACAGGAACCAGACCCGGCGCTCGGACTCGTCGATCCAGTTCTCGATCAGGCTCGCGGTGGCGACATCGCGATATTCGTCGCAGAGGTTATGCACCTGACGCATCTCCCGCACCAACTGCTGATTGTCGCTGCGCAGCTCCGCCAGCACGTCCTGCGGCTCGACATAGTCGGCGTCGTTGTCGAGGATGCGCTGCTCGCGCGCGATCTGGCCGGTCGAGCGCAAGGTCGTGCCGCCGATCTTGCGGGCCCGCTCCGCCATCTCGTCGGTCATGGCGAAGATCTGGTCGGACTGCTCGTCCAGCAGCAAATGATAGTCGCGGAAGTGCGGGCCCGACATGTGCCAGTGAAAGTTCTTGGTTCAGATAGACCGCGAAAACGTCGGCCAGCAGGGCTCGCAGCGCGGCGGAAATATCACGCGTGGCCTTGGCGCCGAGATCGGTCGGGCCCTCTAGCTCGGGACGGGTGCGGGTGACGGTCATGAATTGATCCTCTTGCTTGCGCCGAAATGTCGGGGGTGATGCGGACGGCCTGGACGGCTCGCCGGGACGACCTGTCGACAAATGAGGCTCCACGTGGCCGGATCACGGAGGGGGACGCGGGGAAATGAGCCGGTTCACGTGGAGCCAGTGTCATGCATGGCGAGGGAGGAAAGCGCCCTGCACGACTGACAGGCGGTCCTGTGGCGGATGATGTAACGCGGGCATTCCGGGCGATATTTTCAATCCGCACGGTGCCCGGCCGCAGCGGCGGCCGACGCAATCAAGGGCGCGTGATTGGATGCCTTTCAGGCATGCGCGCGCGGCCCGGCGACACGGCGCTGTAACGAATATCCACAAGAATCCGGGCCTTTCGCAAACTTCGTGCTTTTTGGAAAACCGTCACGACCCCGGGAATACGCTCCCACGGCGACAGCCTAGGCTCCCGAGCTGATCAACCTGCAACTCGGCAAACCGCAACAAACGCGACCACCGGGGGCTATCGCCCTCGCGCAGCAGTGCGGTCAGGTAGTGGAATGCGCAAAATCATCGTCATCACCGGCGCCTCCAACGGAATTGGAAATGCAACTAGCAAGCGACTAGCCCTGGCGGGACACACGGTTTACGCATCGATGCGGGACACCAAGGGCCGGAACGTAGCACACGTCGAGGATTTCGAGAGCTTCACGCGGCAGCACGGCTGCGACCTGCGCGTAACCGAGCTCGACGTCTCGTCCCAAGATTCGACGAGCGCTGCGATCGACCGAATCATGGCACAGCACGGCCAGCTCGACGTCGTGATTCACAACGCCGTGCAGACCGCCTACGGCCCCGCGGAAGCGTTCACCGCGGAGCAGTTCGCCGAGATCTTCGACGCCAACATCTTCAGCACCCAGCGGGTCAACCGGGCGGCGTTGCCCCAGCTTCGCAAGCAGGGCCGGGGCTTGCTGGTCTGGATCTCGTCGAGTTGCGCGCGCGGCATCATCTCGCCCTTTCTCAGCCCCTATGCCGCGTCCAAGGCCGGCATGGATGCGCTGGCGCTGAGCTATGCCGGCGAGATCGCGCGCTGGGGCATCGAGACCAGCATCATCGTTCCGGCCGATCTCGGCCCCGCCCAATACCTGCATTCCGGCCGGCCGAGCGACGCGCTGCGGGCAGAGGAATATTCCGACGGGCCCACGGCCGACCTCAGCGAGGTCGCGCTCAGCGGATTGGCGAACCTGTTTCCGCTCGGCTCCGCCCCGGATATCGCGGGCGCGATCGCCGACATCATCAGCATGCCGTTCGGCACGCGGCCGCTTCGCGTGCATGTCGATCCCGATCACGCCGGCGCGGCCGTCATCGATGCGGTGGCCGATCGGATTCGCGCCGAATTCCTTCGGCGGATCGGATTATCCGATTGTCTCAAGCCGGCCATCATCAGCTAGCGCAGCAGAGAGATCAATGACCGGCGGTCGCCGTCCCGGCTCGATTTTGCGACAAGCGTATGACACGCTTAGATATCAAACGAACAATGTCCGCAGCATTCCTTGCCGCATCGTCGCGAAAACATGCAGCCTGTGCTAAAAAGCGACCGGTTCCAGCACCTCTGGTGCGCAGGATGTTATCGACTTCGGCGAACACGAACATGTGTTTGAACGATTGCCGTTTCAGCGTTCCGACATTTTTGCCTTACACACCATTGCTTTAAGGTCCCCCAAATGGTCCATCTTGTTTGCAAACCGACGTCCACCATCGGCGCAA
The DNA here is from genome assembly GCF_049798375.1 of Bradyrhizobium sp. Lineage (GTDB taxonomy): Bacteria > Pseudomonadota > Alphaproteobacteria > Rhizobiales > Xanthobacteraceae > Bradyrhizobium. Next base: position 7,901 of record NZ_JBARGP010000624.1, read on the forward strand.
GCCCGCCGAAAGCTGGACAACTGATCCGCATGCGTCACTCTGCGCGGGTTCTGCTCCGCTTTCGCAACCTATGAGGAGCGGGAGCGTGCTTCGGATCTTCGTAAATCAAGTATCGAGTTGATGTTCCTCATGGGCGCTCGCGCGCAAGGCAGCAATCGTGACACCGGTGCAAAGCCGGCCTTCGGCAAGATAGTTGGTTTCGGGCCGTTCCGGCTGCATCTCATGCAGCGCCGGCTGGAGAAGAACGGCGCGCCGGTGCCGCTCGGTGCGCGCGCCTTCGATATCCTGGTCGCGCTGATCGAGCGGGCCGGCATGGTGGTCAGCAAGGCCGATCTGATGGCGCAGGCCTGGCCGCACACCACCGTCGACGAAGCCGCGCTGCGGGTCCAGGTCGTGGCGTTGCGAAAGGTGCTCGGCGAGGGCGATGCCGGCGCCAAATATCTGACGACGGTGTCGGGACAGGGCTACTGCTTCGTGGCGCGCGTCCTGCGCTGGGACGAGGACACGGCCGCCGCGCCCGATCCGCAGCCGACCCCCGTCGCGCATAATCTGCCGGCGCGGCCACCGCAGATGGTCGGACGCGACCACGCCGTTCACGAGATCGGCGAGCAATTGAGCCGTGGCCGTTTCGTCACCATCGCGGGTCCCGGCGGCATCGGGAAGACCACATTGGCGATATCAGTGGCGCATGCCTTGCTGCCGCAATTCGATGGCGCGGTGCATTTCCTCGACCTCGGCATGCTGCGCGACGCCGATGCTGTGCCGAGCCTCGTCGCCACGACGCTCGGCCTCGGAGGACAGGCCGGCAATCCGGCCGACCGGCTGGTGAATTTTGCCCGCGACAAGCGGCTGCTGCTGGTGCTCGACTGTTGCGAGCATGTGATCGAGACATCGGCGGCAATTGCCGAACGGCTCTACAAGGAGGCTGCGCAGGTGCATGTGCTGGCCACCAGCCGGGAATCGCTCCGGGT
>NZ_JBARGP010000625.1:0-1726 GCF_049798375.1 Bradyrhizobium sp.
GGCCTGCGGCCCATCCAACGCTTGCGGCCGGCCTTGCCGATCGAGGTGTTCATGTGGTCCGGGTTCGAGACCGCACCGATGGTGCCGCGGCAACGTCCATGCACCAGGCGCTGCTCGCCCGAATTCAGGCGCACGATGACGTAGTCCTGGTCGCGGCCGACGATCTGGGCGTAGGTTCCGGCCGAACGCGCGAGCTGACCACCCTTCCCGATCTTGACCTCGATGTTGTGGATGATCGTGCCGACCGGCATGTTGCCGAGCGGCATGACGTTGCCGGGCTTCACGTCGACATAGTTGCCGGCGACGATGGTGTCACCGACCGCCAGCCGCTGCGGCGCCAGGATGTAGGCCAGCTCGCCGTCCTGATACTTGATCAGGGCGATGAAGGCGGTGCGGTTCGGATCATATTCCAAGCGCTCGACGGTGGCCGGAGAATCGACCTTGTCGCGCTTGAAATCGACCATGCGGTACGACTGCTTGTGGCCGCCACCGAGGAAACGCACGGTGATGCGGCCGGTGTTGTTGCGGCCGCCGCTGCCGAGCTTGCCTTCGGTCAAAGCCTTGACCGGCTTGCCCTTGTAGAGGGCCGAACGATCGACCATGACCAGCTGGCGCTGGCCCGGCGTCGTTGGGTTGAATGTCTTCAATGCCATGACGATTAAGCCTTACAGTCCGGTGGTCACGTCGATGCGGTGGCCCTCTTCGAGGGTCACGATCGCGCGCTTGATGTCCGACTGCGAACCGAAATTGCCGCGGAACACCTTGGTCTTGCCCTTGCGCACGAGCGTGTTGACGCTCTTGACCTTGACGTCGAACAGCTTCTCGATCGCTTCCTTGATCTGCGGCTTGGTGGCCTTGGCGGCGACCTTGAACAGAACCTTGTTGTGCTCGGAAGCAATCGTGGCCTTCTCGGTCACGATCGGCGCAACGATGATGTCGTAATGGCGCGGATCGATGTTCTTCATTTGAAGCGCGCCTCCAGCGCATCGATCGCCGCCTTGGTCAGAACGAGCTTCTGCCGGCGGAGAATGTCGTAGACGTTGATGCCCTGAATCGGCAGCACGTCCATGTTCGGAATGTTGCGGGCCGCGTTCGAGAACCCGGAGTGCAGCTCGGCACCGTCGATGATCAGCGCGTTGGTGAGCCCGAGACCGGAGAAGTGGCCGAGCAGCGCCTTGGTCTTCGCGGCTTCCAGCACCGCGGTTTCCAGCACGATCAGATTGCCATCCTTGGCCTTGGCCGACAGGGCATGCTTGAGCGCCATCGCGCGCACCTTCTTCGGCAGGTCGGTGGCGTGCGAACGCACCACCGGTCCGAAGGCACGGCCGCCGCCACGGAACTGCGGCACGCGGGCCGAGCCGTGACGAGCACCGCCGGTGCCCTTCTGCTTGTACATCTTCTTGCCGGTCCGCCAGATCTCAGCGCGGCCCTTGGCCTTGTGCGTGCCGGCCTGGCGCTTGTTGAGCTGCCACTGCACGCAACGTTGGATGATGTCCTGGCGCGGCTCGAGACCGAAGATGGCGTCGGAGAGCTGGACGGAGCCGGCTTCCTTGCCCTCGAGCGTGGTGACCTTCAATTCCATTTATGCGCCCTCCTGCTCGGCCGGCGCTTCCGCAGCCTGCTCGCCCGCGACCTTGAACTTGCCGGGCTTCGGCGCTTCCTTCGGCAGCGGCTTCTTCACGGCGTCTCGGATCGAGATCCAGCCGCCCTTGGAGCCGGGCACCGC
>NZ_JBARGP010000626.1:0-2065 GCF_049798375.1 Bradyrhizobium sp.
ACGGCCCGAGCCGCATCAACCGGCGCGTCACCGTTCGCCGCATCACGCCGCTGCTCAATGGCGGCCAGGCCGCGCTGCCGCCGCCCCCGCCCGGCGTCGCCCCGCCGCGCTGAGCGCAGCTACGAACGCAAAAAAGCAAATGGCCGGGAGCAATCCCGGCCATTTTTATTAGTCACGTAGGATGGGTGGAGCGAAGCAATACCCATCACTTGCATCCACATGCGCTCACAGATGATGGGTATCGCTGCGCTCAACCTATCCTACGCATCGCGGATGACTCGCCTTCAACCCTTGTCGTTCTCGAGCTGGAAGATCTGCGCGCCTTCCGGACCTGACAGCAGGCCGGTGTCCGAATAGAGCTTCAGCTTGGTACGGGTGTCGGCGATGTCGAGATTGCGCATCGTGAGCTGGCCGATGCGATCCGCCGGGGTGAACGCGGCATCGTCCACCTTTTCCATGCTCAGCCGCTCCGGCTGATAGGTCAGGTTCGGGCTTTCCGTGTTCAGAAGCGAGTAGTCGTTGCCGCGGCGCAGCTCGAGCGTGACTTCGCCAGTGATAGCACGCGCCACCCAGCGCTGCGCGGTCTCGCGCAGCATCAATGCCTGCGAATCGAACCAGCGGCCCTGATACAGCAGCCGGCCAAGCCGCATGCCGCTGATGCGGTATTGCTCGATGGTGTCCTCGTTATGGATGCCAGTGACCAGCCGCTCATAGACGATGTGCAGCAGCGCCATGCCCGGCGCCTCGTAGATGCCGCGGCTCTTGGCCTCGATGATGCGGTTCTCGATCTGGTCGCTCATGCCGAGGCCGTGGCGGCCGCCGATGGCGTTGGCTTCGAGAAACAGCGCGACCGGTTCGGAGAACGTCTTGCCGTTCAGCGCGACCGGCTGGCCCTCCTCGAACCGCACCGTCACCGTCTCGGCCTTGACTGCGCAATCGTCGCGCCAGAACGGCACGCCCATGATCGGATTGACGATCCGGATGCCGCGATCGAGGCTCTCGAGATCCTTGGCCTCGTGGGTCGCACCGAGCAGATTGCTGTCGGTCGAATACGCCTTCTCGGCGCTCATCTTGTAGTCGAAGCCGTTGGCGGTGAGGAACGCCGACATCTCGGCGCGGCCGCCGAGCTCGTCGATGAATTGCTGGTCGAGCCAGGGCTTGTATATCCTGAGGTTCGGATTGGTCAGCAGGCCATAGCGGTAGAACCGCTCGATGTCGTTGCCCTTGTAGGTCGAGCCGTCGCCCCAGATGTTGACGCCGTCCTCCTTCATGGCGGCGACCAGCATGGTGCCGGTGACGGCGCGGCCGAGCGGCGTGGTGTTGAAATAGGTGATGCCGCCGGTGGAGATGTGGAACGCGCCGGATTGGATCGCGGCGATGCCTTCATGGACCAGCTGGGTGCGGCAATCGACCAGCCGCGCCTTCTCGGCGCCGAAGCCGAGTGCCTTGCGCGGAATCTCGTCGTAATCGGCCTCGTCGGGCTGGCCGAGATTGGCGGTGTAGGCGAAGACGCGCGCGCCCTTCTGCTTCATCCACAGCAGCGCCGCGCTGGTATCGAGGCCGCCCGAGAATGCAATGCCGACCTTGTCCCCTTTGGGCAGGCCTTTCAGGATCGTCGTCATGGAGCTTCCAATCGGTCGGTGGTGCAGATGCGTAAATTAGCCGCGCGAATATCAAATTTCGCTGGTCTCGGCACGCCTTTTTGGCAGCGCGTTCAGCGCGAGCCGGCGCCGGCCCCGCGGCGACGTCGGAACAGCCGGCGCATAAGCCGGAAGCCGGGCCACGCCAGGCGGGTCAGCGCGGCGTCGATCGCCTCGTCCGACAGCCGGGTCGAGGGCCAGCGGTAGATATAGCCGTGGGCCAGCCATATCACGAAGAAGCTGACGAGGCCGGCGGCGGCGACATCGGTAAAGAAATGCCCGCCGAAGGACATCCGCAGCACCGAGGTCGTGGCGCCGAACAGCAGCGCCGCGGCATAGGCGACGGGGCGAATGGCGGGCGGCGTCAGTGCGGCCGGCGCGATGGTCCAGAACGCCGTGGCACCCTCGCCGGAGAAGAACGAGCA
>NZ_JBARGP010000627.1:0-2862 GCF_049798375.1 Bradyrhizobium sp.
CCCGATTTGTGCGACGAGGCAGAGGAGAGCCCAATATCTTGGCAACATTGCGTAAAATTCCTCGGAAACAAGGGATTGCAAATCGCATTCACATCTGAATACAAGATTGAACGCAGTTAACTGGTGATATGGAGGAAGGCCTGTGCGCGCCCTATTCGTCGATGCGAACGACACCCTGGCAGCGGTGACCGACAAGCTGCTGCGCATCGATAGCCTTCCCGTCAGCATCAATCGCAACCCCTCCATCAAGCCCGACGATCTCCCCGGCCTGCTCGGCGATGCCGAGATCATGATCGTCGACCACACCGCGGTGCCATCAGCGATTGCGGCGAAATGCACCAAGCTGAAGCACGTCGTGTTCCTCGGCACCGGCGCGCGCAGCTACATGAATCCGGAGGAGCTCAGCGAGCTCGGCATCTCGGTTCATCTCATCAAGGGCTATGGCGACACCGCTGTGGCCGAAGCCGCTGTAGCGCTGATGTGGGCCTCGGCGCGCGGGATTGCGCAGATGGACCGCGAGATGCGCGCCGGCAACTGGCTGCGCGAGGACGGCCTGCAGCTCACGGGCAAGACGCTCGGCCTGATCGGCTTCGGCGGCATCGCCGCGGAAGTCGCCCGCATTGCGTCAGGCAGCGGCATGAAGGTGATCGCCTGGAACCGGTCGCCGAAAACGCATCCAGGTGTGGAGTTCGTCGAACTCGACACGCTGCTGACGCAGAGCCATGTCGTCTCGCTGCATCTCTTGCTCAACGACGAGACTCGCGGCTTCGTCAATCGCGAGCGCATCGCGCAGATGCGCCCGGGCGTGATTTTCGTCAACACCGCACGCGCCGCCATCGTCGACGAGGACGCTATGATCGAGGCCTTGCGATCTGGCCACATCCGCCATGCCGGCCTCGACGTCTTCAATACCGAGCCGCTACCGAACGACCATGTGCTGACCACAATCCCGAACGTGACACTCTCAGCGCATTCCGCCTTCCGCACGCCGGAGGCCAGCGAGAACCTGATCCACGCCGCCTGGGAGCACTGCAGAAGGGTGGCGAAATAGAGCCCGTCATTGCGAGCGAAGCGAAGCAATCCAGCGCAACGCCAAGACTCTGGATTGCTTCGTCGCTGCGCTCCTCGCAATGACGAAAAACCGGTGCTGTAGGGTGGGCAAAGCGAAGCGTGCCCACCATCTTCCATGGCATTCCGGGGATGGACGGTGGGCACGGCGCAAACGCGCCTTTGCCCCATCTACGAGTCTGCCTGGAGCGATAGCAGCTAACTACTCCACCATCTCCGCCACGGCTTTGCCGCACGCGGTCGTATCCGCATTGCCGCCGAGATCCTTCGTGCGCAGCGTCCGCTCTGCCAGGGTGCGCTCGATGGCGCCGACGATGGACTGTGCGGCGGTCTTCTCGCCGAGATGCTCCAGCATCATCGCGCCGGACCAGATCATGCCGATCGGGTTGGCGATGCCCTGCCCTGCGATGTCGGGCGCCGAGCCGTGCACCGGCTCGAACACCGAGGGGAAGTTGCGCTCCGGATTGATGTTGCCCGACGGCGCGATGCCGATGGTGCCGGTGCAGGCCGGGCCGAGATCGGACAGGATGTCGCCGAACAGGTTGGAGCCGACCACGACGTCGAACCAGTCCGGATGCAGCACGAAGTTCGCCGTGAGAATATCGATGTGGTACTTGTCCCACTTCACGCCGGGAAACCTCTTCGCCATCGCCTCGACCCGCTCGTCCCAATACGGCATCGTGATCGAGATGCCGTTGGACTTGGTCGCCGAGGTCAGGTGCTTCTTCGGCCTGGACTGCGCGAGCTCGAAGGCGAACTTGAGAATACGGTCGACGCCGGTGCGCGTCATCACCGTCTGCTGGGTCACGAATTCACGATCGGTGTCCGGGAACATGCGGCCGCCGACAGAGGAATATTCGCCCTCGGTGTTCTCGCGCACCACCCAGAAATCGATGTCGCCCGGCTTGCGGTTCGCCAGCGGCGACGGTACGCCGGGCATCAGGCGGACCGGACGCAGATTGACATACTGGTCGAACTCGCGACGGAATTTGATCAGCGAGCCCCACAGCGAGACGTGATCGGCGATCTTGGCCGGCCAGCCGACCGCGCCGAAATAGATCGCGTCATGCTTGCCGATCTGCTGCTTCCAGTCGTCCGGCATCATCTGGCCGTGCTTCTCGTAATAGTCGTAGGACGAGAAGTCGAAATGGTCGAATTGCACGGCAACGCCATGCTTCTTGGCCGCGGCCTCCATGACGCGCAGACCTTCCGGCATCACTTCCTTGCCGATACCGTCGCCGGGAATCACTGCGATCCGATAGGTCTTCTTGGCAGTCATCGCGCTTTCCTTGGTCGTTGGGCCGGCTTTCACGCCGGCCGTCGTTGATGGCCCTGCAATGGACCAAACCGGCTGGGAGTGCAACGCTGCACTGCGGTGTTGACGGTCCGCATGGCAGCCTTAACTATTTGCGGGCTCCTCCTCTTTCTCTTGCATGCGAGTATTCCATGGATCTGCATCTCACCGGCAAACGCGTCCTCATCACCGGCGCCTCCAAGGGCATCGGCGCCGCCGCGGCCGAAGCCTTCGCCGAGGAAGGCTGCCATCTGCATCTTGCCGCCCGCAGCGGCGACGCGCTGAAAGCGCTGACCGAGCGCCTGAGATCGCAGCACCAGATCGACGCGACGGCGCATGTGGTCGATCTGCGCAACGCCGATGACATCGCGCGGCTGGCCGAGGCAGCCTCCGATATCGACATCCTCGTCAACAATGCCGGCGACATTCCCGGTGGCTCGATCGACAAGATCGACGAAACGACGTGGCGCCACGCCTGGGAGCTCAAGGTGTTCGGCTAT
>NZ_JBARGP010000628.1:0-4475 GCF_049798375.1 Bradyrhizobium sp.
CCGGTGCGCTTGATGGTCTTGAGGTACTGCTTGGGGATGATCATGTCGGTGTCGACATTGATGATCTTCAAGGGCGCGGCGACGCCTTCCAGCGAAGTGAACTTGTCCATCGATTGCACCTTCCGATATCGGGCAGGGCGGCAGGTCTATCCTGAATATGCCGTGGAATAAAGGTCTCAGTCGGCAGCGGCTTCGATGGCTGCCATGTCGCCGTCCGAGAGCCCGAAATGGTGTCCGATCTCGTGGATCAGGACATGACGGACGATGTGGCCCAGCGTTTCCTCGTGCTCGGCCCAATAGTCCAGGATCGGGCGGCGGTACAGCCAGATCATGTTGGGCATCCGCGCCACGTCGCCCTGGCTCTGGAACGGCAGGCCGGTGCCCTGGAACAGGCCGAGCAGGTCGAACTCACTTTCCGCCTCCAGCTCGTCCAGCACCTCCTCGGTCGGGAAATCGTCGACGCGGATGACGACGCCCTCGCACATGGTGCGAAACCGATCCGGCAGCCGTTCGAATGCCTCATGCGCCATGGCCTCGAACTCGGCCAGGGAGGGTGCTTTCAACTCTGTCCACATTCCGCCTTGTAGCGCGGGTTCTATGGCGGTGCATCTATCGATTGATGGCTGTTGACGCGGTTTGCGAAAACAGGGACCGTTGGGACGCGATATTTTGCAGTCGGGTGGGCGCGATGGTGCGGACGAGGATGGCTTTGGTCGGGACGGCTCTGATGGGGATGCTGCTTGCATCCACAGCAGTGCAGGCAGGGCCGCGCGTCGCGGCCGCTGAGGTACGAAGCGCGGCGAGCACGGACGTGTCCGCACAGCGTCGGCTGAGGCGCGTGCCGATCTATCCGCGCGAAGAAGGCCATTGGCAGCCGGATGTCGTGCCGCGCTACAATCCCGGACCGAATGCAGTGCGTGTCTGCAATGCGCATTATGTGCAGGAGGCCCGTCCGAGCGGCACCGTGATCGTGCCGCGCCTGAGCTGCTATTGGCGTGGTTGAGTAGCGTCTGCCGCTCTGCCTGCAAGTTGTACGCGTCGCCTGTGAGCCTTTGTGGCCGTTGCGCCACGCTTACCCAAATGTCGTCGCCGGTGCCGGAACCTCTTTGCCTCGACACGCATTCTGCATCTCGGCGCGGGTCTTTCATTCCCTTTCACGTCACTCGTCCGAGACCCCGATCTGCGCCGCGTCGGACAGGCTAAAATCCTGTGCGACGCTCGGCGTGAGATCTCAGGCGATCGAAGGAGAAGTTCATGATCGTAACCAAGCTGCTGGGCGTCGCGGCCGTTGGTGCAATGCTCGCACTGGCCGCGCCCGCCGCGCATGCGATGTCGCTGGCCGGCCCCGGCACGGCGACGGCGATGAAGCAGGGTGCCGCGGCGCAGACCACGGAGGTGCGCTGGCATCATGGCTGGCATCATGGCTGGCACCGCGGCTGGCATCGCGGTTGGCGTCCGCACCGCTGGCATCGCGGGCACCGTCATCATTGGTGATCACCAGGCGCCACGGCGTATCGCGATCGACGTCGAACAGGCCCGCAATTGCGGGCCTGTTATTCGTTGTGGTGCTGATCCGATCTCGTCGCAGGCGCGGGGAACGAATGTTGTTAGTTTTGTGACGTGATCGGCGATGTCTCGTCCGGCGTGCGTCGCCACGACGCAGGTAATGTCTGGCACAACATCATTCATGCCGCGTTCAGGTCGCTATCACTACGTTCATGTTTGGAGCGATCGCGCCTGTCGACCAGCTCCATGGCTGTACGCTCTCCATTGCCTGCATTCACAGGAGTAATGACGATGATCGGAACGAACGATCCGAAGGGTGGTCTTGTCCGTCGCTTCGGCGTTGCAGCGGCTGCTTTGTTCGCGCTTGCAACGGTATCCGGACGTCCTGCACAAGCGATGTCGCCGATCGCGCCCGGCGCCATGCCGGCGGCGAAATCGGCCTCCAATATCATCCAGGTCCAGATGCGTGGTGGTGGTGGCGGTGGCTTCCACGGCGGAGCCGGCTTCCAGGGCGGAGGCGGCTTCCATGGCGGAGGCGGTGGCTTTCACGGCGGCGGAGGCGGAGGTGGCTTCCATGGTGGTGGAGGTGGCTTCCATGGCGGCGGTGGCGGTTTCCATGGTGGAGGCGGCGGCGCAGCAGTTCAGATCGGTGGCGGCGGTTTCCATGGCGGGGGCTTCCATGGTGGCGGCGGCGGCGGTGGCTTCCACGCAGCACCGGCTTTCCATAGCGGGGGCTTTCGTGCCGGCCCGGCATTTCACCACGGCGGCGCTGCTTTCCGTCACGGCGGTCTCAGGTACGGCGGTTATCACGGCGGCTACGGCTATCGGCCGTACTTCCATCATCACCATCGCCACTTCTACGGCGCGTATTACTATCCGGCCTACAGCTCTTACTACTATCCCTATTATCACCGCTGCCGGGTGATCTGGACCCATTACGGTCCGCGCCGCATCTGTCATTATCGCCACTGGCATCGGTGGCATCACTGGCACCGCTGGCATCACCATCATCGGCACCATCACTATCGGTGAGCCAACCGGGCATGATTCAAAAGATCATGTGCGCAGCTCGATGGCTCAAACGAAAAGGGCGCCGTGAGGCGCCCTTTCTGCGTTTCACTCGGTCCCGGACCAGTTCTTGAACTGCCAGGCCTTCTGCATCAGCTTCCACGGCACCAAGGTTTCGAGGCGCCATTTGGCAAAGCGGCCGGGCGGCCAGTTGGAGAGCCGTCGCTCTTCCCTGAGCGGCTCTGGCTTGGCAATGATCTTGCGCGGAGGCATTTTCCGGCGCTGTGGCGTGGCGTCCCGGATCAGGTCGACATATTGCCGCTTGTTGGCCATCACAGACTCCTCGGCGCTCCCGCTTTGGGAGGTAGGATTGTGCAGCCCGACCTTTAAGAAGTCCTTGTCGAAACCTGACAGGTTTGAGGCAAAATCAAACGCGCGATGTCTCGGGCGCGCAGCACGACGAATCAAGTTACGTCCCGGACCTCGCGGTCCGGGGCTGCGATCGCGGCAATTAACGCCACTCCCGCACGTCAACGAAGTGACCGGCGATCGCGGCGGCGGCGGCCATCGCGGGCGACACCAGGTGGGTGCGGCCCTTGAAACCCTGGCGGCCCTCGAAGTTGCGGTTCGAGGTCGAGGCGCAACGCTCCTCAGGCCGCAGCTTGTCCGGATTCATCGCCAGGCACATCGAGCAGCCCGGCTCGCGCCATTCGAATCCGGCCTTGACGAAGATCTTGTCCAGACCTTCGGCCTCGGCCTGCTCTTTGACGATGCCGGAGCCCGGCACGACCATCGCGTTGACATGCGCTGCGACGGTCTTGCCTTCGGCAATCTTGGCGGCCGCGCGCAGATCCTCGATGCGGCCGTTGGTGCAGGAGCCGATGAAGATGCGGTCGAGCTTGATGTCGGTGATCTTGGTACCCGCCGCCAGGCCCATATACTTCAGCGCGCGATGCTTGGAGAGGCGCTTGGCCTCGTCCGCGATCTGGTCGGGATCTGGCACCATGCCGGTCACCGAGATCACGTCCTCGGGCGAGGTGCCCCAGGTGACGATCGGCGGCAGCTTGGCCGCATCCAGCCGCAGCTCGTGGTCGAAATGCGCGCCCTCGTCGGAGCGCAGCTTCTCCCAGTAGCGCATCGCCGCATCCCAGGCCGCGCCCTTTGGCGATTTCGGCCGATCGCGCAGGAAGTCGTAGGCCTTCTGGTCGGGCGCGACGAGACCGGCGCGGGCGCCGCCCTCGATTGACATGTTGCAGACCGTCATGCGGCCTTCCATCGACAGCGCGCGAATGGCGTCGCCGGCATATTCCAGCACGTAGCCGGTGCCGCCCGCGGTGCCGATCTCGCCGATGATGGCCAGGATGATGTCCTTGCCGGTCACGCCCTCCGGCAATTTGCCGTCGACGGTGACGCGCATGTTCTTGGCCTTCTTCTGGATCAGCGTCTGCGTCGCCAGCACGTGCTCGACCTCGGAGGTGCCGATGCCGTGCGCCAGCGCGCCGAACGCGCCATGCGTCGAGGTGTGGCTGTCACCGCAGACGATGGTGGTGCCGGGCAACGTAAAGCCCTGCTCCGGGCCGATGACGTGGACGATGCCCTGGCGCTTGTCGAACTCGTTGAAATATTCGATGCCGAATTCCTTGGCGTTGTCGGCCAGCGCCTTGATCTGCTCGATGCTCTCGGGATCGGGGTTCGGCTTGGTGCGATCGGTGGTCGGCACGTTGTGGTCGACGACGGCGAGCGTCTTCTCCGGCGCATGCACCTTGCGCCCAGTGGCGCGCAGGCCTTCGAAAGCCTGCGGTGAGGTCACCTCGTGGACCAGGTGGCGATCGACATAGAGCAGGCAGGTGCCGTCGTCGGCTTCATGCACCAGATGATCGTTCCAGATCTTGTCGTACAGCGTGGTCGGTTTGGACATGAGCAAAAGCTCCCGGGATGTAGCTATGGCTGAGAAGGAAACG
>NZ_JBARGP010000629.1:0-2639 GCF_049798375.1 Bradyrhizobium sp.
GGATTATGGACGCGGATCTCGTGACCGCGGTGGCACAAGGCGGCGGGCTCGGCTCGTTGCCATGTGCGTTACTCTCGGCGGAAAAGGCCCGCGAGCAGGTCAATCTGATCCGCCAGCGCGTTACCGCGCCGGTCAACATGAACTTCTTCTGCCACACGCCGGTCGAGGCCGATGCCGCACGCGAGGCCGGCTGGCGCAAGCGGCTCGGCGCCTATTACCAGGAGCACGGCATCGACCCGGCGGCGCCAGTCAATGCCGCCAATCGCGCGCCGTTCGATGCGGCGATGTGTGCGGTGGTCGAGGAGCTCAAGCCGGAAGTGGTGAGCTTCCATTTCGGCCTGCCGGAGCCGGCGCTGCTCAAGCGCGTCAAGGCGACAGGGGCGATCATCATGGCGTCGGCCACTGTGGTGCGCGAGGCGGTGTGGCTCGAACAGAACGGCGCCGACATCATCATCGTGCAAGGTACTGAAGCCGGCGGCCATCGCAGCATGTTCCTGACGGACCGGCTCGCCGAGCAGGTCGGCAACCTCGCGCTGGTGCCGCAGGTGGTCGATGCGGTGAAGCTGCCGGTGATCGTCGCCGGCGGCATCGCCGATGGTCGCGGCATCGCGGCGGCGTTTGCGCTCGGCGCATCCGGTGTGCAGATCGGCAGTGCCTATCTGCGCTGCCCGGAGTCCAAGGTGACGGCGCTGGGACGCGCGGCGCTGGCGCAGGCGAGCGACGAATCGACGGTCATAACCAATGTGATGACCGGGCGCTGGGCGCGTGGTGTCGTCAACCGGGTGACGCGCGAGGTCGGGCCGATCTCGCCCGATGCACCCGCCTTTCCGCATGCCGCCACCGCGCTCGGACCGCTGAAGGCCGCTGCTGAAAAGCAGGGCAAGTCCGACTTTACCAATCTCTGGGCTGGGCAGGCGATCCGTCTCGGCACTGAGCAGCCGGCCGCCGAGCTGACGCGGAAGCTTGCCGCGGACGCGCAGGCGCGGATGCGTCAGCTGGCGGGCTGAGCGTTTTCAACTCCAGTAGGGCGGGTTAGGCGCAGCCGTAACCCGCCTTTTTCCGTGGATTGATGGCGGATTACGCTTCGCTGATCCGCCCTACGGTTGCTTGCCGCAGGCACGGATGCGTCGGATTGCAGATTCGCCGCCGTTTCGGCTGGTTGCGGCGCGAAAGCGGCCTCTGCTATACGGCGAACGGTTAACTCCGTCCCGTGAGGCCCTATATAATGTCGGTCGATGCCGCCACCGTCCGCCGGATCGCGCAACTCGCGCGGATCGCTGTCACTGACGCCGAGGTTCCGCACCTGCAGGGCGAGCTCAATGCCATGCTGGCCTTCGTCGAGCAGTTGTCGGAGGTCAATGTGGAGGGCGTCGAGCCCATGACCTCGGTGACGCCGATGGAGATGAAGAAGCGGCAGGACGTGGTCAATGACGGCGAGATCGCCGACGATATCGTCGGCAACGCGCCCGAGACCGAGAAGCACTTCTTCCTGGTGCCGAAGGTCGTGGAATAGAACGCAACTGTCGAAACAACGAACGAGCCCGCTGATGTGCATGCTCTGCGACGATGAAAAGGCCTATCAGGCCTACATGAATTATCTCGACGTGATGGAGCGGCAAAAGGCCGAAGGCAAGGACGTCGATCCTGACAAGGCCGTGGATGCCGTGCTCGATGCGCTCGAGGCGCAAGTCAACGCCGAGGTGAAGGCGCGCGCCGAGACCAAGGCGAAGACCAACAAGTTCTTCGCGGAAGACACCACCGACGACAAGACGCTTTCCCCCTTCTTCTGCAGCCCGATCAATAAATGACCGATTTGACTTCGCTGACGCTCGCCGAGGCCCGTGAGGGTCTCGCGCGCAAGACCTTTACCTCGCTCGAGCTCACCGACGCGCATCTGAAGGCGATCGAGGACGCGCGCGCGCTCAACGCCTTCGTGTTGGAGACGCCGGATCAGGCGCGCGACATGGCACGCGAGGCCGATGGAAAGATCAGCAAGGGCGAGGGCGGGCCGCTGGCCGGCATTCCGCTCGGGATCAAGGATCTCTTCGCCACCAAGGGCGTGCGCACCACGGCCTGCTCGAAGATCCTCGGCAATTTCGTGCCGCCTTACGAGTCGACCGTAACCTCGCAGCTGTGGCGCGACGGCGCGGTGATGCTCGGCAAGCTCAACAATGACGAGTTCGCGATGGGCTCGTCGAACGAGACCTCGTGCTTCGGCCCGGTCGGCAATCCCTGGCGACGCGAAGGCTCCAATACCACCTTGGTGCCTGGTGGCTCCTCCGGCGGTTCGGCCTCGGCGGTGGCGGCGCTGCTGTGCATGGGCGCGACCGCGACCGACACCGGCGGCTCGATCCGTCAGCCGGCGGCCTTTACCGCCACGGTCGGCATCAAGCCGACCTATGGCCGCTGCTCGCGCTGGGGCGTCGTTGCCTTCGCATCGTCGCTCGACCAGGCCGGTCCCATCGCACGCTCGACCCGCGATGCCGCGATCCTCTTACGCTCGATGGCCGGGCACGACCCGAAGGACACCACCTCGGTCGACATGAAGGTGCCGGATTACGAGGCCGCGATCGGCAAGTCCGTGAAGGGCATGAAGATCGGCATCCCCAAGGAATATCGCCTCGACGGCATGCCGGCCG
>NZ_JBARGP010000630.1:0-2572 GCF_049798375.1 Bradyrhizobium sp.
CTCCAGCACGCTCATGTCGGGTCTCGGCATGGTGCCCGCAGGATAGACGACCGCAGGTGTGGCCGCGCGGCGTGACGCAGCATCAGCGGGGGAGGGCGGACGTTCTGAAGCCATTGCCAGCCTTCAACGTGGCGGGCTGGCGCTAGCTTCTACCCGGGCCGGCGCCGCATCTGGCTTTGTCGAGGGCTCTGGCGTTCGATCCAGCTTCTGCAGGAACAGATCCAGTTGCGGCCGCAATCGGTCGATGAGATAGGTCGAGCCTTCGGGCGTGAGATGCAGCACGTCCCAGAGCATCGGCGTCTCGGAATCGACCGTCAACGGGCAGTCACGTTTGGTGCAGAGCGCGTCCAGGACGGAGACGAAACGGACGTTGTCGTAGAGCAGCGCCAGGCGCTTAAGCCGGGTGTCCGCCTCGAAGGCGGCCGGGATCACCTTGAGGGCGTCTCCGACAGGTGTATGGGTCTGCGCCTGACGCACCAAGGTCGGTGGAAGCGGAGCCGAAAACTCCATCCCCGGACCGAGTAGCAGCACGGGAATGCTGGCATCACGCGTGGCCGACAAGGTGGCATCCAGATAGACGTCAAAAAGGTTGCTAAGTCCGTCGCGTGCGTGCGGGCTCGGCGGCAATTTACCAAACTGGGCGTAGTAGCTCCAATGGCCGGCCAGAAGCACGGCCGACACACGATGCTCTTTCAGAACGCTGGCGAAGGTGGCGTTGATCTCATCGCAGTTCTTCGAAAAGGCCTGTTTGATGCCGATGAAGGGCGCACAGGCGCCAGAGTTGAGCTGCAGCAGGTTATAGCGCTGCGGATCGAGATATTTGCGCAACGCCGGACTCAGATGGGCAGCCGTGCTGTCGCCCATCAGGAGGATGTTGATCCTGCCAGCGACCGGGGTCAGGCACGCGGAAATATCGTAGCTTGCAAACGATTCTTGCGGCTCAAGGAAGCAGGTGTGCTCGCGATAGAGCGGCCCCATGTTCGCAATGGTATATCTCAGCATCCGCTGCTCTGCCTGCGCGTATCGGGTCGGGAAGCCCTGCGCGGCAAAGCCGCCGGCGCAGATGACGACCAGGAGCGCGGCGGCGGTCGCGACCAAACCGGACACGCGCAAACCGGCCCAGCGTACCGTCTTGCGCGGCGGCGTTTCCACGAACCGATAGGAGAGATAGCCCAATAGCAACGAGCCTGCGAGCAGCGCTGCGACGGATAATGGCGAGCCCACCCATGCCAACGGCATCGCCGCATTTCCGAGCAGGAAGATCGGCCAATGCCAGAGATAGAGCGAGTATGACATCTTGCCGAGGAACAGGCCGATGTCGCGCGCCGGCAGCGGAACCGGCCGCCCGCTCTCGCGATTGAACGCGACAATGAACAGCGCCGCACCGAGGCAGGGTACCAGCGCATGCAGGCCTGGGAAACGGACCTCGGCCGTGAATGCCACGATCGGCATCAGCATTAGAGCGCCACCTACCACAGCGCAGGTGCAACGCGCTCCAAAGCCGGAGGGCGACCAGCGCTGTGCAAACAGAGTCAGGCCGCCGATCAGAAACTCCCAGGCGCGCAGCGGCGAGAGATAGAACGCGGCCTCGGCCCAATTTTTGATCAACAACTCATCCGCCGCGCACAGCGCCACGGTGCCGGCGAGCAGTAGCGCAATCGACATGCGCGAGGTCGGGTCGCGAAAGCGTTTGCTCCACAGCCACGTCGCCAGCGGAAAGAAGAAGTAGAACTGCTCCTCGACCGACAGCGACCAGGTGTGGATCAGCACCTTGCCGATTGTTGGAAGCTCGAAATAGCTGCTGTTGAACCAGAAGAAGATGTTCGATGAAAACAGCAGCGTCGCGACCGCGCTGCCGAAGAAGGTTCGGTAGTCAGCCGGGGGCGCCAGGAACCAGGCCGCGACGCCGGTGATGGCGATCATCACATACAATGCCGGCAGCAGGCGCCGGGCACGGCGATCGTAGAACTGCCAGAACGAGAACGAGTCGGCGTGCAGGCCGGACCAGATCAGGCGGGAGATCAAATAGCCGGAGATGACGAAGAAGATGTCGACGCCGATGAAGCCGCCGCCAAATCCCGGGATGCCGTAGTGAAAGCCGATGACAGAGACAACGGCGATCGCGCGTAGATAGTCGATGTCGGCACGGAATTGGAGCTGCATGAGATCAGGACGGTCTTGAGTGCCACAATCGGAGATTGCGCGGGCCGCAAGACAACCCGATGGTACCGCTGACATAGTCCGCTACACGCAGCAACAAGAAATGGCCAAGTGAAATGGCTTGACACGAGTTTGCGGGTCTACAGATGCGGACGCGCCACAGCTGTTGCTGGGAAATCAACCGTTTAGTCGCATAGCCAGCGGAGAGCTGTTCCTTCCGCCGGGGCGCCGACGCGTCCGGTGGTAAGTTAACCCGCCGCGAGCCGCACGCCGGCGCGCAAAAACTTCTGCGGATCGACCGCTTCGCCGTCGATGCGGGTTTCGTAATGCAGGTGCGGACCCGTGGAGCGGCCGGTTGAGCCGACCTGACCGACGACATCGCCGATCTTGACCTGCTGGCCGACCTTGACGC
>NZ_JBARGP010000631.1:0-1551 GCF_049798375.1 Bradyrhizobium sp.
ACCTTCCTGGCGCCGATGATCTCGTCATTCGCGCTCAAATTCGGTCCGCCTGAATTCTTTGCGGTCTATCTGCTCACCTTCTGCTCCTTCGTCGGCCTGGGACGCGAGGACAAGCACAAGACGGTGATCTCGATGACGCTCGGGCTGCTGCTCTCCGCGATTGGCATGGACACGGTTTCCGGCCAGCTCCGCATGACCTTCGGCTCGATGGACCTGCTACGCGGCATCAACTTCCTGGTCGCCGTGATCGGCCTGTTCGGCATCAGCGAGATCCTGCTGACGATGGAGGAGCGGCTGGCGCTGCGCGGGCACGCGGCCGCGATCTCGCTGCGCACCGTGCTGTCGGTGTGGAAGGACCTGCCGAAATACTGGGTGACCCTGGTGCGCTCGTCGGTGATCGGCTGCTGGCTCGGCATCACCCCGGGTGGCGCGATCGCGGCCTCCTTCATGGGCTATAATCTGGCCAAGCGCTTCTCAAAGGATCCGGAAAGTTTTGGCAAGGGCCGCATCGAAGGGGTATTTGCGCCCGAGACCGCGGCGCATGCGTCGGGCACCTCGGCGCTGCTGCCGATGCTGGCGCTCGGGATTCCCGGCTCCGGCACGGCCGCGATCCTGCTCGGCGGCTTGATGGTGTGGGGCCTCAATCCCGGGCCATTGTTGTTCGTCGAGCACAAGGATTTCGTCTGGGGCCTGATCGCCTCGATGTATCTCGGGAATGTCGTCGGCCTGGTGCTCGTGCTCACCACCGTGCCGATCTTCGCCTCGATCCTGCGGGTGCCGTTTGCGGCGGTGGCGCCGATGATCGTGGTGTCCTGCGCGATCGGCGCCTACGCGATCCAGAACGCGATGTTCGATATCTGGCTGATGCTCGGCTTCGGCGTGGTCGGCTATGTCTTCAAGAAGATCAAGATTCCGCTTGCTCCGTTTACCCTCGCATTGGTGCTCGGCAGCCGCGCCGAGGACGCGTTCCGCCAGTCGATGATCATCTCCGCGGGCGACATGCGGGTGTTCTGGTCGAACGGCTTGGTCGGCAGCATCACGACGATCGCGATCGTGCTGCTGTTCTGGCCGCTGATCGATCGGGCGATCGCAAGCCTAGGCAAGCTGCGCGGTCCGGCCAAGGCCAGGGCGTAGGTGCAGGTCCCGCGGCGAACTCACAACCAACCTCGCCCCGCTTGCGGGGAGAGGTCGGATTGCATCGTTAGATGCAATCCGGGTGAGGGGGTACAGGTCCAACCACTCGCGCCGATCGCGCGTCTGCCCCTCACCCCAACCCTCTCCCCGTAAGGGCGGGGAGAGGGAGCGCACCGTTTTGGTCGCGCCAGCTTACACCACCTTCTGCAACCTGAGATCCGCGATCTCGCCATCGGTAAAGCCGAACTCGGAGAGTATCTCCTCGGTCTGCTCGCCGAACTCCGGCGGCCGCGCCGCCATCTGGCTCGGGGTGCGCGACAGCTTGAACGGCTGGCTCACCAGCGTGATGTCGCGTCCCTCATCGTTCGGCACCTTTTGCGCCATGCCGAGATGCTTGACCTGCGGGTCTTCGAACAT
>NZ_JBARGP010000632.1:0-14387 GCF_049798375.1 Bradyrhizobium sp.
ATCCAGCAATTCGATATCATCTACGCGATGACGCAAGGCGGGCCAGGCAACACCTTGCTGGTGTTCCAGGTTCGCGCCTATCTCGAATTCTACCAATACACCAATGTTGGGAAATCGGCGGCGCTGCTGGTCGTGCTCTGGCTGATCACCTACGTGCTCTCGCATGTCTTCATCAAGAACTGGCTGCGGCTGCGTGAGCGCAGCCACGCCGCGGCATGAGGAGCAGGCCACATGGATCGTAGCTCTCCGATCGAACGCGGCCTTCGCGCCGTGCTGCTGACATTGATCGTGATCTTCTTCCTGTTTCCGATCGTCTGGATCCTGCTGATGTCGTTCCAGACCAACGAGCAGATCCTGCGCATTCCGCCGAGCCTCAGCTTCGTGCCGACCTTGGGCAATTACAAAGCTTTGATCAGCGGCCATCTGCTGACCAGCGCCGGCTCGCTCGACATCGCCTTCATGCGCAATCTCGGCAACAGTGTGCTGCTGTCGACCTGCTCCGTGGTGCTAGCACTGATCCTGGGCGTACCGGCGGCTTATGCCTTTGCCCGGTTCAAGTTCTGGCTCAGCGAGGACATCGCGTTCACACTGCTGTCGTTCCGCTTCGCGCCGCCGCTGCTGGTGTTGCTGCCGTTGTCGCTGTACTTCCAGGAACTCGGGCTGGACGACACCTATACCGGGCTGATCTGGGTCTATCAGTTGATCGCGCTGCCGCTGATCCTCTGGATCGTGCGCGGCTATTTCGAGGACATCTCGCCTGACATCGAGAATGCCTACCGTATCGCCGGCCATTCCTGGCTGCGAACCTTCTTCAAGATCGCTGTGCCGTTGGCCGGGCCGGGCATCGCGGCGGCCGGGCTATTGTCCTTCATCTTCTGCTGGAACAACTTCGTGTTCGCGCTGGTGCTGGCCTCTGCCGACAAGCAGCCGGTGACGGTCGGCGCATTGGCGTTCGTGACCGCGTCCGGCATTCAGTACGGCCAGGTCGCAGCCGCCATCGTGCTCTCGGTCACGCCGACCTTGCTGCTGGCGCTCTACGCGCAGCGCTGGCTGGTCGAGGGCCTGTCGCTGGGAGCCGTCAAGGGCTGATATGGCGCAGATCGAGATCAGAAATTTGCACAAGGCCTTCAAGACCGACGCGGTCCTGAAAGGGCTGTCGCTGAGCGTCGACAAGGGGGAGATCGTTACCCTGTTCGGCCCCTCGGGCACCGGCAAGACCGTGCTGTTGCGGCTGCTCGCGGGCATCTATCCACCGGATGCCGGGTCGATAGGCCTGCGCGGCCGTGACGCCGCGGGCAGCCCGCCGGACAAGCGCGGCATCGGGATGGCGTTCCAGAATTTCGCGCTGTTCCCGCACATGACCGCGCGCGACAACATCGCCAGCGCCTTGACGGCACGGAAGATGGATGGCGCCGAGATTGACCGCAAGGTCGATGCGGTCGCGCAACTTCTCAAGATCCGTCACGTGCTCGGGCATTCGCCACGCGAGCTGTCCAACGGTCAGAAGCAGCGCACCGCATTGGCGCGCGCGCTGGTCGCCGATCCCGACATTCTGCTGCTCGACGATCCCTTGCGCAATGTCGATGCCAAGCTCCGCTACGAAATGCGGCTGGAGCTACCCGCGCTGCTGAAACGCGCCGGCTCGACCGTGGTCTATGTGACGCAGGACTTCAAGGAGGCGATGGCGCTGGGAGATCGCGTCGCCGTCCTGCTCGACGGCCAGATCGCACAATGCGATA
This sequence comes from Bradyrhizobium sp., assembly GCF_049798375.1. Lineage (GTDB taxonomy): Bacteria > Pseudomonadota > Alphaproteobacteria > Rhizobiales > Xanthobacteraceae > Bradyrhizobium. The sequence goes on from NZ_JBARGP010000632.1 coordinate 1,740, forward strand.
CGCCGGCGCGGATCTACGCCGAGCCCGTCAATGTCGGCGTGGCGCGGCTGTTCGGCGACCCGACGCTCAACCTGATCGAGGTCGCGCCGCAACTGGTGGATGGAGCGGTCGAGATCCGGCTGGGCGGCACGACGCTCAACCTTTCCGCCGGCTACGCGGCCGCGACCGGCGGCAACTATCTGCTGGGATTGCGGCCGGAAGCGCTACGCATGGTCGACGGACCGGCACCCGGCGCGATCGCCGTGGAGCTGGTGGCGGTGACGCCGTTGAACGAGAAATCGGTGCTGCTGTTCACGACGCCAGGCGGCGAGGAGTTGCTGGCGTCCGAGCCCGGCGACCGCGACGAACCGCGTCGGACCGGACCTGCGCATGTCGCGCTCGATCTGGACGCCGTGCTGTTGTTCGAGCGCGAGAGCGGACGGCGCTTCATTCCAGCCGAGAACGGGGAGGTGGCTCATGAGCGCATCGCTATCACTTCGCGCCGTTGACAAGATCTATCACCCGCGCGGCCGGTCCGCCGTCCACGCGGTCAGGACGCTCAGCATGGACGTCGCGCGCGGCGAGATCGTCGCACTGCTCGGGTCCTCAGGCTGCGGCAAGACCTCGACGTTGCGCATGGTCGCGGGGTTCGAGGACGTCAGCGCGGGCGAGATCTCGCTGGCAGACCGGCGGATCGAGCGTCTCGCGCCTGCCGCGCGCAACGTCGCCATGGCGTTCGAAGGCTATTCTCTCTATCCGCCATTGACGGTGCGCGAGAACATCGCCTTCGCGCTGAAGCGCGGCCGGCTGTCCGCGAGCGAGGTTGCGCGCCGCGTGCAGGAGGTGGCGTCGCTGGTCGAGATCGAGCCGATCCTCGACCGTTATCCCAATTCGATCTCGGGCGGCCAGCAGCAGCGGGCGTCCCTGGCACGGGCTTTGGTGCGTGACGCCGCTCTGTACGTGCTGGATGAACCGATGGGACAGCTCGAGCCGCAATTGCGCGCCGTGCTGCGCGGCCGGCTCAAACGCTTGTTGAAGGAGCGGGCGATGACCTCGATCTTCGTCACCCACGACCAGACCGAGGCCAACGCGCTGGCTGACCGTATCGCCGTCATGGAGGGCGGCGTGCTGCAGCAGTTCGCGCCCCAGCATGTGCTGAAGGAAAGGCCCGCCAACCTCTACGTCGCGACCTTCATTGGCGAGCCGCCGATGAATGTGTTCGACGCGTCCGTGATCCGTGAGGATGGTCGTACAAAATTCGCGCTCGACAACGGTCCGAGCCTTCGTTTCAGCGACAACGAATTGGGACCGGAGGTCCGGAAGGCGATCGGCGACCGGAGCAAGATCGTACTCGGCGTTCGCCCGCACCGTGTCGTGCTCGGCAACGGCAGCGCCGAGACGGCGCGCGTGGTCTCCAACCAATGGCTCGGCGACCAGAGTCATGTCGCGATGGCGGTGGCGGGCAAGCTATTGGTCGCGGTCTCGCATGCACGGGTGAGGGCAGCGATCGGAGACAGCGTGCCTTATGGCGTGCGGGCGCAGGACCTGCATATTTTCGATCCCCACACCACGGTTGCGCTGGCGCATGGAGCGCGAGCGGCATGATGCGCGATCTTATCATCGGTCTCGACGCCGGTACCTCCGTTCTCAAATCGGTCGCGTTCACGATCGACGGCACGCAGGTCGGAATGACGTCGCGTCCGAATGCCTACACCAGGTTCGGGCGCGGATGCGTCGAGCAGGACATGCTGCGGACCTGGGACGATGCGCAGCAGACGCTTTGGGATCTCGCCGCCGTGGTGCCGAATCTGGCAGAGCGCGTCGTAGCTCTGGCCGTGACCGGGCAGGGCGATGGTTGCTGGTTGATCGATGCTGACGGGGAACCGGTCGGCGATGGACTGATCTGGCTGGATTCGCGGGCGGCCGAGATGGCGGCGATCTTCGTCGCAGGGCCCGATCACGCCGCCCACTATGCGACCACCGGCACCGGCCTGAACGCCTGCCAGCAATCGATCCAGTTGGCCTGGATGCAGCAGCATCAGCCGGAGCGGCTGGAACGGGCCGCGACCGCCCTGCATTGCAAGGATTGGCTATATTTCAAGCTGACCGGCGTTCGCGCCGTCGATCCTTCGGAGGCCGTCTTCACCTATGGCGACTTTCGCAGCCGAAGCTACGCGCCTGACATCTGCGAGCGGCTCGGCATTGCAGGGCATGCCGGCCTGTTACCCGAGATCGTCGATGGCGCGCAGACGCATCACGGGCTCTCGGCCACGGCGGCGGCCGCGACTGGCCTGCCGAGCGGCTTGCCCGTGGTGCTCGGCTACGTCGATGTCGTCTGCTCGGCGATCGGCGGAGGGCTCTACGATGTCGGCGGCGAGGTGGGCTGCTCCATTCTCGGCTCGACCGGTATGCACATGCGGATGAGCGTCGGTGCCGAGGCGGTCGCGCTCAACCCGGCCTGCTCAGGGTATACCATGGCGTTGCCCACCCCCGGCCATTATGCGCAGATCCAGTCCAACATGGCGGGGACGGTCAATATCGACTGGGCGATCGAGATGGCCCGGCAGGCCTGCGCCATGGCCGGGATCGACGCGAACCGGCAGGCGCTGCTGGCCGGCGCTGACGCGCATGTCGCTGCCGCGACGCCGGGCAGCGCGCTGTATCATCCCTATATCCTGCAGGCCGGTGAACGCGGTCCCTTCATGAACGCCGATGCCCGTGCGCAGTTCGTCGGGCTTTCGACCAACACCACCTTCGCCGGCCTGATCCGCGCGATCTATGAAGGGCTGGGCCTTGCCGCGCGCGATTGCTACAGCGTGATGGGAAAAATTCCAGAAGAGATTCGTGTCACCGGCGGTGCGGCGCGCTCGTCGAGCCTGCTGCAGATTTTTGCGGATATCCTTGGGTCATCGGTGCGGCGGGTGATGCGCGACGAAACCGGAGCGGCCGGCGCTGCGATGATTGCCGCGATGAGTCTCGGCCACTACGCGAGCCTTGCGGATTGCGCGGATCGCTGGGTCACGCCGACGCTCGGGCCTGCGATCGATCCCGATCCCGAGCGTCGCGTGCTCTACGACAAGCTTTTCCCGATCTATCGGTCTGTTCGTGAAGCCATGCCCCCGGTCTGGGCCGCCCTGGCTGACGCAAGGGAGGCAAACCCATGACGCAATCGGTAGCTATTATCGGGGATCGCTTCATGCTGCCGCGTCTGTTCGAGGAGGCGTTAAGGGATGTCTGCGGTGACACGCTCGCGATCCGTTCGCTGGAGCAGCCATGGCCCGACGAGCCGATGGAGCATGGCTATGCCAAGGCAGGTATGGACGGCCTGAAGGAATATATGGGACAGCCCGACGATATCGTCGCCTTCATCGGTGATGCTCCGATCCTGGTGACGCATCTCGCGCCCTTGTCGGCCGGGATGATGGATCGCCTGCCGCACCTGAAGCTGGTGGCGGTGTCCCGTGGCGGTCCTGTCAATATCGACGTTCGTGCTGCCCGCGCGCGCGGCATCCAGGTCGTCAACACGCCCGGACGCAACGCCAGCGCGGTCGCGGAATTCACCATCGGCGCCATCCTCTCCCAGACCCGCCTGATCACGCGCGGCCACGACTCCTTGCGGCGGGGCGAGTGGCACGGCGACCTCTACCGCGCCGATCTGACCGGCGATGAGCTGTCCGAGATGACGGTGGGCGTCATCGGCTATGGCCATGTCGGCACGCGGGTGGTGCGGCTGCTCAAGGCGTTCGGCTGCCGGATCCTGGTTTGCGACCCCTATGTCCAACTCGCGGTCGAGGACCTCAATGATGGTGTCGAGCAGGTCGGCTTCGAGCGTCTGCTGGCGCAATCCGACGTGGTGAGCCTGCATCCCCGCGTCACCGAGGAAACGCGAGGCATGATCGGCGCAGCGCAGTTTGCCGCGATGAAGCCGGGCAGCTTCTTCGTCAACACGGCGCGCGGCCCATTGGTGGACTACCAAGCCTTGTATGACGCGCTCGCCTCCGAGCATTTGCGCGGTGCCGCCATCGAGACTTTCGCCGTGGAGCCGGTTCCGCCGGATTGGCCGCTGCTGCAGTTGCCAAACGTCACGCTGACCCCGCATATCGCGGGTGCGTCCGTCAAGACCGTCAGGATCGCAGCCCGAGCCGCGGCGTTAGAAGTGCAGCGATATCTGAACGGCGAATCTCTTCACCATCTTTGCTGATCTACCAGGAGCGGAACCATGGACGACACCGAGCTGCAATTGCGGAAAGCGATCATCGACAAGTGCCGCTGGATGAATGCCTCCGGCTTGAACCAGGGCACCTCGGGAAACATCTCGGCCCGGCATGGCGACACCATGCTGATCTCACCGTCGGCGACACCGTATGACATCATGACGCCCGAGATGGTCGCCGCGATGCCGATCGCGGGGGAGTATGGATCGTGGGAGGGGCCGCTGAAGCCATCGACCGAATGGCGGTTTCATCTTGACATCATGAAGGCGCGGCCGGAGGTCGGCGGCATCGTGCACACCCACGCGACGTACTCGACGGTGCTGGCGATCGCGCGCAAGGAGATTCCAGCCTGCCACTACATGATGGCGGCGTTCGGCGGCACGAATGTGCGTCTTGCCGGCTATGCGCGCTTCGGCACCAAGGAGCTGTCTGACTATGCGCTGCAGGCGCTGGAGGGCCGCACGGCATGCTTGCTGGCGAACCACGGCATGATCGCGGTCGGGGCCTCGCTCGACAAGGCGATGTGGCTCGCAGTCGAGCTCGAGACCATCGCGCGGCAATATTATCTCACCTTGGCGATCGGTGGTCCCGTTCTGCTCAGCGACGCCGACATCGCCGAGACGGCCAGCGCGTTCGGCAGCTATGGCGTGCAGGATCCACCATCCAAATCAAAGAAGATCGCATCAAGGTGATGGCGGCTGATACGGTCGATCTTCTCGTTGTCGGCGGCGGCATCAACGGCACAGGCATCGCCCGCGATGCCGCCGGCCGCGGCCTCAGCGTGCTGTTGTGCGAGAAGGACGATCTGGCGCAGGGAACGAGCTCGCGATCCGGGAAGCTGGTCCATGGCGGCCTGCGCTATCTCGAGTACTATGAATTCCGCCTGGTTCGTGAAGCGCTGATCGAGCGCGAAGTCTTGTTGCGCGCAGCGCCGCATATCATCTGGCCGCTGCGCTTCGTGCTGCCGCATTCGAAGGAGCAGCGCCCGGCCTGGATGATCCGGCTGGGGCTGATGCTGTACGATCATCTCGGCGGCCGCAAGCTGCTGCCGAAATCACGACGCCTCGATCTTGCAAGCGAGCTTGCGAGCAGAGCGCTCAAGCCGGAGTTTCGGACCGCCTTCGAATATTCGGATTGCTGGGTCGACGATGCGCGGCTGGTCATTCTCAATGCGCTCGACGCAGCGGCGCGCGGCGCTCGCGTCCTGACACGAACGCCACTCGTGTCAGCGCGCCGGGACGGCGGGATCTGGTGCGCGGAGCTGCGCGATCAGTCCGGCGTTGTCAGTTCGGTTTCGGCCCGCGCCATCGTCAATGCGGCAGGCCCCTGGGTCGAGGACGTGCTGCGGCGCAATGCGGGGCTGAATGCGGGCCACCGCGTTCGCCTGGTCAAAGGCAGCCATATCGTGGTGCGGAAGTTTTGGGACGGGCCGCACGCTTATCTGTTCCAGAATGACGATCGACGGGTGATCTTCGTCAATCCCTATCAGGACGAACTCTGTCTGATCGGAACCACCGATATTCCCTATAGTGGCGACGCTGATAGCGTCGCGGCCGGCGAGGACGAGATTTGCTATTTGCTTCGCGCCGTCAATCGCTATTGCCTGCGCCAGCTCGCGCGTGCCGACGTCGTCCATTCGTTTTCCGGCGTCCGGCCGCTGTTCGACGACAATGCCGAGAATCCGTCGGCGGTGACGCGCGACTATGTCTTCGAACTCAATGACGCTGATGGAGCCGCACCGATCCTGTCGGTGTTCGGCGGCAAGATCACGACCTTCCGCAAATTGTCCGAGCACGCGCTCGAAAAGCTGAAGCCTTATTTTCCCGCCATGACCGGCCCGTGGACGGCAGGCGCGGCATTGCCGGGCGGCGATATCGCGTCGGCCGACTTCGATGCATTTGCCACTCGTCTTCATCGCGACTATCCGACCCTGCCGCGCGAGGTGCTCGCTCACACTGCGCGGCTCTATGGCACTCGTGCTCACCGGCTGCTTGACGGGGTGCGTGCGCCCGCTGATCTCGGGCGTCATTTCGGCGGCTTGTTCTATCAGCGCGAGGCCGAATTCCTGCAACGCGAGGAGTGGGCGGTGACCCCGGAGGATATTTTGGAGCGGCGGACCAAGCACGGGCTCCATCTCACGCCTGGTCAGAAGCAGGCGTTTTCCGATTGGATGTTCACGATGGCGAAATCGGCGTGACCGGCGCAGACGATTCCGAGATGCGCGAGGTGCTCGCGCTGGCGGCACGGCTCGGACGGGACCCTCTGGTCATTCAGGGGGCTGGCGGCAACATCTCGCTGAAGCGCGATGACGTGATGTGGGTCAAGGCGAGCGGCACCTGGATGGCGGAGGCGATGGAGCGCTCGATCCTGATTTCAATCGACACCGCTGCCGCGCCCTTGGCCTCGGATGACGAAGCGCAGTTGCCGAATTGGGACGCGGAGAAATATCGGCAGTCGCTCGATGCGAGGACACCATAAGCGACCTTGTTCTTGGAGTCGATGTCGGCACGTCGGGGGTACGGAGCGCCTCGATCGATCATTGACCAGTATGGCGTGTTGCATGACGGCGTCGCGGCCTATCACGGCGCCATCGATGCAATGGCCCGGATTGCCAGCGATGGGCGCGAGATCATCGTTCTGACGAATTCGGGCAAGGATGCCGCCGCCAATCTGACCCGGCTCAGGAAGCTGGGATTTTCCGGCTCCCAGTTCCGCGTCTTGAGCTCAGGCGAGGTCGGCCTGCAGCTCGTCCGCAGCGGGGGGCTCGGTCCGAAGTTTACGACCGGAGCGGCGGCCTGCGTGATCGGACGCCACGGCGATCACTATGCGTTTGCACCTGACGAATTCGACCTGGTGGCCAGACCCGCCGACGCCGCGTTCCTGGTGTTCGCCGGCTCGGACGCGCCAAGGACATCGCTGGCGGCTTATCGTGCACAGCTACAAACGGCGGCGCAGGCCAGCGTGCCGGCAATCTGTGTCAATCCCGATATCACCATGATCCGGGACGGCGAGCTCGTTCCCGCGCCGGGCGCGATCGCGCGGATCTATGAGGATCTTGGGGCCGGGTCGATTACGTCGGCAAACCCCACAGTGCGTTCTTTCGCCATGCGCTGGCCCTCGCAGCGCGCGATGCCAGCGCGCGTACCCTGATGATCGGTGACAGTCCGGAGCACGATGTGTGCGGCGGCAAGGCAATGGGATTGTCGACCTTGCTGGTGCGGACCGGCATTCACCGGTCGCTTACGGAGCCCGAGTTGCTCAGCCTGTGCGCGGCGTGCGGCGGTACGCCGGATTTCCTCACCGCCACCTTCAAATGGTAATTGGTTGTCTCAGACGATTCCGGCCGAAGTGCCGGTGACCTGCGGCCGCTCGCTTACCTTTTGCTTGCGATAGCCGGAGGCGCGATAGATCTCGATCGGCGCGATGGCGCCACCGGCCCGCAGCCGCGCCATGGCCAGGATCGGTGACACATCGGTGGTGAAGGCGCGCTTGAGTTCGAGGTGGGCGCCGAGCGCGTCATTGGCGGCCTGCGCCGCGGCCAGTGCCGGACGGTCGACGATCAGCGCCTGGGCATAGGCGCGCTGCAATTCGATTGCCGACTGAAGCAGGCTCTCGATCGGATCGGTGACGTTGTGAGACTGGTCGAGCATATAGGCCGGAGCAAAACCCTTTGCGCCGCGCCTCTCGGCGTCGATCAGTTCGTTGAACACCAGGAACAGCCGAAACGGTTCGACCGATCCGGCGTCGAGATCGTCGTCGCCATACTTCGAATCGTTGAAGTGAAAGCCGCCGAGCTTGCCGAAGCGGATCAAGCGGGCGACGATCTGCTCGATATTGACGTTCGGCGCATGGTGACCGAGGTCGACCAGGCACTGTGCCTTCGGCCCGAGCTCTTGCGCCGCCGCAAGGCTCGTTCCCCAATCGGAGATCACGGTCGAATAGAACGCCGGCTCATAGAGTTTGTGCTCGAGAAACACCCGCCAATCGGCAGGCAGCGCCGCGTAGATCTCGCCCATAGACTCCAGATAGCGATCGAGCGCCTCGGTCAGGTTCGACTGGCCGGCGAAGTTCGAGCCATCGGCGATCCACACCGTCAGCGCTCTAGAGCCGAGCTGGCGTCCGATGGTGATGCAGTCGATATTGTGTGCGATCGCCTGGGCGCGCACGGCGCGGTCGACATGGCAGAGCGAACCGAACTTGTACGAATGCGCTTGGCCCGGCTGATCCTGAAAAGTGTTCGAATTCACCGCATCGAAAGAGAGCCCATATCCGGTGGCGATTTCGCGCAGCGCCGCGTAGTCGCTGGTCGCATCCCAGGGAAAATGCGGCGATAGCGTCGGTGTCGCCCGCGCCAGATGGTGGATGGTGGCGCAATCCTCCAGCTTGTCGAACAGATGGCGCGGCTCGCCCGGGCCGGGAAAGCGCGCAAAACGGGTGCCGCCGCTGCCGACGCCCCAGGTCGGGATCGCAACTCCGAACGCCATAACGCTGCGTGTCAGCGCCTCACTGTCGATGCCGCGGCGCGCCAACGAACGTGATAGCGCCGTATAATCCTCGTCGAGCGCGCTCTTTCGTGGCGCATTCTCGCTTTGGAGAAAATCCCCGCTGATGGAAAAGCCGGTCATGCCTGTTGCCCTACGATTGGCGTCACCGCGTGAAGGATTGCGCGTTGCCGGCATCGACATTGAGGATATTGCCGGTCGACTTGGCGGAAAGATCGCTGGCGAAGAAATAGACGCCCTCGGCAATGTCCTCCGGCAATACCGAGAGCTTCAGCATCGATCGTTGCCGGTAGACCTCCTCGAGCTCATCTTCCGCCACCTTGTTGGAGGCGGCGCGTTGCCGGCGCCATTCGCCGGCCCAGATCTTGGAGCCACGCAGCACCGCGTCGGGATTGACGGTGTTGACCCGGATGCCATGCGGCGCGCCTTCCAACGCAAGGCAACGCGCGAGGTGAATTTCCGAGGCCTTGGCCGCGCAATAGGCCGACGCACCGGCTGAGGCCGCGAGGCCGTTCTTGGAGGCGACGAACACGATCGCGCCGCCGCTTTGCTGGCGTTGCATCAGGCGGAATGCCTCGCGCGCCACCAGGAAATAGCCGGTGGCGAGCACATCCATGTTCTTCTGCCACAGCGCCAGGCTGGTGTCCTCGACCGGCGAGGCCGAGGCGATGCCGGCATTGGAGACCACGATGTCGATGCCGCCATAGGCGAGAATGGACTGCGTGAAGCTGGCGGCAACATTCGCTTCGTCGGTCACGTCAAGCTTGATGCCCACGGCGCTGTCGCGGCCGAAGCGTTGCACGATCGCCTCGATGCGCGCGTCGAGCGCCTGCTGGTCGATGTCGGCCAGCACCACGCAGGCGCCTTCGTTCAGCAGCCGCAGCGCCGTCGCGCCGCCGATCCCGCCGGCGCCGCCGGTGATGTAGGCGATCCTGCCGGCCAGCGCTTTGGGCTTCGGCATGCGCTGCAGCTTGGCTTCTTCGAGCAGCCAATATTCGATATCGAAAGCTTCCTGTTCCGGCAGGCCGACATAGGTGCTGACGCCGGAGGCGCCGCGCATGACGTTGATGGCGTTGATATAGAACTCCGAAGCGATCCGCGCGGTCGCCTTGTCCTTGGCAAAGGAGAGCATGCCGATGCCGGGCACCAGGTAGATCACCGCATTGGGATCGCGCATGGCGGGCGAATCCGGTCGCTTGCAGCGCTGGTAATAGGCGGCGTAGTCGGCGCGGTAGGCTTCGAGCAGCGCGTCGAGCGAATTGGCAAGCTTGCCGACATCGCCGTCGAACGGCAGCACCAGCGGGCGAATCTTGGTGCGCAGGAAATGATCGGGGCAGGAGGTCCCGAGCGGCGCTAGTTGGTCCAGCGCGTGCGAATTGACGAACTCCAGCACCTCAGGCGCATCGGTGAAATGTCCGACCTTGCGCTCGTCGCGCGAGATCCTGCCACGGATCAGCGGCATCAGCGCCGCCGCAACGGCGCGGCGCGTCTCGGGCGGGGCGGCATCGACCCGCGGACCGCCGAAGGCGGGCTGCTTTTCATGTTCCGCCAGCCAGTCGGCGGCTCGCTGAATAGTGCGTAGCGTGGTCTGATAGGCCGCTTTCGAGGTCGGCCCCCAGGTGAACAGGCCGTGGCCGCCGAGCACCACGCCGACATATTCGGGATGCTCGGTCGCCATCGCGCCGAGTTTCAGGCCGAGGTCGAAGCCGGGCCGCTGCCACGGCAGGAAGCCGATTTCGCCGCCGAACACCTGCATCGTCAACTGCTCGGCATTCGCGCAAGCGGCGATGGCAATGACGGCGTCGGCATGGACATGATCGACATGCGGGTGGGGCACGAAACCGTGCAGAGCCGTGTCGATCGAGGTCGCGCGCGGATTGAGGTTGAAGGTGCAGTGATTGAACAGCGCGACCATCTCGTCCTCATGGGCGAGGCCCCGATAGAGCTGTTTCAGGCTTTCAAGCTTGTCGAGATAAAGCGTGGAGAAGCCGTCGCGCTTCATCGAGCCGATGTCACCGCCTGAGCCCTTGACCCACAGCACGGTGACGGGCTGCTGCGTCAGCGGATCGGTCATGGTGAGTTTGGCCGAGGTGTTGCCGCCGCCGAAATTGGTGATGCGAAGGTCGCTGCCGAGCAGGTTGGAACGATAGAGCAACAGGCCCGGCTCATCGAGGTCCGCCGCATAGGCGTCATTCCAGAGATCGGGAAGCGGCGCGGCCGCAGCCTTGGTCATGAACCTTTCCTCCCTATTCTGTAGTTGTGCGAACGATAGTATCGCGATCAATCACGGTCAATCACCGCGTGATTGATGTTGCTGTGCAGCGTGATTGATCTTGGATGAAACTGGAGGTTTAGCGTTGACCGCACGCAAAGTTCATGACTAGCTATGCATGTCGGGAGGAACAGGGCCGTGCATGAACGCGAGCGCTGGCAGCTGATCAAGGCAATGCTGAAGCAGCAGCCGCTGGTTCGGATCGCCGATGTCTGCCGTGCCACCGGCGCCTCCGAAGCCTCCGTCCGGCGCGATTTTGTCCGGCTTGCCGAGATGGGTTCGGCGACGCGTGTGCGTGGCGGATTGGAGCCGATGTCAGGTTCGCCGACTGAGGCGGGCGACGCGCCGGCGCTGGCGACCCGCTCCTTCGAGATCAGCAAGACGCTCAACGTTGCCGCCAAGCGGGCGATCGCGCGCGCCGCGGTCGCGCTGTGCAGCGACGGCGACGCCATCATCATCAATGGCGGCACCACGACGTTCCAGATGGGTGAGTTCCTGCGCGAGCGCCGTCTCAAGGTTCTCACCAATTCCTATCCATTGGCCGAGACGTTGATTCACCATTCCAATTGCCGCGTCGCATTGCCGGGCGGAGAGGTCTATCGCGAGCAGAAACTGATCGTGTCGCCGTTCGAGGAGGACGCGATCCAGCATTATTCGGCCTCGCGCATGTTCATGAGCGCGATCTCAATCGGCCTGCTCGGCGTGGTCGAAGGCGATCCATTGATCGCCCGCGCCGAGAGCAAGCTGATCAAGCGCGCCGACAGGCTGGTGGTGCTGGCCGACAGCTCCAAATTCACGGCACGCGGCAGCCTGGTGGTGTGCCCGCTGTCGCGGATATCGACTGTCATCACCGACGCCGAGGCGCCTAAACACGCGCTCGACATGCTGCGCGACGCCGGCATCGAGGTGATGATCGCGGCCGATGCGCCTGATGAGGTCGTGGCCGCATGAGCGATGCCGGCGACGTAGCGCTGCGAGAGAATACGCCTGCGGCGCCGCTGCTGGCGGTCGAGGGCATCGAGAAATCTTTTCCAGGCGTTCGTGCGCTGTCGGGCGTTTCGTTCGAGGTCGCGCGGGGCGAAGTTCATGCGCTGCTTGGCGAGAATGGCGCCGGCAAGTCCACCCTGATCAAGATCATCTCCGGGGTCTATCAGCCCGACGCCGGCACCACGAAGGTCGACGGACAACCGCTTCCTTTGGAGTCCCCGGATGATGCGCGGTGCGCCGGAATCGCGACGATCTATCAGGAGCTGCTGCTGTTTCGCGATCTGTCGGTCGCCGAAAACATCTTCTTGGGCCATGCGCCCCGCAGCCGCGGCGGCTGGCTCGACTGGAAGGCGATGGCTGCCAAAACCAAGGCGCTGCTCGCGTCCCTCGAGATTACGGACCTGACACCGGGCCAGATCGTCGGCGCGCTCAGCGTCGGCAATCGCCAGCGCGTCGAGATCCTGCGGGCGCTGTCGCAGGATGCGCGGCTGCTGATCATGGACGAGCCGACCGCCGCGTTGACCGAATATGACGTCACGCGGCTGTTCGACCTGGTGCGGCGGCTCAAATCACGCGGCGTTGGCATTATCTATATCAGCCACCGCATGGACGAGATTTTTCAGCTGGCCGATCGGGTGACCGTGCTGCGCGATGGCGCCCATGTCGGCACCCGCAAGGTCGCCGAAACGTCTTC
>NZ_JBARGP010000633.1:0-2928 GCF_049798375.1 Bradyrhizobium sp.
GTGGTGCTGCAGGGCGACCACGGCTACAGCAAGAAGTCCGAGCGCAACCAGGCCTCTTATTACTACAGCCAGCCGTTCTATCGCGCCCACGGCCAGCTCACGATCGACGACAGACCGGTCGAGGTCACCGGCCAAGCCTGGCTCGACCGCGAATGGAGCAGCCAGCCGCTCGCCCCCGACCAGACCGGTTGGGACTGGTTCTCACTGCATTTTGCCTCGGGCGGCAAGCTGATGCTGTATCGGATGCGGCAGACCGACGGCCACGACTACGCATCGGGCACCTGGATCGAGCCGGGTGGGGCCACCACGCAACTCGGTCCAAATGACGTCGTCATGACGCCAAAGGACAGCGTCGAGATTTCGGGCCACAAGCTGCCGGTCGCCTGGCATCTCGAACTGCCCGCGCGTTCAATCGCGATCGACTGCACGCCGCTCAACCCGAACGCCTGGATGGGGACCTCTGTGCCTTACTGGGAAGGCCCGATCAGTTTTAAAGGCAGCCACAGCGGGGTGGGCTATCTCGAGCTGACGGGGTATTGAGCGACGGAGAGCTTTTCGAGGGGGACCCATCCGCATGTATCACTTCACCGCATTCGTCACCGTGCTCGCCTGCGTCGCGCTTTTCTACGCCAGCTTCCGGGTCGGCAAAGCCCGCGGCACATACGGCATCAAGGCGCCGGCGACCACGGGCAATCCGGATTTCGAGCGCGTCTTCCGCGCGCATTTGAACATGCTGGAATGGATGCCGATCTTCCTGCCCGGGCTGTGGCTGTTTGCCGTTTATGTCAGCGACAAGGTGGCAGCCCTGCTCGGCCTGGTCTGGATCGTCGGCCGCCTCATGTACATGGTCTCCTATGCGGCAGGGCCGGAGAAGCGCCGCGCCGGTTTCGCCATCCAGGCCCTGGCCGCGTTCGCGCTGCTGATCGGGGCCCTGGTCACGATCGTCCTTCGGATGGTGCACGGTTGAACCCGCGGGTCGGACCGGAGCGCTTGACTCCGCCGGCCCAAATTCCGAAAAAGCAGCCCATTTTGCCCAACGCCTTCTCGCCAGACTAGGATGATCAGATGTCTCTGTCCGCCCTCGAAACCACCATCAACAGCGCCTTCGATGCGCGCGACGGCGTCTCGACCGCGACCAAGGGCGAGGTCCGCGATGCCGTGGAGAGCGCGCTGGAACTGCTCGACAAGGGCGAGACGCGGGTGGCCGAGCGCGAGACGACCGGCAAGTGGAAGGTCAACCAGTGGCTGAAGAAGGCGGTGCTGCTGTCGTTCCGCCTCAACGACATGAGCGTGATCCCTGGAGGCTCGGGCAAGGCGTCGTGGTGGGACAAGGTGCCGTCGAAGTTCGAGGGCTGGGGCGAGAACCGTTTCCGCGATGCCGGCTTCCGCGCCGTGCCGGGCGCTATCGTGCGCCGCTCCGCCTTCATCGCCAAGAACGTCGTGCTGATGCCCTCCTTCGTCAATCTCGGCGCCTATGTCGATGAGGCGACCATGATCGATACCTGGTCGACGGTCGGCTCCTGCGCCCAGATCGGCAAGCGCGTGCACATCTCCGGCGGCGTCGGCATCGGCGGCGTGCTGGAGCCGCTGCAGGCCGAGCCCGTCATCGTTGAGGACGACTGCTTCATCGGTGCCCGTTCCGAGGTCGCCGAGGGCGTGATCGTGCGCAAGGGCGCGGTGCTGGCGATGGGCGTATTCCTCGGCGCCTCGACCAAGATCATCGACCGCGAGACCGGTGAGGTGTTTGTCGGCGAGGTCCCGGAATATTCGGTGGTGGTGCCGGGCGCGCTGCCGGGCAAGCCGATGAAGAACGGCCAGATCGGCCCCTCGACCGCCTGCGCCGTGATCATGAAGCGCGTCGACGAGCGCACCCGCTCCAAGACCTAGATTAACGAGCTGTTGCGGGACTGACGCGGCGTTCACCATGAGCTCGCGACGAAATGACGCGAGCCTCGAATTTCGGACACTAGCTCACCGATAAAATGGCGTGTTAAGCGAGGGCATGACCGACGCCCTCACCATTGCCCGCGACCTGATCCGTTGCGCCTCCGTGACGCCGGCCGATGCCGGCGCGCTCGGTGTGCTCGAGAGCCTGCTGAAACAGGCCGGTTTCGAGACCCACCGCGTCACCTTCTCCGAGGCCGGCACCGCCGACGTCGACAATCTCTACGCCCGCATCGGCGATGCGGCGCCGCATATCACCTTTGCCGGCCACACCGACGTGGTGCCGCCTGGTGACGAGAGCGCCTGGAGCCTTGGCGCATTCTCCGGCGAAGTCCGGGACGGCTATTTGTACGGTCGCGGCGCCGTCGACATGAAGGGCGGCATCGCCTGCAGCCTCGCCGCCGTGCTCGACTATCTGCGCGATCATGAAGGCAAGCCGCAAGGAAACGGAAAAGGCTCGATCTCGTTCCTGATCACGGGCGATGAGGAAGACGTCTCGATCAATGGCACGGTGAAGCTGCTGCAGTGGGCTGCGAAGCGTGGCGAGATATTCGATCATTGCGTGCTCGGCGAACCCTCCAACCAGGAGGTGATCGGCGACTGCATCAAGATCGGCCGCCGCGGCTCGCAATCGGGCACGCTCGTTGTCGAGGGCAAGCAGGGCCACGTCGCCTATCCGCATCGGGCCGCAAATCCGGTGCCGGATATCTCGCGGCTGATTGTCGCGCTCTCCGACGAGCCGCTCGACCAGGGCAGCGCGCAATTCCAGCCGTCGAATCTTGAATTCACCACGGTCGATGTCGGAAACACTGCCACCAACGTCATCCCAGGCGCGGCGCGGGCGAAGTTCAACATCCGCTACAATGATTGCCACACCCAGGAGTCGCTGCGCGCGTTGGTCGAGCAGCGGCTGAAGGCCGCCTGCGGCAACCGCATCCGCGCCCATATCGACTGGCTGCCGTCGAACTCGAACGTGTTCCTGAC
>NZ_JBARGP010000634.1:0-7721 GCF_049798375.1 Bradyrhizobium sp.
TTAGGCCATTTCAGCGCAAAATCCAGCTGTCCGCCCCCGGTCCGCATCACGGCCTCGAGGCTCACCTGCCGCAGCGCGCTCGCCATCGCAACACCTACCGCGAAGCCGAGCGTCGCGGCGATTGCCGGCGTCACGTCCAGAACCTCGAGCACGCTGGCGGCGAGATTGCCCCGCGGCGCGATCCACGCTCGTTGTCGCCGGCCGCGCCCTGCGGTCTGCTCGGTCGTCACGTACCAGCAGGGCCCGCGCTCGCCGCCTCGCGCCCGCGCCAGTGCCTCGGCATTGGTCGAGCCGGCTTGATCGAACGCAATCAGCCCGTAGCCTGCCTTGGTCGCGCGCGGACCGAGAGTGAAGGCCATCTAGAACAGCGACTTCGCCGCGACCGTCGCCGCACGAACCAGCGGTCCCGGATAGGCGAAGAACAGGATGTTGAAGAGGCCCGCGACCGCAAGCACGGTGCGCAGCTCGATCCGGACGGGATCGAGCACCTGCAACGGCTCATCGAAATACATCGTCTTGACGATCGAGAGATAATAATACGCCCCGACCACGCTGGTCAGCACGCCGATCACCGAGAGTGTGAACAGCCCGGCCTTGATCGCGGCGACGAACACATACCATTTGGCGAAGAAGCCCGCGAGCGGTGGAATGCCGGCCAGCGAGAACAGCAGCATCGCGAAGAAGAAGGCGAGCAGCGGGTTGGTGCGCGACAGGCCGGAGAAATCGCTGATCTTCTCGAACGACTGGCCGTTGCGCCGGATCGCGATGATGACGGCGAACGAGCCGAGCGTCATCGCGACATAGATCGCGATGTATATCAGCACGCCCTGCGCGCCCTCGACCGTTCCGGCGGCGAGGCCGACCAGAGCGAAACCCATATGGCCGATCGACGAATAGGCCATCAGGCGCTTGATGTTGGTCTGGCCGATGGCGGCGAACGCGCCGAGCGCCATCGAGGCGATCGAGACGAACACGATGATCTGCTGCCACTGGAAGGTGATGCCGGGGAACGCGGTCAGCGCCACACGGGTAAACACGGCGAGGGCTGCGACCTTCGGCGCCGAGGCGAAAAAGGCGGTGATCGGGGTCGGCGCACCTTCATAGACGTCAGGCGTCCACATATGGAACGGCACGGCCGAGACCTTGAAGCAGAGACCGGCGAACAGGAAAACGATGCCGAACACGATGCCGATGCTGCCGCCCTTCGCCGCAGCCGCGATGCCGGCGAAGCTTACGGTGCCGGTGAAGCCGTAGATCAGCGACGCGCCGTAGAGCAGCATGCCCGACGACAGCGCGCCAAGGACGAAGTACTTCAGGCCCGCCTCGGTCGACTTGGCGTTGTCGCGATGGCTCGCGGCGACGACATAGAGCGCAAGCGACATCAGCTCGAGCCCGAGATAGAGCGCGATCAGATCGCCGGCCGAGATCAGCACCATCATGCCGAGCGTAGAGAGCAGCACCAGGATGGCATATTCGAAGATGCGCCGGTCGGGCGCCGAGAGGAATTCCGTCGACATGATCAGCGTTGCGGCCGAGCCGATCAGCGCCAGAATCTTCAGGAAGCGCGCATAGTCGTCGCCGATGAAGCTGCCGCCGAACGCCTGATCGGTCGGCCGCCACAGCACCAATAGCCCCACCACGATCAACAGGCACACGGCCAGCGTCGTGACGAGCCCCGTCGCCCGCTGCCCGCGGAAGGCGCCCAGGATCACGAGCACCATCGCGCCTAAGGCCAAAATCAACTCCGGCAGCACCACCCCGAGCTGAGCCCCAAAATTCTCGATCATCGTTCGTGTCCCGATCTTGTGGGGTCTATTGCTGCAGCGAGGCGGCCTTCACGGCCGTCACGGCGGTATTGTAGTTATTGACCAGCTGCTGAACCGAGGCTGCCGATATGTCGAGGACCGGCTTCGGATAGACACCGAACAGAATGGTCAGCGCCACCAGCGGGAACAGCAACAAGCCTTCGCGGAAGGTGAGGTCCTTGATGGTCTGCAGCGACGGCTTCACCAGCGCGCCGAACACCACCTTGCGGTAGAGCCACAGCGCATAAGCCGCCGACAGGATCACGCCCGATGTCGCGAAGAACGCTGTCGAGATCGAGACGCGGAAGGTGCCCAGCAGAGTCATGAACTCGCCAACGAAGCCGGACGTGCCGGGCAGCCCGACATTGGCCATGGTGAACACCATGAATACCAGCGCG
Source organism: Bradyrhizobium sp. (assembly GCF_049798375.1). GTDB lineage: Bacteria > Pseudomonadota > Alphaproteobacteria > Rhizobiales > Xanthobacteraceae > Bradyrhizobium. The sequence goes on from NZ_JBARGP010000634.1 coordinate 2,204, forward strand.
TAGAGCGGCATCCGGTTCACGATGCCGCCATAGGCCGCGATCTCGCGGGTGTGCATTCGGTCGTAGACGACGCCGACGCAGAGGAACAGCGCGCCGGAGACGATGCCGTGCGAGATCATCTGGAACACGCCACCCGCAACACCCTGCATGGTGCCGGCGAATATGCCCATGGTGACGAAGCCCATATGCGCGACCGACGAGTACGCGATCAGCTTCTTCATATCCTCCTGCATGAGCGCGACCAGCGAGGTGTAGATGATCGCGATCGCCGACAGCGTCCAGATCAGCGGCGCGAAGTCATGCGACGCCAACGGGAACATCGGCAGCGAGAAACGCAGGAAACCGTAACCGCCCATCTTCAGGAGGATCGCAGCCAGGATCACCGAGCCTGCGGTCGGCGCCTCCACATGCGCATCCGGCAGCCAAGTGTGCACCGGCCACATCGGCATCTTCACCGCGAACGAGGCGAAGAACGCGAGCCATGCCCAGGTCTGCAACGACCGCGGGACGTTGGCGTGCATCAAGGTCGGAATATCGGTGGTGCCGCCATTCCAGTACAGCGCCATGATGGCGAGCAGCATCAACACCGAGCCAAGCAGCGTGTAGAGGAAGAACTTGAAGGACGCATAGACCCGCCGCGGACCACCCCAGACACCGATGATCAGGAACATCGGGATCAGGCCGCCCTCGAAGAACAGATAGAACAGCACGAGGTCGAGGGACGAGAAGGTGCCGACCATCAGCGTTTCCAGGACTAGGAACGCCATCATGTATTCTCGCACCCTGGATGTCACCGACTTCCAGCTTGCAAGGATGCAGAACGGCATCAACGCGGTGGTCAGGATCACGAACGGCAGCGAAATGCCGTCGACGCCCATATGATAGGCGATGCCGCTCGCCAGCCAGTTGGCCTTTTCGACAAACTGGAAATCAGTCTGCGAAGGATCGAAGCGCAGCACCAGGATCACCGACACCGCGAAGGTGATTAGCGTGGTCCAGAGCGCGATCCAGCGCGCGTTGCGCCGGGCGGCTTCGTCGTCGCCGCTGAGCAGATAGATCAGCAGCACGCCGACGAGCGGAAGGAAGGTGACGACAGACAGAATCGGCCAGGTGGTCATTGCTGGCCTCCCATGAACATGAACCAGGTGATCAGGCCGGCAACGCCGATCAGCATGGCAAAAGCATAATGATAGAGATAACCGGTCTGGATCTTGACGACACTGCGGGTGACGTCCAGCACCCGCGCCGACACGCCGTCCGGTCCAAAGCCGTCGATGACGAAGCCATCGCCCTTCTTCCACAGGAAGCGGCCGAGCCACTTCGCAGGACGGACGAAGATGACGTCATAGAGCTCATCGAAATACCATTTGTTGAGCAGGAATTTGTAAAGCAGCGGCTGCTGACGCGCCAATTCCTCGGGGATGGAGGGACGGCCGATGTAGAACAGCCAGGATATTCCGAAGCCGACGACGAACATCGCGAACGGAAGCTGTCCGAACCAGAACGGCATGTGCTCCATGTCCTCGAGGATGTGCGGGTTCATCTTGAGCGACTCGCCGAAGAACTGCTCGACCAGATGTTCGTTCGTAAACAGCTCCTTGAACGGGAAGCCAGCCAGGACCGAACCGACCGCGAGCACGCCGATCGGGATCAGCATCCAGACCGGGCTCTCATGCGCCGCCTCGTAGTGATGCTGATCATGCGGGGTACCGAAGAAAGTCTTCCAGATCAGGCGCCAGGAATAGAACGAGGTCAGGCCGGCCGCCACCACCGTGAGGAAGTAGGCATAGGTCGCGAACGGGTTGTGCGAAGCATAAGCCGCCTCGATGATCGCATCCTTGGAGAAGAAGCCCGCAAAACCCGGGAAGCCCGTCAGTGCCAAGGTGCCGACGGTCATCACCGCGAATGTATAGGGGATCTTGCGCCACAGGCCACCCATGTTGCGGATGTCCTGCTCGTGGTGCATCGCGTAGATCACCGAGCCGGAGCCCAAGAACAGCAGCGCCTTGAAGAAGGCGTGCGTGAACAGATGGAACATGCCGACCGAATAGGCTCCTGCTCCCATCGCCACGAACATGTAGCCGAGCTGCGAGCAGGTCGAATAGGCGACGATACGCTTGATGTCGTTCTGCACCAAGCCGATGGTCGCGGCGAAGAACGCAGTCGTCGCACCGAAGAACATCACCACGGCTTGCGCGTTCGGCGCCAGCTCGAACAGCGGCGACAGCCGCGCCACCATGAACACGCCGGCGGTCACCATGGTCGCCGCGTGAATCAGCGCCGAGACCGGGGTCGGACCTTCCATCGCGTCCGGCAGCCAGGTGTGCAGCAGGAACTGCGCCGACTTGCCCATCGCGCCCATGAACAACAGCAGGCACGCGAGCGTCATCGCATCGGCATGCCAGCCCAGGAAGTCGACGGTCTTGTGAGCAAGGGCGATGCCCGGCGCGGCGCCGAAGATGGTGTCGAAATCGGTCGAGCCGACCAGCATGAAGACCGTGAAGATGCCGAGCGCGAAGCCGAAATCGCCGACACGGTTGACCACAAAGGCCTTGATTGCGGCCGCATTCGCCGACGGCTTCTGGTACCAGAAGCCGATCAACAGGTAGCTGGCGAGACCGACGCCCTCCCAGCCGAAGAACAGCTGGACCAGGTCGTTCGCCGTGACTAGCATCAGCATCGCGAAGGTGAATAAAGACAAATACCCGAAGAAACGGGGGCGATTGGGATCCTCGTCCATGTAGCCGATCGAATAGAGATGGACGAGCGAAGACACGGTCGTGACCACGACCAGCATCACCGCCGTCAGCGTATCAACGCGCAACGCCCAGGACACCTGCAGGTCGCCGGAATTGATCCAGGGCAGCAGCTCGATCACCCCGGCCTCGTGGTGCATGAAGCCGACGTTGACCAGCGTCGCCCAGGACAACGCCGCCGCGACGAACAGCAGCGCGGTGGTGATCAGCTCCGCGGCGCGCGTTCCGGCCGCCGGCGGCTCCGCGACATGATGATCGTCGTGGCCGTGATCATCGTGCGCGAGCGGCTCGTCATGCGAGACATGCACCACCGACGCATCCTCGTTCACATGCGTGGTCGACGCGTGATGGTGGCCATCGCCGTGATGCTCGACGGTGTCGCCACTCGGGTTGCGCGCATGCGCCCCGAACAACGCGATCAGGCCGGCCAGGATGGCGCCCAGCAGCGGCAGAAAGACAATGGCCTGGATCATTCGTCCGTTCCCTCACGCATGATCATGCTCGTGCAGTTCATGCGCCCTAGCCCTTCATCAGATTGACGTCTTCAACCGCGATCGAGCCGCGGTTGCGGAAGTAGACAACCAGCACGGCAAGGCCGATCGCGGCCTCCGCGGCGGCGACCGTCAGCACCAGCAGCGCGAAGACCTGGCCGACGATGTCGCCGAGGAAGGTCGAGAACGCCACCAGATTGATGTTCACGGCAAGCAGGATCAGCTCGACGGACATCAGAATGACGATGATGTTCTTGCGGTTGAGGAAGATGCCGAGGATGCCGAGCGTGAACAGCATCGCGCCAACCGAGAGATAATGTCCGAGCCCGATTGTCATTTCACCCACTCCGCCGCATCCGCATCCTGCAGCCCCTGCCCGACGGCAACCTTGCGCACCGCCATCGCGATCTCAGGCGTGCGGGCATTCTGCACGTTGATGTCCTGCCGCTTGACGTTGACCTTGTGGCGGAGCGTCAGCACAATGGCGCCGATCATAGCGACCAGCAGCACCATGCCGGAAAGTTGGAAGTAGAAGATGTACTTCGTATAGAGCACCAGCCCGAGCGCCTCGGTGTTGGTGACGTTGGTCGGGATCGCGGCCGTGATCGTCTTGGTGGTGCCGGGATCGATGACCCAGTAGGACACGGTCAGCAGCAGCTCGAACAGGAAGATGCCGCCGATCACGAGACCGATCGGCATGTACTGCAGAAAGCCCTCGCGCAGCTCGGTGAAGTCGACGTCGAGCATCATGATCACGAACAAAAACAGCACCGCGACCGCGCCGACGTAGACGACGACCAGGATCATCGCCAGGAATTCGGCGCCCATCAGCACGAACAGGCCAGCGGCGTTCACGAAAGCGAGGATCAGAAACAGCACGGAGTGCACGGGATTGCGCGACACAATCACCATCACCGCGGAGGCGACGCAGATGCCCGCGAACAGATAGAAGAACAGGGCCGGAAGGATCATGCGAAGCCCCTCTCCAAGTCTCCCCCACAAGGGCGGAGAGAGCAGACCGTGCGCATGGCGAATAGGTGCATCTCAACAGCCACGTTCCTCACCTCACCGGTACGGCGCGTCTTGCGCGATCGACTGGGCGATTTCACGCTCCCAGCGGTCGCCATTGGCGATCAGCTTCGCCTTGTCATAGTAGAGCTCCTCGCGCGTTTCGGTCGCGAATTCGAAATTCGGCCCCTCGACGATCGCATCGACCGGACAGGCTTCCTGGCACAGCCCGCAATAGATGCACTTCACCATATCGATGTCGTAGCGCACCGTCCGGCGGGTGCCATCGTTGCGCCGCGGACCGGCTTCGATGGTGATCGCCTGCGCCGGGCAGATCGCCTCGCAGAGTTTGCAGGCGATGCAGCGTTCTTCGCCGTTCGGATAGCGACGCAGCGCATGCTCACCGCGAAACCGCGGCGAGATCGGCCCCTTTTCGAACGGGTAGTTCAACGTCGGCTTCGGCTTGAAGAAATAGCGCATGGCGAGAAAGAACGCCGATACGAATTCCGACAGCAGAAGCGAGCGGGCGGTAGCGTTGATGTTGATGCTCATAGCGACCTCATTTCGGCGCAATCCCCGCCAATTGCAGCACGCCCGCAACGATGACCACCATGGCGAGCGACAGCGGCAGGAACACCTTCCAGCCAAGCCTCATCAACTGGTCGTAGCGGTAGCGCGGCACGATGGCCTTCGCCATTGCAAACAGGAAGAACATGAAAAACAGTTTTAGCGCGAACCAGATGACCCCGGGCACCCAGGTGAAGGGCGGCAAGTTCACCGGCGGCAGCCAGCCGCCGAGGAACAGGATCGTCGCCATCGCGCACATGGTGGTGATCGTCGCCGGTGTGCTGCAATTTGCGGGGCTTGCGCCGAAATGAGGGTGCCTTGAGTGTCAACATCAATGCCACAGCCCGTTCGCTGCTGCTGTCCGAATTCGTATCGGCGTTCTTTCTCGCCATGCGCTATTTCTTTCAGCCGAAGCCGACGCTGAACTATCCCTTCGAGAAGGGGCCGATCTCGCCGCGCTTCCGCGGCGAGCATGCGCTGCGCCGCTATCCCAATGGCGAGGAGCGCTGCATCGCCTGCAAGCTGTGCGAAGCGATTTGCCCGGCGCAGGCGATCACCATCGAGGCCGGCCCGCGCCGTAACGACGGCACGCGCCGCACCACGCGCTACGACATCGACATGGTGAAGTGCATTTACTGCGGGCTGTGCCAGGAAGCCTGCCCGGTCGATGCCATTGTCGAAGGGCCGAATTTCGAG
>NZ_JBARGP010000635.1:0-5754 GCF_049798375.1 Bradyrhizobium sp.
GGCGCCTTTCAGCTTGTCGAGCTTGCTCTGGTGCGAGCTATCGAGCGCGGTCGGCAAGGTCGCCTTGACCTTGCCGCTGGTCACCATGCTCTTCAGCTCAGTCGAGGTCTTGGTGTGATCGGTCACCATCTGCTGGGCAAAGGTCTTCTCCTGCGCGTTGCCCTTCTGCTCGCCGAGCTTGTTCGATTCGATCTCGAACATGTCGCTGATCGCGACCTCCTTGACGAAGTCATCGGTGCTCGGCGTGACGCCAAGAGCCGAATTGACGCCGGTTTTTTCTCCCACCGATTGGGCAAGCACGGGACCCGCGAGAAGTACGCAGGCGGCGGCGATGACAACACGTTTCATGATCAAGGATCCCTCTGGCTTTTGCTAGGCATCCCATTCGTGCCCGGCGCAATGATGTGCGGGATCAATCATCTTCCGGCGGTGTTTGTTCCTATGCCGGAACGAACCGCGCCGGTTCGCGCAGAATGCCTCAGTCGGTCGGCCTGCGGCCAGTGCGGGCGTTGAGCGGATCGGTTGCCTGCCGGCGCAGCCGCTCGGGCAGGAACGGCTCTGGCGCGGGCGAAGCCGGCGCGCGAACGTCGGCGCCCCCTTGAGCAAGCTCATGCGGAGTTTGGTTCTGGTCGAGGCGCGCCTTCACGTCGGCACCGCCGACAGGATCGTTGACGCCGTGCTGAATGTCGCGGGAATCGCTCATGGGGTCTCCGTTCCTGGCGGGCTGGTTGGAACCAGCAAAAGCAAGGACCATCGATGAGAACGGCCGGTCGGGCCGAGCGTTCCCACCGATCGACGCAGGAGACCTAGTCCGGCCGTGTCGCGGTATCGTGCCGGACTTTCGCGACCTGATCGGCCGTCACCGCGCTGGCGGTATTGGCCGAATTGTTTCTCACATAGGTGAGCACAGCCGCGATCTCGGCGTCGTCGAGCTGCCGGCCATAAGACGGCATTCCGGGCGCGGTGGGCTGCGCGTCGGTGCCCACGCTGCGCGCACCTCGCAGCACGATGCGGATCGCAGTCGTCGGGTCGTCCGACCGGACCAACGATGACTCGGCGAGGGACGGAAACAGCTCGGCGACGCCTTTGCCGTCGAGGCCATGGCAGGCCGAGCATTGATCGCGATAGATGGCTGCTCCGGCGACCATCGGCGGCGCGTTCGCGGCCAGTTGCGCGGTGCCGTCATTCTTGCCGGGCAGCGATTTCAGATAGGTCGCGATGGCGTTGAGATCGGGATCCGTCATGTGAGAGGTCGACAGCGCGATGACCTCGCTCATCGGCGCGGTCGCAGCCGTGATGCGATTGTGGCCGGAGCGCAGATAGGCGACGATGTCCTCTTTGGACCAGCGGCCGAGACCAAGGCGCGAATCGTTGGTGATGTCGAGCGCCGACCAGCCCTGCAGATAGCTGCCGCGCAAGAACTGATCGGTCTTGTCGCCGCCGAGGAAAGTCTTGGGCGTGTGGCAGGCGCCGCAATGACCGGGGCCGGTGACGAGAAAGGCGCCGCGATTCCATTCGGTCGACTGGTTCGGCTCGGGCCGGTATTCGCCTTCGGTGAAGTAGAGCGCATCCCATGCGCGCATGGCGGCGCGGATGTTGAACGGGAATGGCAGCGTGTTGGCGACGACGGCGTTGCGCACAGGTGTCAGCGTGTTCAGATAGGCGCGGATGGCCAGCACGTCGTCACGCGACATCTTGGTGTAGGCGTTGTAAGGCATCGCCGGATAGAGCCGTGAGCCGTCGCGCCGGATGCCCTTGCGGACCGCCGCCTCGAACTGATCGTCGCTCCAGGTCCCGATGCCGGTCTCGGCGTCCGGCGTGATATTCGGCGCGACGATATTTCCGAACGGCGTCTCGATCGAGCGGCCGCCGCTGAACTGTTGGTTGCTGCCGGGCACCGTATGGCAGCTCGCGCAATCGGAGAGCACCGCGAGATAGCGGCCGCGTTCGATCTGCGGGAAATCCTGCGGGTCGGCAATAGCGGGCCGCGAGACGATCGCGACGAGAAGGCCGAACCAGGCGAGAGCAAGCGGGACGCGCTTACGCATCGACAAGCCTCCCGGGATTCTTCAGATATTTGCTGCGGATCGCAGTTGCCGCCCAAAAGGCGAGGGCGCCGACGGTGCCGGTCGGGTTATAGCCGGCGTTCTGCGGAAACGCGCTGGCGCCGAGCACGAACAGGTTCGGCACGTCCCAGCTCTGCAGATAGCGGTTGAGCACGCTGGTGTTGCGATCGGTCCCCATGATCGCGCCACCGTTGAGATGGGTCGTCTGATAGGTGGTGATGTCATATGGGCCGGTGCGGTACTGTACGTGGAGCTTCTGCGCGCCCATCGCCTTGATGATCTCGGCGAACTTGTCGGTGAGAAACTTGTTCTGCTTGAGCTCGTTCTCCTTGAGATCGATCGTCATCCGCATCAGCGGCCGCTTGAAGCGATCGGTATAAGTCGGATCGAGATCGAGATAGATGTCGCGATAGGAATAGAAGCTGCCGTGCACGCCAGTGCCCGGCTTCACGGTCGACAGATAGTTCTCCTTCACGGCGCTCTTCCAGGCCGCGCCCCATTTCGGCGTGCCCGGCGGCACGATCGTGCTTTCGATCGGGCGGCCGCCGGTCTGCACCTGGCCCATATAGCCGCCGCCGACGAAGCCGTGCGGCCCGTGGTCGAAATTGTCGCCGTTGAACTCGTCGATGCACATTCCGATCGAGCCCGACGCGATAAAGGGATTGAAGTTGAACTTCTTCGGATCGAAAAAGCCGTTGACGGTCGAGATCGTCTGGTGCGTGTAGTTGCGGCCGACCGTGCCCGTCCCCTTGGCGGGATCATAGGGCTGGCCGATCTGCGAGTGCAGCAGGAGCTGGACGTTGAACAGCGTGTAAGCCGACAGAATCACGAGATCGGCCTGCTGCTCCCAGACCTCGCCGCTCGAATCGACGAAGGTGACCCCGGTCGCGCGCGTGCCTGATTTGTCGAGGTTGATCCGGATCACTTCGGAATTGTCGCGCGCGGTGAAATTCGGCTTGCGCACCAGATAGGGCAGGATGGTGGTCTGCGGGCTCGCCTTGGAATAATTGGCGCAGCCGAACCATTCGCAGAACCCGCAATAGGTGCACGGTCCCATCTTCAGCCCGAGCGGGTTGGTATAGGCCTGGGATAGATTGCCGGACGGCTGCGGAAACGGCTTGTAGCCGAGCTCACGCGCTGCCTTGCCGAACAGCGTCTGGCTGAACGGCTGCGGCTGCGCCGGCGTCGGGTAGGGGCGCGACCGCGCGCCTTCGAACGGATTGCCGCCCTCCATGATCTGGCCGCGGACATTGCCCGCGGTGCCGGACGTTCCGCACAGATATTCGAAGCGATCGTAGAACGGCTCGAGCTCGTCATAGGTGATGCCCCAGTCCTGAATGGTCATGTCTTCAGGCAGGAAGGCGGCGCCGTAGCGTTCGGTCAAATGGGTCTTGAGCACGAAGTCGGAGGGCAGGAAGCGCCACGTCTCGCCGTTCCAGTGCACGCCGCCGCCGCCGACCCCGTTGGGCGGCATGAATGCGCCCCAGCTTCGGATCGGGAGCGCGGTCTGGTCCATCTTGTTGCGGAAGGTGAAGGTCAGCTGGTCCGGGCGCAGAAATAGCTCGTGCCGGACGCGGTAACGCAATTCATCCTGGATGTAGGTCGGCGGAAAATCGGTCGGCGCGTCGCGCCACGGGCCGCGCTCGATCGCGATCACGTCGAGGCCTTCATCGGTGAGCTCGTTGGCCATGATCGATCCGGTCCAGCCAAGCCCGATGATGACGACGTCCTTCTTGGGAAGTCTTCTGGTCATGCGTCACCCCCGTGTCCATTCGATCCGACCGGTCATGCTGACCGGCGGTAACGGATATCGCTCATTGTGACGCGAGACCCAGTCGAGATAGTTGTAGCGGGCGCCCGGAAAGCCGATCATCTTCCATGCAACCATGTCGCGATTGCCGCCATAGATCGGATCGGCGAAGAAGCCCATCTGAACATCCTTTACGACCTGTTCGAAGAATGCCTTGCCGTCGATGCCGTCGAGCTTGAAGTCGCCGGTGTCGATGCCGTGCAAGACGTTGTCCTTGTCGGCGTCCGAGAGTTCGTAAAACGCCCTGCCGCCAAGCTTGACCTTGCAAGCGGCATTCAGGGCGGCCAAGCCCTTGCGGTATTGCTGCGCCGGGCCCTGTTCGGATTGATGACCCTGGTTCTTGGCGCCATTCTGGAACGGCGGCCGCGTATAGAGACCTTCCTGCCGCCCATACGGACCGGCGAGCTGCCGGTCGATGAAGTCGGCACAGCCGGCATCGGTGCCGCCAGGTGTTTGCGGGTCGGGAGGGATGATGCGGTCGGCGAGCGCTTCGGCCGTCCGGCCTTCGTCGCCTCTGAAGAAGTGCCAGGGTCCGGGCACCGGCCTCGGCGGCGGATTGCCCGCATTGGGCGTCCATGGCAGATGATCGAAGATCACCGTCGCGCCCGAGCGCGACATGCCGAGAGCCAAAAAAGCCGCGCCGGCGAGCAGTTGGCGCCGACAGATCGCAAGATCGCCTTTGTCGTTGCTCATGATTCCCTCGCTCGGCTTTCCTGACGCGCGTGCTTCGTCTGATAGCGAACTCGGCTCTCGACTGCGCCACTGACGGGGGTTGAGTTGGGAAGCGTTCGACTGCGTTCCGCTCAGTTTTGCGTGAAGAAGCCCCGCCCTAGCGGTATGAAGGTATGAAAGCAGGCCGTCGCCGAGGATTGTACGTGCCATCTCAAATTATATCGTGGCACGATGGTTCCATATCGGCGCGCACGGCCGGCGAATTTAGCCGAATTGCCGACGCAGCCCCGCACCGATCTCGTCGATGAAGGCGCGCACCTTGGCCGGCGTGAACCGGCCCGCGGGCTGGATGATCTGGATCGGAAGCTCTTCGACGCTGTACTCCGACAGCACCTCGACCAGCCGCCCTGTGGCGACATGCTGGGCAGCCTGATAGGAGACCAGAAAGGCGAGGCCGAGCCCGCTGGCTGCGGCATCCGCGGCGGCTTCGGTGGTATTGACTATGAGCCGCGGCTTGATCGCGACATGCAACGCGCCGCCCTTGCCCTCGAACGACCAGCGATCCGGATTCGGATTGATGTTGCCGGCCGAGATCGTGCGGTGCTGGATCAGTTCGGACGGCAGGGCCGGAGCGCCGTGGCGGGCGATGTAGGCCGGGCTTGCATAGACCGCCATCTTGACGGTGCCGGCGCGCGTGACACGCAGCGAGGAATCCGGCAGCCGGCCGAGCCGGACGCCGACATCGAGCCCTTCTTCCACCATCGAGACCACGCGGTCGACGAGCAGCACGCGGGCGTCGACGCGCGGGTACCTCTCCAGGAAATCGCATAACAGCGGCATCATATGCTGGCGGCCGAAATTGACCGGCGCCGTGATGTGAAGGGTGCCGCTGGGCTCGTGATCGTCGGGCGCGGCCCCTTCGAACTCGGCATGCGCAGCCAGCAATTTGCGCGCGCGGTCGAGATAGAGCTGGCCCGCTTCGGTCAGCGCCACCGAGCGCGTGGTCCGGTTCAGCAGCCGTTTGCTGAGGCTCGCTTCCAGCTCGGCGACCGCTCGGGTCACCGCCGCCGGCGTGCGCGACAGCTTGCGTGCCGCCGCGGCGAAGCTTTCCTGCTCGGCAACAGCGACGAAGACGGTCACGGCATCGAGGCGGTCCATGAAAGGCACTCCGGCGATATTATTGCAGTCCGTAGCATAAACTGTCCG
>NZ_JBARGP010000636.1:0-4100 GCF_049798375.1 Bradyrhizobium sp.
TCGACGGAGTCCGACACCGAGCGCGTCGTGGTGTCGAGCACCAACTCGGCGGCATCAGGCGCCTGGTAGTCGTTACCGGTGCCCGTAAAATTCTTCAATGCGCCGGCGCGAGCCTTGGCGTAATGGCCCTTGGGGTCGCGGCTTTCGCAGATTTCGGCCGGCGTCGCGACATAGACCTCGCGGAATAGATGATCGGCGATGCGGCGGGCGCTCGCGCGGTCGTCGCGAGCCGGCGAGACCGCGGCGACGATGGCGATATGGCCGTTGCGTGCCAGATGGGTGGCGACCTCCGCCAGGCGGCGGATATTCTCGGCGCGATCTTCCGGCGTGAAGCCGAGATCGCCGTTGAGGCCGGCACGTAAGGTGTCGCCGTCGAGCAGGATCGGTGCGCCGCCGCGGCCAAACAGCCGCCGCTCGAGCGCGCGCGCGATGGTCGACTTGCCGGCGCCGGGCAGGCCGGTGAGCCAGATCACCGCGCCGTTGTGGCGATAGCGTGCGGCGCGCTCCTCGGGTTTCAGCGCCGATTCCACCGGCACGATGTCGATCGGCGCAGCGCGTTGGCCTGCGTCGACCGACAGCACCAGGCCGCCGCCAGCGATGCGGCCATTGACCTCGATCACCAACCGCCCGGTGCGCGGATTTTCCGCGTAGGGATCGGCTGCGACCGGCTGCGCCAGGGAGATGTCGATCTCGCCGACATGGTTGCGCGCGATCGAAATAGCCGGCTCGTTCGACAGCGAGCCGGGATCGACCGCCTTGTCGATTGCGACGACGGTCGCGCGGGTCTCGCGGGTGCCAAGCCGCACCAGGATGCTGTCGCCCTTGGCGAGCGGCTGATCGTGCAGCCAGAAGATCCGGGCGCGCAGCCGCCGCGTGTCCTGCGGATTGCGGTCGAGATGGGCGATGACGTCGCCGCGCTCGACGAACAGCTCACGGTCGAGCGTAATGCCGACCGAGCGGCCTGCACCCTGCGGCACCGTGACCGGCGTTGCCGGCCAGCCTTCGACCGTCCTGATTTTTGCGATCTTCCCGGCCGGCATGATCACGATCTCGTCGCCCGTCTGAAGCTGGCCGGACTCGATGCGGCCGGCGACGATGCGGCGGTCGTCGAATTTGTAGATCGCCTGCACCGCGAGTCGCAGCGGCAAGGTTTCCAGCGGCCGCGCCGGCTCGAGCCGGTCGAGTGCCTCGACGACTGTCGGGCCATCATACCAATCGATGCGCGGCGTGCGCGCGGCGACGCCGTCGCCATCGCGCGCCGAGATCGGGATCACGGCTGTCGGCGTCACGCCCAGGCTGGAAAGATGCGCCGTGATCTCGTCGCTGATCTCGCGGAAGCGGTCGGCGGAGAACTCCACCCGGTCCATCTTGTTGACCACCACTGCAACCTGCTTCACGCCGAGCAGATGCAGCAGATAGCCGTGCCGGCGGGTCTGGTCGCGCACGCCTTCGCGGGCATCGATGATCAGCACCGCGCCGTCGGCCTGCGAGGCGCCGGTGATCATGTTGCGCAGGAATTCGGCGTGGCCGGGTGCGTCGATCAGCACGACGTCGCGCGCATTGGTGCGGAAGCGGATCTGCGTGGTGTCGATGGTGATGCCCTGGTCGCGCTCGGTCTGCAGCGCATCCAGCAGGAACGACCATTCGAACGGCATGCCGCGCCGGGCGCTGACCGCCTTCAGCATTTCGAGCTTACCCTCCGGCAGGCTGCCGGTCTCGTGCAGCAGGCGGCCGACCAGGGTCGACTTACCGTGGTCGACATGGCCGACGATGACGATGCGGACTTGCGGCCGGAGCTGCGGGCTGGGGATGCTATCGGCGACGGCGGACAGCGGCGCGGGGGCAATCATGTTCATCAGGACACGCTCAAGCTGGAGTCATTATCAGAGATAGCCGGCGACGCGCAGCCGCTCGAACGCGTCTTCGGTCTCGTGGTCGAGCGCGCGCCCCGCGCGCTCGGGCACCTTGGTGCTTTCCAGCTCGGCCAGGATTTCCGGAATGCTCGTTGCGGTGGAGGCGACCGGAAAGGTGATGTCCTGATCGCCGAGCGAGCGATAGCGCTTGCCGTTGTTGGCAAGATACAGCGGGATGATCGGGATGTTCTCGCGTGCGGTGTAGGCCCAGATGTCGGCTTCGGTCCAATGCAGGATCGGGTGAATGCGCAAATGCGCGCCCGGCGGCGGCGAGGCATTGAACTGGTCCCAGAACTCCGGCGGCTGGTCGCGCACGTCCCAATTGCCGTCCAGCCCGCGCGGCGAGAACACGCGCTCCTTGGCGCGCGTTGCCTCCTCGTCGCGGCGGATGCCGGCGATCAGGCCGTCGAAGCCATGCTTGGCGAGCGCGCCCTTCAGGCCCTCGGTCTTGCGCGCGGCCGAACGTGCCGCCGGCGGCAGCGTGGGATCGACGGCATCAATCGGCGGGCACGGTTCGACCTTGAGATCGAGATTCCATTCTTTCGCATAGATGTCGCGGAAGGCGTACATCTCTGGAAACTTCTTGCCGGTATCGACGTGCAAGGCGGGGAAGGGCACTTTGCCGAAGAAGGCCTTGCGCGCCAGCCAGATCATCACGTTGGAGTCCTTGCCGAGCGACCACAGCAGCGCCAGCTTCTTCAGCCGTGCAAAGGCCTCGCGGAGGATGTAGATGCTCTGCGCCTCCAGGGCGTCGAGATGATCCATCGCCTGCGCCTGGTCGAGAATGCGCGGCATGGAAGATGCTTGAACCCCCTTGGGCGCCGGCAACTTGTCTAGCGCGGAGTCGTTCTTGAGAAGATGCATCCTGCAATCCGCCGTCTTCCGAGGAGAAATTTCTCTATTTATCTCGGCAAAGAGAAGGAATAAATTTCTCTTTGCGTGGATGATCTGACACATATATAGAAAATAATTCCAGTCAACCAGAAAACTGGGATCAAAGGACGATAAAGTTCCGCGATGCGCTATCTGCCCGTGTTCCTCGACCTGACTGCCGGCCCGGTGCTGCTTCTCGGCGCCGGCGAGCTCGCGCATGCCAAGCTGCGTGTGCTTGCCGCCGCAGGCGCGCGTATCAGATGGTACGCGACGGATGACCATCATGACCTGGACGCGCTCGGCGCGGACGCCGCGCGCGTCGAGCTGGCGCAGGGCGATCCGCTCAGTGCCGATCTCTCCGGCGTCATCGCGGTGCTGTGCGCGGGCGCGGGTGACCTCGGGGTCGCGATGTCGCTACGGGCGAAGTCGCTCGGCCTGCCGGTCAACGTGATGGACGATCTCGATCACTCCACCTTCATCTTTCCGGCGATCGTGGATCGCGGCGATGTCGTGGTGGCGATCGGCACCGGCGGCACCTCGCCGGTGGTGGCGCGCAGGTTGCGCGAGAAGATCGAGGCGCTGCTGCCGGCCCGGATCGGCGATCTCGCCGGCTTTATCGGCGAACGCCGCAAGCAGATCAATGCAGGCATCGTCGAGATGCCGCTGCGGCGCCGGTTCTGGGAGCGCATCGTCGACGGTCCGATCGGCGCGCTGGTGCTGGCCGGGCGCAACGCCGAGGCCGAAGCTGCGCTGAACGAGATCGACGATCCCGCGGCCTATGCGGGCGCAAATGAAGCTGGCGCTAGCACCGGTCATGTCACGCTCGTCGGCGCCGGTCCGGGCGATCCGGACCTGCTGACCGTGAAGGGCCTGCGCGCGCTGCAGGACGCCGACGTCGTGTACTACGACGAGCTGGTGACGCCTGAAATTCTCGACCGCATCCGCCGCGATGCGGCGCGCGTCCCCGTCGGCCGCCGGGTCGGCAAGCCCGGCATCGGCCAGGATGCCGTAAACAAGCTGCTGATCGAGGCGGCGCACGCGGGCAAGCGCGCGGTGCGCCTGAAGGGCGGCGATGCCTACGTGTTCGGCCGCGGCGGCGAGGAAGTCGACGCGCTGCGCAAAGCTGGTGTGAACTACACGATCGTGCCGGGCATCACGGCGGGGCTGGGCGCCGCCGCGCAATTCGAAGTGCCGCTGACCTTCCGCAGCAAGGCGCTGCGCATCACCTTCCTCACCGCGCACAAGGAGCGCGATGCCGAGGCCGTCGACTGGTCTGCGCTCACCGACACCAAAATGACGGTCGTGGTCTACATG
>NZ_JBARGP010000637.1:0-13347 GCF_049798375.1 Bradyrhizobium sp.
TCGGTCGACGTCATCACCGGCACCATCAAGGCGAACTTTCCGACCCGCATCTCCTTCCAGGTCACCTCGAAGATCGATAGCCGAACGATTTTGGGCGAGATGGGCGCCGAGCAGCTGCTCGGCCAGGGCGACATGCTCTACATGGCCGGCGGCGGCCGCATCAGCCGCGTCCACGGCCCGTTCTGTTCCGACGAGGAAGTCGAGAAGGTGGTTCGTCACCTCAAGGCCCAGGGCTCGCCGGAATATCTCGAGGCCGTCACCGCGGAGGAACCGAGCGAAGAAGACGGCGCGGTGTTCGATGCCACCGGCATGGGCGGCGGCGACGGCGGCAACGACCTGTTCTCGCAGGCGGTCGCCATCGTCAAGCGCGACCGCAAGGCCTCGACCTCCTACATTCAACGGCGGCTGCAGATCGGCTATAACAAGGCCGCTTCGCTGATGGAACGCATGGAACAGGAAGGCATCGTCGGCCAGGCCAACCATGCCGGAAAGCGCGAGATCCTGGTTCCCGAGGAAGAAGGCGGATTCTGATTTCGCCCGTTTTCGGGCTCGGCCCAAGGTCGGCCCCGAGATCGGCCCTATGGCGATCATAATCTCACGGAAAAACGATAAGGCTTCCGGACCGAACCGCGTTAGACACCCGACAGCTCAGGGACGACGTTTTGAACAACCACACCCAATTGCAGACCCCGAGGCCCGTCAGGCCGCATAGCGCGAAGCTCACCGCAGCCACGCTGCTGGTGGCGATTTCGCTGACGGGCGCAGCGGTACATGCGACGGCGCAGACCTTGCCGGCGCCGAAGCCGGCTCCGAAAGGCCGCGTCGGTGCGCAACTCAGCGCCTCTGAGACGCAGCGCACACCCGGCGCGGCGAGCACGCCGCAGGCCGTGCCGAATCCGATCATTCCGGATCCCCGGCGCAACGTGCCCGCCAGCATCTTCACCACCTTCGACGCCAATCAGAAAGCCCAGGCCGCAAAGGTGAGCGCCTATCTGTCGTCGCTGCAGACCCTGATCGGAAACTTCGTCCAGGTCGGCCCGGATGGCAGCAAGACCACGGGCGACTTCTACATCCAGAAGCCGGGCAAGCTACGCTTCGAATATGATCCGCCGAGCCCGATCGACATCGTCGCCGACGGCTCGTCGGTGGTGGTGCGCGATCGCAACCTGGCGACGCAGGATGTCTATCCGCTGTCGCAGACGCCGCTGCGCTATTTGTTGTCGGACCGCATCGACCTGTTGAAGGACACCAACGTCATCGCGGTGTCGTCGGATGATCTCTACATCTCGATCACCATCGAGGAGAAGCACGCGCTAATCGGCACCAGCCGCATGCTGCTGATGATCGGCGCCAAGGATGGCCAGCTCAAGCAGTGGACGGTGACCGATCCGCAGGGCTACGACACCACGGTCGCAGTCTACAATCTCGACTCCACCAAGAAGCTCGATCCGAGCCTATTCAAGATCGACTTCACCAATTATCCGGGGGGGACGCCGCCGGGCTAAGCTGGCCATGATCTCGCGCCATGCCCCTACCGCTTAGCTGGGGATAACCCGGCAGGCATGCGTCGCTGCGGCCGCGCTCTGCCGTGGCCGCGCGCGGATGCTGCCGTGATCCGTGTTATCACCTCGCTCCCATGCGTCTTGTCCTGACAACCTGGAATATCAACTCGGTGCGGCTGCGCATCGATCTCGTCGCCAAGTTCATCAAGGCTGTGCGGCCCGACGTGCTGTGCCTGCAGGAGACCAAATGCATCGACGATGCATTTCCGCTGAAGCGCTTCAAGCGACTCGGCTATGAGCATATCGCGCTCAACGGGCAGAAGGGCTATCACGGCGTCGCCGTGATCTCGAAGCTGCCGTTCGAGAGCACCGACATCAGGACCTTCTGCGACAAGATCGACTCGCGCCACATCTCGGTCTCGTTCGGCGCCAAAGCCGCGCTCGACAAGCCGCTGGTCGTACATAATTTCTACGTGCCGGCGGGCGGCGACATTCCCGACCCCGCGCTCAATCCGAAGTTCGAGCACAAGCTGCAGTTCCTCGACGAGATGAAGGGCTGCGAGCCGCTGCATCCGCGCGGCGACGACCGCCACATCCTGGTTGGCGATCTCAACGTCGCGCCGCACGAGCACGACGTCTGGTCGCACAAGCAGTTGCTGAAAGTGGTGTCGCACACGCCGATTGAGACCGAGAAGCTGCTGGCGGCGCAGAGCCACGGCGAATGGTTCGACGTCGCGCGCGAGCGCATCCCGCAATCGGAAAAGGTCTACACCTGGTGGAGCTATCGCGCGGCGGACTGGACCGCGAACGACCGCGGCCGCCGGCTCGACCACATCTGGGTGTCGCGGGCGCTGAAGGACCAGGTCAGCGACTTCCGGATTCTGCGCGACGCCCGCGGCTGGGAGCGTCCGTCCGACCACGTGCCGGTGACGGTCACGCTCGAGGTTTAATCGGGGATCAATCGCTCGCCGGCGATCCGGATATCCGCGGTGATCCGGTTGGCGCGGTCGGCGAACTCGTCGCGCAGCCGGCGCGCCGAAGCAGGATCGCTTTCGAGCACGCGCTGAAACAGGCTACGGGAGATACGGACCACGGTCGAGGGCTCCAGCGCCACGGCGTTGGCCGGCCGCCGCATCTCGACCACCAGCGCCAGCTCGCCGATCAATGCGCCCGGGCCTGCAACGATCTCGGCGTCACCGCCATCATGGACGCGCAGCGCACCGCGCTGGACCACATAGCCGCAATCGGCGGTGTCGCCTTCGCGAAACAGCGTCTCGCCGCCCTGGACATTGCGTTGCTCGGAGCCGATCGCCAGCATGCGCAAGGAGTCGCTCCCCAGCAATTGCAAGGTGGGGACGCGCTCCAGCAGCGCTATATCGTCTTCGATCGACATGAACGGCCCGGGAGACGCAGAGATGATGACATCAAATCATCATACGGCGAATTGCCGCTCCCGGAAACGGCTTACGGTACCAGCTTATAGCCGCCGGCCTCCGTCACCAGGATCTCCGGATTGGCCGCATCCTTTTCGATCTTCTGGCGCAGGCGGTAGATGTGGGTTTCCAGCGTGTGGGTGGTGACGCCGGAGTTATAGCCCCAGACCTCCTGCAGCAGGGTCTCGCGCGAGACCGGCAGCTGGCCGGCGCGATAGAGGAAGCGCAGGATCGCGGTCTCCTTCTCAGTCAGCCGGACCTTCCTGGCATTGGCGCCGGTCAGCATCTTCGAGCCGGGACGGAAGCTGTAGGGGCCGACCGAGAACACCGCGTCCTCGCTGGCCTCGTGCTGGCGGAGCTGGGCGCGGATGCGCGCAAGCAGCACCGCGAAGCGGAACGGCTTCGCCACATAGTCATTGGCGCCGGACTCCAACCCAAGGATAGTGTCGGAATCGGTGTCGTGGCCGGTCAGCATGATGATCGGCGCCTTGAAGCCGCCTTTGCGCAGACTACGCACCACCTCGCGGCCGTCGGTATCCGGCAGCCCGACATCCATCAGAACCAGATCTGGTGCGTTGGCCTTGGCAGCGCTGGCACCCTTGGCGCCGGTATCGACTGCAGACGCCTCGAATTCGTCGTGCAGCGAGAGCTGCTCCATCAAGGTGTCGCGCAGATCGGTATCGTCGTCCACGATCAGGATCTTGCGGGCATTGGGCATTCTACAATCCTCTTGCTGGCGCCAGGACAATAACCCTCGGGACGCCGTCAACGCTGCCAAACGAGGCGTCTAAGCCTCATTTCGTCTTGAAGTAAGCGTCCGTTACTGATTCACAAGCCGAAATCAGCTTACAGCCGAAACGACTCTACTCCAGAATCCACGGGCATTCAGATGAATGTCCTGTAATGCGGCAGACCATTTGCCGACATTAAGGCTTTTTGGCAGGCAACGGGGGTCTGGTGAAAAAATCCGTAATAACAAGCTCTTATAAGATGAATCCGCCGCTGGCCGCGATCCGGATTCACCATGTCGCTGGGAATCGGCAGCGTGGCTGGCTTGAGCTGGGCGGCCGGATCATCCCGGTCGCGCTCGGCCGCGGCGGCATCCTCGCCAACAAGCGCGAAGGCGATGGCGGCACCCCGCGAGGCACCTTTTATCCACGCCGGCTGTGGTGGCGCGCCGACCGCCACGCGCGGCCGCGGACCTTTCTACCCGTCCGCATCATCGGGCCCAAGGATGCCTGGTGCGAGAACCCGGCTGACCGGCACTACAACCAGCCGGTCCGATCAGCCGACGCGCGATCGGGCGACCGGCTCCGGCGCGATGACCATCTGTATGACTTCGTCATCGAGATCGACCACAACACGCGTCCGCGCATCGCCGGCCGCGGCAGTGCCGTGTTCCTGCATCTGGCGCGTCCGCAATTCGCGCCGACTGCCGGATGCGTCGCAATGACCCGATCTTCGATGCTGCAGCTGTTGCAACGGCTGGGCCCGCGGACCAAAATCATCATCGCGTAGTTGTCTGGTCACCGTTTGATCCCAACGTGAGAAGTCGGGACACTAAAGGGGGGAGAGTCATGCTCGACGCCAAGCAGATTGCGGCGGCATCAGCCGCGCTTTGCGATCAATGGCGGCACGGAACCAAGCTCGCCAACCTGCCGTCGTCGATACGGCCGCACGATCGCGTACAAGGCTATGCGGTGCAGGCCGAGCTCGAGAAGCAGTCCGGCGCGGAGCTGTTCGGCTGGAAGATCGCGGCGACCAGCGAGGCTGGCCAGCGCCATATCAATGTCACCGGCCCGATGGCCGGACGCATCCTGGCCGAGACCGTGATCGCCGATGGCGGCACGGCATCGATGGCGGGCAACGCGATGTGCGTCGCCGAGCCGGAATTTGCCTTCCGCATGCAGACCGACCTGCCATCGCGCGAGGCGTCTTATAGTGTGGACGAGGTTCTTGCCGCCGTCGGCACGCTGCATCCGGCGATCGAAATTCCGGACTCGCGCTTTGCCGACTTCACCCGTGCCGGCGAAGCGCAACTGATCGCGGACAATGCCTGCGCGCATCTATTCGTGCTCGGGCCCGCGGCCGATACAGACTGGCGCGCGACCGATCTCGTCGAGGCGAAGCCGGTGATCACGCACCGCGGCCAGCAATATGTCGGTCACGGCAAGAACGTGCTCGGCGATCCCCGGGTGGCGCTCACTTGGCTCGTCAATGAGCTGCGCGGGCTCGGCATCACCTTGCGGGCCGGCCAAGTCGTCACGACCGGCACCTGCCACCCGCCATTGCCGATCGAGGCCGGCGACGCGATGGAAGCCGATTTCGGTGTGCTCGGGAAGGTGTCCGTAAGGTTTGCGTAATTATCATTAGCTAGATGGCCTGCCGGCGCCATTCCGATGGCGCCTATTCCGGCACCCGTTGCCCCACGGTCGCAGTGGCGGGTAACGAATGAGCAGCGGTGTGGGGTTCAGTGACGGCACCATCTGCAATGGTCGCCCCCACCTCGGCTGCCATCTTCTCCAGTAGCTCTACTTCGCCTTCCTGAAGGCTGCGAGGTTCATCATCCAGTATGCAGAACGCACCAAGGACAAATCCGTCTTTCGATCGCACTGCGGACCCTGCGTAAAAGCGCACTCCCCACCGCCTGATCGCCTCGTTATCGGCAAATCGTGGGTCGCGCTCAATATCAGGGACGACAAGGGTCTCCTCGCTGGCGACAACGTAGTTGCAGATGGCGTCACGACGAGCCATTGGTAGGAGCGCGCCCGCTTCGTCAGTTAGTGCAGAAGGTAAATCTCCGCTCTGCCCCACGAAGTACTCATGCTGGTCATCAATAGTCGATATCACGGCGATGCTCGCGTTAAAAACATCCGCCGCGCGCTTTGCCATGGCGTCAAGCGCTTCGCGGTGATTGCCATCCAGCAGCCCAGTCGCCTCGAGAGCGGCCACGCGTTCTTCGTCATGTTCTGGCATTTCTGCTTGTTGCGCGTCCCGTGCAGCCTCGGGGGCGACGATGCGGTGAATTCGACGGACTGCTTCGTCAACCGAGTTGACGACGGCTTCTACGCCGATACGCTCACGGGTTGCTTCCTCCAATAGCTCCAATGGCGCATTCCAGAATGCGAGCACAATGCGAAGGTTTGGCCACCTGATCCGCAGCCGCCGCGTGAAGTGACGAGCAGGAATTACCGGATTTTCGCTGAAATAGCTGAGACAGACCGTTTCGGTCCCCTTCAACGCAAGCTGTTCAACGTAGTGGCGGTTCACCGTCGCGGCCGGACGCGCTTCTGCCGCGATTCCTTCAAATTCCAGGGCGTGAGCAACGATTCGAGCGGCAATCGCATCAACTTCCCATTTACCTCCGATACAGATCACCGTTGCTTTTGCACGATCCTCAATCTTCGGTGGTCCTTCTTCCATCAACTCATCCAGTAACGCGTCCATTCCCATGGCGAAGCGTAGGCGATGCGCGGCGGTCGCATTTCGCAGATAATCTTCGCTCGCGCGCCGAAGCACCTCAATGCCAACATCGTTGTAAAACTCGCGAAGGGATGATGCTTCGATCCTTTCATTGGCGAGCTCGATAGCCTCGTCCGGATCGCTCGCGATCAATCGCTGATAGATACGCGTAGGAAGATCGAGCGCTGGCGTCGAGCCGAGAAGCGTATCGAGAAACTGCAACTGCGGCAGGTTGCGGCCGAAGACCAGCAGACACACGGTGAGCGGCGTCGAAAGGATCAATCCGGCAGGACCCCAAAGCGCCGTCCAAAACATGGCGGCCGTGATCAGCGAAATGGCTGAGAGGCCGGTACTTGAACCATAGAGAAGAGGTTCGACGATGTTGTTGCTGACCAGCTCCAGGACGACGATGAGCGTCACCGTCCACAGGACCATGCTCCAACCGGCGTCCGTTGCGAAGGCCAGCGCCACTGGGAACATTGAGGAAATCAGAGGACCCAGGTACGGAACGAAGCGCAGCACCGCAGCCAAGCACCCCCACAGCAAAGCACCAGGGACGCCGATGAGCCACAGTCCAAGTGCCATCGGTATGCCGTAGCTGACGTTCACGGTCATCTGCATCAGCAGATATTTGCTGACACGCGTGCCCGCCTCTTCCATTGATTCCGTCGAACGATGAACATCACTGCCCAATAAGCGCAGTAATCGGTCGCGCAGATCAGTGCGGTCCACTAAAGCAAGAAAGACGAATATGAATATGATGCCGGCAACGGTGAGCGGCTCCAATGAGCGCGAAAGCCAAGCGAACGCTTGCTCGAACGGCGTCTGGCTCGTGGGAACCACCTCCACCCGTTGCGCGGCCGGTCCCTGCGCTGTGGGCGGCTCGGACGTTACCTCCTTTTGCACGCGTTCGATGGTCTGCAGGGCTCCGCTGAACGCACCGGGCGCACTAAGCTTCTCGCGTATATCGGACAGTTTTCTCAGAATTGTGCTTTGATACGCCGGCAACTCGACGGCAAGGGTGCGGACCTGTGCGGCCAGCAGGAATCCGAGACCGGAAAGGACCACCAGCAGGACACCCATTACGAGAGCCGTGGCAGCGACCCTCGGCAGCCCTCGTCGAGCGAGCCAGGTGACAGGCGGATTTAGCGCAAAGCTGATGAGGAAAGCGGTCGCAAGCGGGACACAAATGTCGCGACCGTAGTAGAGCGCGCCGAGGATAATTGTGGCCGAGAGCAGCGCCGCTGCGAATGAGACGATGTTCAGTTGCCGCCGTTCCGACGGATCGCTCTCATCGTCAGGGCCCGTTCTCACATTTCTGGGTTCAGCGACGTTGGACATGCGCACGGCCCCCGCGGCAGCTACATAGAACGCCAGAAACGGCCGAGGGTTCCCCTCTTCGATGCCACCGGTTTCGTGGATATCGCGCGATGGAGACCGCCATTTGCCAAATGGCCATTTTCTTTCTGGATGCCGACTAAGTCAGCGCGCTTGTTTGCGAGGTATCGCGCAATTGGCGGAGCACTCCCTCTCCCCGTCCTTCGGGAAGAGCTGGACGGATGAACCTGATCGATCCGGTCCGTGGCAGCGGGATTCACCGATGGCCAAAAATCGCCGAGCCGACGCGGATATGCGTGGCGCCGAACTGGATCGCGGTGGCGAAATCGGCGCTCATACCCATCGACAGATGCTCGAGCCCGTTGCGCGCGGCGATCTTCGCAGTCAGCGCGAAATGCGGGCCGGGCGCCTGGTCGACCGGCGGGATGCACATCAGGCCGGAGATCGTCAAGCCATATCGGTCGCGGCAGTCCGCGATGAAGGCGTCGGCGTCGCCAGGCGCGATGCCGGCCTTCTGCGCCTCCTCGCCGGTGTTGATCTGAACGAACAGCAGCGGATGTTTCTTCTGTGCTGTGATTTCTTTCGCCAGCGCCTGACACAGGCTCGGCCGGTCGACGGAGTGGATCGCGTCGAACAGCGCGACGGCCTCTTTCGCCTTGTTGGACTGCAGCGGCCCGATCAGGTGCAACTTGATATCAGGACGGGGCGCAATCAGCTCGGGCCATTTGGCCTTGGCCTCCTGGACGCGGTTCTCGCCGAACACGCGCTGGCCGGCCGCGATCACCGGAACAATGGCATCGGCGCCGAAGGTCTTGGAGACCGCGATCAGCGTCACACCGGCACGGTCGCGGCGTGCGTCCGCGCAGGCGCGCGCGATCTCCCGCTCCACCGACGCGAATGCGTTTGGTGAATCGGAAGTTAAATCACCGGATTTCTCAGGCGCCATCGGCTTCGACCATCGCAAATTTAGGGGCTTATCTGCATTTTACCGAACTTGAGAAAGGGTTTTTGAAGCCCTTCCCCGTATCCTTACGGACTGGGGTAGGAGACCGAAGATGCCAAGCATCCGCTTCAACCGCAATAGAGTGCGACTGCGGCTGCTGCTGGGAATCCGCGCCCGTCTCGCGCTGTTGGCGGTGATCCTGGTTGCACCTTTGATGCTGGAACGCGCGCGCTCGCTGGAGACAGCGCGCGCGAGGCAGATCGCCCAGGCATCCGAAGAGTTCTCCAATCTCGCCAAGCACAGCACCGACACGCAACGCGAAGTGATCATGTCGGTCGAGACGGTGCTCAAATCGGCCGCCTATGTGCGGGCCGGGACGGCCGGGATCGGTCGCAGCTGCGACCTGCTGCGGGCCAGCCTGCCGCTCAATCTGCCATGGATCCGTAACGTCATGATCGCGGGCCGCGACGGGCGCGTTCAATGTGCGACCTTGAACGGTTTCGTCGGGCTCGATTTCAGCGACCGCCCCTATTTCATCAAGGCGCAGCAAACCCGCGGTTTCGCATTCTCCGACTTCCGCCTCGCCAAGCGCGATCAGGCGCCCATCATGATCGCCGCCTACCCCGTCTCCGCCATCACCGGCGAGCCGGACGCCGTGGTGCTGGCGAGCATCAGTCTCGAATGGATGTCCAAGGTGATGGGCAACCTCGACAACCGTCCCGGCATCTCGGCCGTGCTGGTCGACAGCGTCGGCACCGTGCTCGCCGCAGCATCTGACGAGGCGAGCTATGTCGGCCGGTCGCTTGATAGCGTGCCGCTGCTGTCAGCCATCGCCGAGACGGCGATGAGCTCGACCAAGGACGAGGGCGCGATGTCCTTCGTCGCCGCCGACGGCGCGCGGCGCGCTATCAGCTTCAACCGCATCGCCGACACCGGATCGCGGCTGATCGTCAGCATCGACGAGACGCGGGTGACCGCCGCGATCGACCGCGAGATTCGCACCGCCTATCTGCAGGCCTGCTTCGTCTGCCTCTTTGTATTGCTGGGAGCCTTGATCGCCGCGGAAAAACTCATCATCCAGCCGATCAACATCCTGGCCGCCACTGCGAAACGCTTCGGGTTCGGCGACTGGTCGGCGCGTGCGAGCACGAGGCTGCCGTCTGAATTCGTGCCGCTCGCCAAGGCGTTCAACGCGATGGCCGCGAAGCTCGGGCAACGCGAGCGCGAGCTACTGGCAACCAATGACCGCCTCACGGTCATGGCATCGGTCGACGTGCTCTCCGGGCTCGCCAACCGGCGCGGCTTCCAGAACCGGCTCGATTTCGAATGGATGAAGGCTCAACAAGCGGATGGCTCGTTGTCACTGCTGATGATCGACGTCGATCACTTCAAGCTCTACAACGACACCTACGGCCATCCGGAAGGTGATGCCTGCCTGTCGCGACTGGGCGCAACCCTTTCCGGCATTGCGATGGCAGCGGCGGGATTTGCCGGACGCTATGGCGGCGAGGAGTTCTGCCTGCTGCTGCCGAACACGGAAGCCGGCCGCGCGCTCGAGATCGGCGAGCTGGTGCGCACCGAGGTGGCAGCGCTTACCTTGCCACACGCGACATCGAGCCATCAGTACGTCACGGTCAGCGTCGGCGTGGCCTGCGCCCAACCCAACCCACAGATCGCGGTGGCGGACCTGATCGAGGCTGCGGATGCAGCGCTCTACGCCGCCAAGCATCGCGGCCGCAACAATGTGGTCGCGCACGGCATCATCGAGGTGATCGAGAACGGCGAGACCATGGCGCGCGCGAACTGACGCGACATGCCAGGGCCCGCTTCGTCCTACGCCAGGCGCCCGAAGGGCGAGCCCGAAATGACAGTGGTTATGACGTCGTCGCGCTAGCCGGCCGCGAGCTTGCGATCGAGCTCGAGCTCGGTGATGACGCGATTGCGGCCGAGCTTCTTCGCGAGATACAGCGCGCGGTCGCAGCGATCGATCAGATCCGTCATCGACTCGCCGAACTGGAACTGACCGACGCCGATCGACACCGTGATCTGCGGCAGTATCTCGCCGGTCGAACGACGCGTGAACTGGCATTCCGCGATCGCGCGGCGAATCGCTTCCGCCACGTTGCCGCAACTTTCGAGATCCGCACATGGCAGCACGGCGATCAGCTCCTCGCCGCCATAGCGAGCCGGCAGGTCGCTGTCGCGCAGGCGATCGCGCACCGCTTTGGCCACCAGCCGGAGCACCTGGTCGCCGACGCCATGACCGAAATTGTCGTTGAATGTCTTGAAATGGTCGACGTCGATCAGAAGGACGCTGAGCGGCTGGTCCTTTTCCATCGCCTCGATCTGGGCCTGACGGAAGAACTCTTCGAGCGCGCGACGGTTCGGCAGGCCGGTCAGAGTATCGGTGCGGGCGCGTTGCTCGGACTTGTCCAGAGAGTCTCTGATCGTGTCGAGCTCGCGCGATTTCTCGGCGAAGCTCGTCTCCAGCTTGGCAGCACGTTCGGTGGCCCGGGCGAGTTCGCTGACAAGGTTTTCGATCAGAAGCTTCGGATCGACGCCGTTGTAGCGACCGTCGGCCACGTCATCGATCGCTTCCATCTGAAGCCGGTTGTCGGCGATCGCCGCCGTCAGATACTGCTTTGCAGAATCCATCACGCCGTGGAGTTGCTGCGACACCTTGTGGACGACGGCAGCGTCGGCGCCCGCCGAGCCGATATACGTATCGAACAGCGCGTGATTGGTGGTCGCGTCGAACTTGCGCTTGTTGCTGACCAGAATGTCGATCGCACGCTTCAGGTCTGGAGCAGTGCCGATGACGTATTTGAACCAGAGATGAAAATTGTTCGGCGTCGGCGGCACATGCTGCTGCGCCATCGCCCGCAAGGCCTTAGCGGCCAGCGACGTTGCATATTCGAAATCGATCTCGTCGAACGTGGCGTCTGACACGGATCGGACAGTCCCGGATGTGGGCGATGGCGTGAGTAACGACCGAGTGTCCCACTCAAGTCTTAACCGCCCCTCAATCCGATCCACGAGGGTGCAACGCAATATTGCGAAAAGTCTACGGATTACCGCCGCTTAGCGGCCTGCCGGAACGGTATCATCGTCTGTCGGCCATTGACCTTGCCGCTCGTTTTGTGGCCTAGTCCGCGCTCTTGTGACCGACGCGAATCCTCGAAAATTACAAGCGATTCCATGACATCCGAACGCTACAACGCCCGTGAATCCGAGCCTCGCTGGCAGCGCCAGTGGGACGAGAAGGCTATTTTTGCCTCGAAAAACGACGATCCGCGCCCAAAATATTATGTGCTTGAAATGTTTCCCTATCCGTCGGGACGCATCCATATCGGCCACGTTCGCAATTATACGCTCGGCGACGTCCTGGCCCGCTTCATGCGCGCAAAGGGCTTCAACGTGCTGCATCCGATGGGCTGGGACGCCTTCGGCCTGCCGGCGGAGAACGCCGCGATCGAGCGCAAAGTGGCGCCCAAGGCCTGGACCTACGACAACATCGCTGCGATGAAGAAGCAGCTCCGCTCGATTGGGCTGTCGCTGGACTGGTCACGCGAATTCGCGACCTGCGACCCCAGCTATTACAAGCACCAGCAGAAGATGTTCACCGACTTCCTGCAAGCCGGGCTGGTCGAGCGCGAAAAGCGCAAGGTCAACTGGGATCCGGTCGACATGACCGTGCTCGCCAACGAGCAGGTGATCGAGGGCCGCGGCTGGCGCTCCGGGGCGGTTGTCGAGCAACGCGAAATGAACCAGTGGGTCTTCAAGATCACGAAGTACTCGCAGGAGCTGTTGGACGCGCTCGACACGCTGGATCGCTGGCCGGACAAGGTGCGGCTGATGCAGCGCAACTGGATCGGCCGCTCCGAAGGCCTGTTGATCCGTTTTGCTCTCGATCCTACGACTTCGCCCGCCGGCGAGAGCGAGTTGAAGATCTTCACGACGCGGCCCGACACGCTGTTCGGCGCCAAGTTCATGGCGATCTCGGCGGACCATCCGCTGGCGCAGGCCGCGGCCGCCAACAATCCGAAGCTCGCCGAGTTCATCGCCGAGATCAAACGGATCGGCACAGCGCAGGAAGTGATCGACACCGCGGAGAAGCAGG
The DNA here is from genome assembly GCF_049798375.1 of Bradyrhizobium sp. Lineage (GTDB taxonomy): Bacteria > Pseudomonadota > Alphaproteobacteria > Rhizobiales > Xanthobacteraceae > Bradyrhizobium. The sequence continues at coordinate 12,799 of NZ_JBARGP010000637.1, forward strand.
GCTTCGATACCGGCATCAAAGCCGTGCATCCTTTTGATCCGACCTGGACAATCCCGGTCTATGTCGCGAACTTCGTGCTGATGGAATACGGCACCGGCGCCATCTTCGGCTGCCCGGCGCACGACCAGCGCGACCTCGACTTCGTCAACAAATACGATCTCGGCAACGTTCCGGTGGTATGCCCCGAGGGCCAGGACCCCAAGACGTTCGTCATCACCGACACGGCCTATGACGGCGACGGCCGCATGATCAATTCGCGCTTCCTCGATGGAATGACGATCGATCAAGCCAAGGAAGAGGTCGCCAAGCGGCTGGAGAGCGAGCGGCGCGGCAATGCGCCGGTCGGCGAGCGCCAGGTGAACTTCCGCCTGCGCGACTGGGGCATCTCGCGCCAGCGCTATTGGGGCTGCCCGATCCCGGTGATCCACTGCCCGACATGCGACGTGGTGCCGGTGCCGGCGAAGGACCTGCCCGTCGTATTGCCTGACGACGTCACCTTCGACAGACCGGGCAACGCGCTCGACCATCATCCGACCTGGAAGCACGTCA
>NZ_JBARGP010000638.1:0-1977 GCF_049798375.1 Bradyrhizobium sp.
CATCCTGGCTGATAACGGACCTCATATCACCGGGCGAAAACTCTCTTACGTCGACCTCTCGCTGTTCCAGATCGTCGACGGGCTGCGCTACGCCTTTCCGCAGCGGATGAAGGCGTTCGAGCGCAAGATTCCCGGTCTGGTCGCGCTGCATGATCGGGTCGCCACGCGACCGAACATCGCGACCTATCTGGCGAGCGAGCGCCGGATCCCGTTCAACGAGGACGGCATCTTCCGCCGCTACAAGGCGCTCGATCTCTAGAGTCGGATGATTTCAAGTCCGATCGATGACATCAGCCCCGTCATTGCGAGGAGTTCGTTGCGACGAAGACCGTATGTCCTTCCAAGCAAGAGGCGACTCGCCCCATTTGCGAGGTGCGAGGGTTGCCCGGATTGGCCGGGCAGAGCCTCATCGCAAGGAGGCGAGTCATGGCGAATTATAGCGAAGCTTACGTTGCATTTGATACCTCGAAGTTGCGCAACGCGGTAGCCATCGCCGAGGGCGGGCGTGCAGGCGACGTGCGCTTTTTTGGCGAGATCGACAATACGCCGACGGCGGTGCGGCGGCTGGTAAAGAAGCTATCAGGGAAGTACGGGCGACTGACGTTCTGCTACGAAGCAGGGCCGACCGGGTACGGTGTGCACCGCCTCATTAGCGATCTCGGTCATCGCTGCGATGTCGTGGCGCCCTCGCTGATCCCGAAGAAGCCGGGCGATCGGGTAAAGACCAACCGGCGGGATGCGGTGGGGCTGGCCAAGTTGCTGCGGGCCGGCGAACTAACGGCAGTATGGGTTCCCGACGAGCGGCACGAAGCGATGCGCGATCTGACCCGGGCGCGTGACACAGCCGTGGCCGATCAGCGTGCCAAGTGCCAGCAAGTGACGGCGCTGCTGCTACGTCTGGGGCGCCATTACCCGGGCAAGTCGAAGTGGGGCAAGGCGCATTGGGCGTGGCTGAGCAAGCAGGAACTCGCTCAACCCGAGCAACGCATTGTGTTCGAGGAGATGCTGTTGGCACTGCGCCAGGTGCAGGAGCGGATCCAGCGCCTGGAGGAAGCGATCCGCGCCGCGGTGCCGGAGTGGTCGCTCGAACCGGTGGTGACCGCTTTGATGGCGTTGCGCGGGATCGATCTGGTATCGGCGGCGACCTTCCTGGCCGAGATCGGCGATCTGTCGCGCTTTCGCACGCCGCGCGAGCTGATGGGTTATCTCGGTCTGGTGCCGAGCGAGAACTCGACCGGTGAAACGATCAGGCGTGGACCGATCACCAAAGCCGGTAATCGGCGGGCGCGTCGCGTTCTGGTCGAGAGCGCCTGGAGCTATCGTTATCCGCCACGCGTCGGCCGGGCCAAGCAGCCGAGGGTCGAGGCCGCTCCGCCGGCCGTGCGCACGATCGCCTGGAAGGCGCAGACGCGGCTCTACGCCCGTTACCGGGCATTGCTCCGCCGCGGCAAGCTGAAGACCGTCGTCATCACCGCGCTGGCGCGCGAGCTCGCCGGCTTCATCTGGGCGGTCAGCCGCGAGGTCGCACTGTCCCCCACCCAAGCGAACTGAGGCTTGATCGAACACTCCAACAAGGGAGCCCGGCGCCGGGGCTCAGGTCCGGCGAACACAGACATCGTGCAAGGGCGGGGACGAAGCCACGGCAGGGGAACTCCCGAGGATTGCTAGTGGCCGATCAGAATGCGATCGACGCCCGAACGAAGACTCAGGACAGCCCCAGACGGAACTTCGGATCTGCGGTCAAAATCCGCGAATGAGAGAATGATCACCGACGTCTCAAGGCTTCGTTCCCACCCTTGCACGCTCATCCATCCATCGCGCACGCTCCCATGCCTGCGCCATCGTAAAGCATTGCTCCACCACTTGACTAAGGACATAAGAGCAATCCAGTCTTTCTTCGCGAGCCCTGGATTGCTTCGCAAGAGCTCGCAATGACGGGGTGAGGTTGTCGATCCAACCTTAAATCAAATCATCATG
>NZ_JBARGP010000639.1:0-5753 GCF_049798375.1 Bradyrhizobium sp.
TATTGCTATTGGGGTAAGACGGTGGACGACCGCGTGCCGCAGGACCCGGCCATGGTGGCCAAGGCGCTGCAGCCGGACTACGCGCTCGGTGGCCACACCGCTTCGCTCGGCCTGTGCTGGCTGCCGGCAGGCCACCTGCCCGGCTTCCCCGACGGCATGGTGATCGGCCAGCACGGCTCGTGGAATCGCAGCAAGCTCAGCGGTTACAAGGTCGTGTTCATCCCGTTCGAAAACGGCAGGCCGGCAGGCCCGGCGCGCGATGTTCTCTCCGGCTTCCTCGCGCCCGACGAAAGCGTCTCCTACGGCCGCCCGGTCGGCGTTACGCTGGGTCCCGACGGTTCGCTGCTGGTCGCCGATGACGTCGGCAACTGCATCTGGCGCGTGAGCCCGGCGTAGCAAATGATGCGACCACAGCCCGCTTGAGCAAAGCGGTAGGCGGGATTCGGACGCGGATGTCGCCGCGCGCTTCGGGGCCACACTCTGCAATGACGATCTCGACACGAGGCGCCTCTGTCGTCGTTCCGGGCTCACCCCTCCGTGGGGCTCCGGAATGACAGCGGTTTGACGTTGAGAAATCAATCGGCTCAAGTAGACGCTTGACGCGCGACTGGTCCGCGCTCGCGTTCCGGAGACGATGCTGATGGATCGCATCGATGCCATGAAGGTGCTCGTGTCGGCGGTCGACGAGGGGAGCCTGGCCGGCGCGGGCCGGCGGCTGGGCCGCTCTGCGGCGGCGGTGAGCCGCGCCATCGCCTTTCTCGAAGCGCATGTCGGCACCGAGCTGTTGCACCGGACGACGCGTTCGCTGAAGCTCAGCGAGGCCGGCGAACGCTACGCGGCGGCCTGCCGGCGCGTGCTGACCGAGCTCGACGAGGCCGACATGGCGGCCGCCGGCGAGCGCACAGCCCCGCGCGGGACCTTGACGCTGACAGCGCCGGTCATCACCGGGGAAGACATCTTGCGGCCCGTGCTCGACGCGTTCATGAACGAGGTCCCGACGGTCACGGTGCGGCTGTTGCTGCTGGACCGGCCGGTCAACCTGATCGACGAAGGCATCGACGTCGCGCTGCGCATCGCGCACCTGGCCGATTCAAGTTTCGTCGCGCTCCGCCTCGGCGAGGTCCGCCGCGTGGTCGCGGCGGCGCCCGCCTATCTCGCGCGCAATCCCGTGATCAACGAGCCATCCGACCTGACGAAACACCGCATCATCGCGATGACGCATTTCGGCCAGGACTCCTGGAGCTTCCCGCCGCGCGACGGCTCCGCGGTGCCGCGGACGGTCCAGTTCACGCCGCGACTGGTGGTGAATACGGTGCGCGCGGCCGTGGCGTCGGCCGCCGAAGGCAACGGTGTGACACGGCTGTTCTCCTACCATCTCGGAGATGAAATCCGGAACAAGCGCGTCAGGATCCTGCTCGAACGGGACGAGTACCCGCCGCTGCCAGCGCATCTGTTGACACGGCAAGGCCGGCTTGCTGTCCCGAAGGTGCGCGCCTTCGTCGACTTCGCCGTGCCGCGGCTGAAGCGCTATTTCGAGCGGCTGTCGCGCGAGGCAAAGGACGGCGGCAAGTCCATTCGCTCGATTCGCGGAAGAGTGTCCGCCGACTGACGTGTCTTTGGATCTCCGGCAAACCTACCTACCTTCCGGACACCGCATCGTATGACGCCGACGTCGTTACGATTGCAACACCACAAGGGAGGCTCATCATGGGTTCGGAACAAAAGGTTGCCATCATCACCGGCGCGTCGCAGGGCATCGGCGAGGCGCTCGTGCGCGGCTTTCGCGATCGCGACTATCGCGTGGTGGCAAACTCACGTGCGATTGCGCCATCGTCCGATCCGGATGTGCTGGCGGTCGCCGGCGATGTCGCCGATCCCACCACGGCCAAACGCGTCGTGAGCCAGGCGCTGGCGCGGTTCGGGCGCATCGATACGCTGGTCAACAATGCCGGCATCTTCATCGCCAAGCCGTTCACCGACTACACCGATGAGGATTACGCAAAGATCCTCGGTATCAATGTCACGGGGTTCTTTCACCTGACCCAGCGCGTGGCGCGGCAGATGCTGAAGCAAGGATCCGGACACATCGTGCAGATCACGACCACGCTGGTCGAGCACGCCAACAGCAACGTGCCCTCGGTGCTCGCCTCGCTCACCAAAGGCGGGCTGAGCGCGGCGACCAAATCGCTCGCGATCGAATTTGCCGGCCGCGGCGTCCGCGTCAACGCGGTGTCGCCGGGCGTGATCAAGACGCCGATGCACGGGAGCGAGACGCACGACTTCCTCGCCAAGCTGCATCCGATGGGACGCATGGGCGAGACCAGCGACATCGTTGAGGCCGTGCTGTATCTCGAGCGCGCACCGTTCGTGACCGGCGAAATCCTCCATGTGGATGGCGGCCAGAGCGCTGGCCATTGATGACCCCGGGCGCCGGCTGACGCGCGGCGCCCGCTTACCTTGCCATCGCGTCCAGCGATGGCTCTCATCACGGCAAACCATTTTTCAGGCACGGTCCGGGCCGTTACTACCATGTCCATGTCGAGCTTTCGTCTCAACGATCATCATCGATCACACGCGCATCACAAGCGCGTGCGTGAGCCATTGTGGCTATACGCGCTGGCGGGCCTCTGTGCCTCGCTGGTCGGCCTCGGGCTTGCCCGCTTCGCCTACACGCCGCTGATCCCGGCCCTGATCGCGGCCAAATGGTTCGCGCCGTCGGACGCCGTCTATCTCGGCGCGGCCAATCTCGCCGGTTATCTCGGTGGCGCCCTGATCGCGCGTCGGCTGGCCGCACGGATCGGCGCCATCGCCAGCCTGCGCGTGATGATGCTGCTGGCCTCGCTGTGCTGCGTCGCCTGCGCGACACCGTTGTCATTCGCCTGGTTCTTCGGCTGGCGCGTGCTGGCCGGATTGACGGGCGGCGTGATCATGGTGCTCGCCGCCTCGACGATCCTGCCGCACACACCGGCTGACAAGAAAGGCCTGATCGGCGGCGTGATCTTTGCCGGCGTCGGATTAGGCATTGCCGCATCGGGCACGTTGGTGCCGCTGTTGCTGCGACAGGGATTAACTGAGACCTGGCTCGCACTGGGCGCATTATCGGCGCTGCTGACTTTGCTGAGCTGGCGCGCCTGGCCTGTCGAAGCGCGCAGCACGGAAGCGCTCGCCAATCATCAGCCGGCACAGCACACATCGTCCGCTCTGGTCACGATGCTGTGTGCGGAGTACGGGCTCAACGCCGTGGCGCTGGTGCCGCACATGGTATTCCTGGTCGACTACGTCGCGCGCGGGCTCGGACAAGGCATCGCGGCCGGATCGGCCTATTGGGTGCTGTATGGTCTCGGCGCGATCGTCGGCCCGCTGCTGACGGGACACCTCGCCGACCGTGCCGGCTTCGGCCCGGCCTTGCGTGCTGCGTTCCTGATCCAGGCTGTCGCGGTCGCCTTGCCGGCATTCAGCGCTGCACCGGCCGTGCTGATCGTCTCCAGCGTCGTCGTCGGCGCTTTCACGCCCGGCATCGTGCCGCTGGTGCTCGGCCGCATTCATGAGCTGATCCCTCACAGCAGCACCGACCAGCGCGCGGCATGGGCGCAGGCCACCACGAGCTTCGCACTGTTCCAAGCGCTGGGCGCGTACGGCCTCTCCTGGGGCTTCGCGCACAGCGGCGGCCATTATGGAATGCTGTTCGCGATCGGTGCGGCGGCGGCAGCCGGCGCACTGGCGATCGAGCTGGTGGCAGCTCTGCGTGGGCGGCGCGTGTGAGCCGCCGTGCCATAGCTTGCATGAGCGAAGCGACATGCAGGAAGCGAAATCCGGATGTCGCTGCGCTCGTCCGGCCTACGAAATCATCACACCTGCAGGCTTGGTGCGACCTCGCGCGCGATCTGTACCAGGGCTGCGATCAGCGGCGTCATCGGGTCGCGCTGCGGGATCACCATGCCGACGCTGTAATTGACGACGGGATCGACAATCGGGATCGAGCGCACCTTGTCGGGCAAGCCCAGCGTCTCGGCGAGCTTGGCCGGCATCACACTGGCCCAGCGCCCGGTCTTGACGTGGGTGTAGAGCACGAGCAGTGAGTTCGACGTCAATGTTGGCGTCGCCTCGCCGCCAACCGAACGCAGCGCGCGATCAATGATGCGGCGGTTCTGCATGTCCGAGGTCAAAAGGCACAGCGGCACCTGCGCGACCTCCGCCCACGTCACCTGATCGCGATCGCCGAACATCGCATCCGGCGCGGTCAACAGGCGATAGCTCTCATTGTAGAGCGGAATGGTGCGGACCTTGCCGAGCGGCTCGTTCTCCAGATAGGTCAGCCCGGCATCGACCTCGAGATTTTCCAACAGCCCGAGCACGTCCGCGGAGGTGCAGGACACAATGCGGAAGCTGACATCCGGATGCCGTGCGCGGAATGGCGTGGTCAGCGAGGCCACCATGCCGAGCACGGTCGGGATCGCCGCGATCCGCAACTCGCCCGATAGCTTGTCCTTGAGACTGTTGATCTCCTGCTTCATTGCGCGGTAATCGCCCACGATCCGCCGCGCCCAGTCCAGCGTGCGCTCGCCTTCCGGCGTAAAACCCTGGAAGCGTGAGCCGCGCTGCACCAGCACCACGCCGAGGATTTCCTCGAGCTGCTTGATGCTGGTCGACATCGTCGGCTGGGTCACGCCGCAGGTCTCCGCGGCGCGACCGAAGTGCCGCTCCTTGGCGAGCGCGAGCAAAAGTTCAAGCTTGTCGATCACGACAACGGCCTTCCGAGGATTGAGGGAATGAGCTCCGTCATTATCACGGCAACTGCGAAATAGGCATCGGTAAAAGACGCAGGCGCATGCAGGCGGACGCGAAAAACGCTGGTCCTGCCTCATTTTAGTCATCTCTCGATTGCGTTTCGCTATCGCAGCATGAGACAGCTTTATTGATATTTAGGGCAATTCCAATTGTTGTGAAAAATCTCACAACGCACCGATTGGAATTGCGGATGACGCCGGTCTACGAACCCTGGGAGGCGGCGCGCGGCGCCGCGATCATCTCCGAGCACGGCAAGGTCGAAGGGGCCACCCTGGTGATTCTGCACGCGCTCCAGGAGGCGTTTGGCTATGTGCCCGAAGCGGCGCTGCCGATGATCGCCTCCGAGCTCAACCTGTCGCGCGCCGAAGTCTACGGCGTCTTCACCTTCTACCATGATTTCCGTCACAAGCCGGCCGGCCGCCACGTGCTGAAGCTGTGCCGCGCCGAGGCCTGCCAGGCCGCCGGCGGCGATGCGCTGGCCGCACGCGCGGAAGCCAAGCTCGGCGTCAGCCTCGGCAACACCACGGCCGACGCGCGCGTTACCCTGGAGCCGATCTACTGCCTCGGCCTTTGTGCCACGGCCCCGTCCGCGACGCTCGACGGTCGACTGATCGGGCGTCTCGACGAGGCCCGTATCGATGCCTTGATCTCGGAGGCCCAGCGATGACCCTGCGTCTTTTTGTTCCCTGCGATGCCGCCGCGCTCTCGGTCGGCGCTGACGAAGTCGCCGAGGCGCTGCAGGCGACTGCCGCCGAGCGCGGCCTTGCGATCGAGATCGTACGGAACGGCTCGCGCGGCATGTGCTGGCTGGAGCCGCTGGTCGAGTTCGCCACGCCGGACGGTCGCGTCGCTTTCGGCCCGGTGACACCAGCCGATGTGCCTTCATTGCTTGACGCCATTGTCTGCAACGGCCCGCATGCGCTGCGGCTCGGCCCGACCGAAGAGATTCCGTGGCTGAAGCGGCA
>NZ_JBARGP010000640.1:0-2245 GCF_049798375.1 Bradyrhizobium sp.
CGGATGCCGCGGCGGGCCGCGCTGCGCACGAAGCCGAGCGTGCAGGCGTTGCGCGATGCCGCCTCGACGCCGTCCCCGCCGGCGATGATCAGGGTGGACAGCGCGCCTGCCGCGCCGAACTTGCGCGCCAGCATCTCGACGCCGGACGAGGAGCGGACCGGGCCGGGCTCGGCGGCAATCAGTTTGATCGAGGGCGAGCGGCGCGCATAACGCGCGGCGATCTCAAACACCGAGATCGGGCCGGACGCGTCGAGCAGCTGGAAGTCGGGAAAGATCAGCACGCCAATCATTGTCTGCAGGCCTTCCGGTTACGACCGAAAACGAGGGAATTCTGCCATTCCAGACACAAAGCGATCATGCCACGGTACCTCCCGTCAAGCCTCTTTTCCCTCCTTTCGAAGGACGCGCGTCATGGCTGCCCCGCTCCAGATTGGCTTCGTCCTGTTTCCGAAGCTCACCCAACTCGATCTCACCGGTCCGGTACAGGTGTTCGCCCGGGTGCCGGGCGCTGTGGTCCATCTGCTGTGGAAGCGGATCGAACCGGTCCCGACCGATTCCGTGCTGACGCTCACCCCGACCACGACCTTCGCCGATTGTCCGCAGCTCGATGTCGTCTGCGTGCCGGGCGGCGCCGGCGTCGACGACATCGTCAATGACCAGGACGTGCTCGGCTTCCTGAGGCATCAGGCCGAAGGCGCCCGCTATGTCACGTCGGTCTGCACGGGAGCGCTGGCGCTGGGCGCAGCCGGCCTGCTCGACGGCTATCGGGCCACCACCCATTGGGCCGCGCGCGATTGTCTGGCGCCGTTCGGCGCGACACTGTCGACCGAGCGGGTCTGCATCGATCGCAACCGGGTCACCGGCGGCGGCGTCACCGCGGGCATCGATTTCGCGCTGAGCCTGGTGTCGATTCTGGCCGACCAGCCGACCGCCGAAGCGATCCAGTTGGTGATCGAGTACAATCCGGCGCCGCCGTTCAACTCCGGCGCGCCGGAGACCGCCTCGCCTGCCGTGCTGGCGCTGACACGGGAGCGGATGGCGCCATTCCAGCAGCGCCGCCGCGAAGCCGTGGCCCGCGCCGCGCAGCGTTTCAAGGCTGGCCTGAAGCTTGGCGTCTGAAGGCTCCCGCCTGAGCAGGAGAGAAGAGCAAGACAGAAGAAAAAGGCCGCTGGGTTGCCCCAGCGGCCTTTCCTGGTCTTACGACGGCACCACATCCTGCCGGGCGATTACAGGCCTTGCATGACCAAGGGATTGATCTCCTCGATCACGGGGATCCTGATCGGGTTGCCGCTGCACATCAGGAACGGTCGCGATTCCGCGTCCTGAACCGTCGCAGTGATTTTGAAACCACCTTCGCAAGACGGCTTCATTCAGCCGCAGCCGGCGCAATCGCGCAACGTCAGCGCTCGCGCAAAACGCGAATACTCCCCGCACTTCCCGCTATTCACAGCTGGGAACCAGGGTCGATGAACGGATGTACGCTTGAATTTAGCTGCCGGGCGTCCAAGGCTGGTAGTCGCCGGTCGCCTTCGGGCGACGGCCGCTCGCCAGCGTCGAGCCGCTCGGCCGATATGCGCGCGGCGTGCCGGTGAGATTCGGCTGATGCGGCTTTTCCCACTCCCGCGGCTTGTAGCCGTCCAGTGTCGGCGGAACGTCGACTGTATGGTGCATCCAGGCGTGCCAGGACGGCGGAATACGGCTGGCCTCGGCGACACCGTTATAGATCACCCAGCGGCGCTCGAAGTGCAGCACCGGATCGATCTTGCCGCCGGCCGTGCGGTAGTAGCGATTGCCCTGCTCGTCCTCGCCGACCAGCTCACCGAATCTCCAGGTCCACAGCTGTGTCCCGAAGGTCTGGCCATTCCACCACGTGAAGAGCTTGAGGAAGAACTGTTTCATGTGTGCGAGCAGCCGGTTGGGTGGCGGTTGAGGCTCTGATGCCACCCTGCGGCAGGATTGTCCAGTACTGCCGCGGCCGACGATGTCGCATTCTGAACCAGTGTTCATCTCCATGGCAGCACGATGCGCAAAACCCTGCGATTGCAGGCTTGCGACGATGCGAGCCGGGAACGACCGGCAACGCCGCGTGTTAGGTCGTTTTCCTCGTGATGGAGTCCAATCGATGAGCAACCTGAAAACATTCGTCGCCACGACAGCGGTGGCACTGATTCTGCCGTTGGCGGCAAGCACGGCAAGCTATGCACAAGGTTTTGGCCGCGGCGGTGGCGGTGGCGGTGGCGCCCAC
>NZ_JBARGP010000641.1:0-2641 GCF_049798375.1 Bradyrhizobium sp.
TCATCGCCGGCCCCGATCCGCTCGAGGCCGGCAAGGCCTACCGGCTGGAGCTGCCGGCGCCGCGCCACATGACCTTGAAAGATTTCCGCGTGCTGCTGATCGCGACCGACCCGGTGATGCCGACGGATAAGGCGGTGCGCGGCGCGATCGAGACGCTGGCGGGCAATCTCGAGAAAGCCGGCGTCAATGTCGTGAGGGAAAGCCCGCTGCTGCCGGACTTCGCGGCGTCGAGCCGGCTGTATATGCGCATGCTGCTGTCGTTTATCGGCGGCACTTTCCCGCAGGAGAGCTATGACGGCGTCAAGACCGCAGTCGCGAAGCTGCCGCCGGAGGCCAGCGGGCTTGGTGTCGAGCGGCTACGTGGCATGTCGCTCAGCCACCGCGACTGGGTGATGGCCGACGGAGCCCGGGCGCGGCTGCGCGCGCAATGGCGCGAGCTGTTCAACAGCTTCGATGCCGTGATCTGCCCGATCATGCCGACGCCCGCCTTCCCGCACGATCATTCGCCGGACCAGGAGCAGCGCCGCATCAAGATCGACGGCGTCGATCACGTCTATACCGACCAGCTCGCCTGGCCCGGCATCGCCACCCTGCCGGGGCTGCCGGCGACCGCGATTCCGCTCGGCCTTGCTGATGGCCTGCCGGTCGGCGCGCAGATCGTCGGGCCATGGCTGGAGGACCGCACGCCGCTGAAGCTCGCCGAGCTGATCGAGCGCGAGTTCGGCGGCTTCGTGCCGCCGCCGATGTTTGCGGATTGATCCTCTTTGTCATTCCGGGGCGCGCGAAGCGCGAACCCGGAATCTCGCGCTATCATCTCCAGATTCCGGGTTCAGCCCTGCGGGCTGCCCCGGAATGACGTCAATCATGGTTACGCATCGAACATGATGACGCTGCGCAAGGTCTTTCCCGCCTTCATGTTGGCAAAGCCCTCGTTGATCTCGCTCAGCTTGAGCTTGGCCGAAATCCAGTCCTCGAGATGCAGCTTGCCGCGCAAGTAGAACTCGATCAGCCGCGGCATGTCGACGCGGAAATGGTTCGAGCCCATCGACGAGCCTTGAATCCGGCGTTCCCTGAGGAAGTCGAAGCCGTGCAGCTCGATCTTCTGGCCGAACGGGATCATGCCGACGATGGTCGCGGTGCCGCCGGGTGCCAGCATGGCAAAGGCCTGCTCGGCGGTCTCCTTGCGGCCGAGCACCTCGAAGGCGTGATGCACGCCGCCCTTGGTGATCTCGCGCACCTGCGCCACCACGTCGCCATCGGCGGGATTGATGATGTCGGTCGCGCCCAGCTTGGTGGCGAGCTGCAGCTTGGCCGGGTTGGTGTCGATGGCCATGATGCGGCCGGCGCCAGCGATCTCGGCGCCGTTGATCGCGGCCATGCCGACGCCGCCGCAACCGATCACGGCCACGGTCTCACCCGCCGTCACCTTCGCGGTGTTCACGACGGCACCATAGCCGGTGATCACGCCACAGCCGATCAAGGCCGCGAGATCGAGCGGCATGTCGTTGCGGATCTTCACGATCGCGTTCTCGTGCACCAGCATCTGCTCGGCGAACGACGACAGGTTGAGAAACTGGTGCAGCTTCTCGGAGCGTGACCACGACAGGCGGTTGGACTGGCCTGGCTGCATCTTCACCGTGGTGTCGGTGCACAGCACCGGCCGGCCCGTGCTGCAATTGTCGCAGGTGCCGCAGAACACCGAGAGGCAAGTGACGACGTGATCGCCGGGCTTCACATAGCTGACGTCGGAGCCGACCTGCTCGACGATGCCGGCCGACTCATGGCCGAGCACGGCCGGCAGCGGATGCGGATAAAGCCCTTCCATGAAATGCAGGTCGGAATGGCAGAGGCCGGCAACGGACGTGCGGATCAGCACCTCGCGCGGCCCCGGCTTCGGCACGCTGACGTCCTCGATCACCAAGGGCTTGTTGACCTCCATCAGCACAGCAGCCTTCATCGCATCCTCCCTGAATTTTTTGATGGTTTTTCTCGCGCGTAAGCGGAGCCTACTGCGCCAACAGCAGTTCGCCAACCTTCTCCATTCTCACAGCGCGATCGTCCAGCAAACAGCTTGCGATCGCATCGTCGGTCCTATTTTCCGCAACCCGGAACGGATCCGATGGCGCAAGCCGATGTTCGACCACGAGCCTGGAGAGCAGCAGCCGGCGCGCATCGCCGCGCATCTCGTGAATGCGCTGGGCTTCCCACGCCAAGGTGACAGCGCTGGCGACATGGTAGAGCAGGCTGGTGGCGCGCCGCGCCTCGGCTTCGTTCTCAGGCCGACCGGCGACCTCGCGCGCAAAGCCGATACTGCGATCGACCAGGCCGCGCAGACGATCGCGCCAACCTTGCGGCACCGTGTTGCTCTCATCGAGCCGCGCATGCAGATCGGCCGCGAGCGCCGATTCCGCGCCATGGCGGCCGACCGCACGCTTCAACGCATCGAGCGCGACGATGTTGCCGGTGCCTTCCCAGATCGAGCCGAGATGCGCGTCGCGCAGCAGCCGCGCGGTCGCGAACTCCTCGACATAGCCGATGCCGCCGCGCATCTCCAAGGCATCGCCGCAGACTTTCCGCGCATCGCGGGTGGCGCGGAATTTCAAGGTCGGCGTCAGGATGCGCAGCAGCGCCGCGGCATCCT
>NZ_JBARGP010000642.1:0-7120 GCF_049798375.1 Bradyrhizobium sp.
GGTAAATAGACCAGGCGGAAGATCTGCAAGGGGCTGGCGCCATCCATCACGGCGGCCTCGTCGAGCTCGGCCGGCAGCTTGTCTGAGGCCTGCTTCAGCACCCAGATCGCGTAAGGCGAGGCGATCGTCACCATGGCGAGGATCAGTGACCATTTGTTGTTGAGCAGGCCGTATTTGCCCATGGTGCGATACATCGGCACGGCCAGAAATGCGGCCGGGATGAAATAGGTGAACAGCGCCAGGTTCATCACCATCCGGCTGCCGGGCACCTTCAGCCGCGAGATTGCGAACGCCGCACAGGTCGCGATCATCAGCGTCAGCGCGCCGACGGCGGCCGCGATCAGCACGGAGTTGCCGAACTGCACCCAGAAGTCGCGCAGGAAGTAATGCTGCTCACGGAACACGATCTCGAAATTGTGCAGGGTCGGATGCTCCGGCCATATCTTGCCGGAGAACGCATCCTCCTTCGGCGAGATCGCGAACAGGAACATGTGATAGATCGGGATCATGGTCCAGATGAAGACCGGGATGCCGATCAGGAGCAGCCCCGACTCGGTGCCGATGTCACGCCAGGTGATGTCGCGCCAGTTGATTCCGGCAATGCCTGAGAGCTTCATCGGGAGAGCCGTTTCATCATGAAGTAGACCAAGGGTAGCACCAGCGGCATGGCGCAGACGATCGAGGCCATCGCCAGGTCGAGCTGATCGAGTCGCAGGTAGCGGATGCCGAGCGTCGACAGCACGTGGGTCAGGTCGGCGGGGCCGCCGCCGGTCAGCAGGTAGACGCTGTTGAAATCGCCGAGCGTCCAGATCATCGACAGCAGCGTGCAGGTGACGTAGAGCGTCTGCATCGACGGCCAGGTGATATAGCGGAATTTCTGCCACCAGCCGGCACCGTCGACATCGGCGGCCTCGAACAGATCGTTCGAGATCGCGAGCCGCCCGGTCATCAGGATCAGAGTCCAGAACGGCAGCGATTTCCAGATGTGCACGCCGATCGCCATGGTCAGTGCGATCGCCGGATTGTTCAGCCAGTTCGGGCCGTCGTCACCGGTGAACTGGAAGATCAGCTGGTTGATCACGCCCCATTCGGGATTGAACATAAAGCGTACCGACAGGATGGTCGGGATCGAGGGCACCGCCCAGGGCAGGATGAAGATCACCGACAACCATCGGATCCAGGCGCGCTGCTGCACGAAGAAGCCGGACAGGAACAGCGCGATCAGCATTTTGATATTGATGCCGATGAGCAGGAAGATCAGCGTGTTGACGACGGTGCGCGCGAAGATCGGGTCGTTGTAGAGCGCGACATAGCTCGCCGGATGGCGCGCCAGCCACAGCCCATAGCCGACCGGATAGACCACGAAAGCAAGAAAGACGAGAAGATAGGGCGCCAGCATCACGATGCCCCAGACCTGCGGCGTCGTCAGCCGCGGGGTGCGCGGTGCAACTGCCAGATCGGATGCTGAAAGCGTGATGGCCATTGTTAGTTACTCTTGAGCTGCTCTTGCCGCTTATTCAATGGGTCCCGGCGAACGCCGGGACCCATACGCCCCGGCGTTCGTGTTCGAAGATGCTGTCTGCCGACTTTGCGTCGCCACGACGGCCGGTGGTTATGGGTCCCGGCGTTCGCCGGGACGACGCCGGTGGTGACCAACGCGCAGTTTGCCTAGCTTCTAGCCCGCGACCTCCTTGATGCGCGCGATCAGCTCGTCGACGGCCTTGTCGACCGGCACCTTCTCGCTGACCACACGGTTCATCGCCTTGGCCCAGACGTTCTCGTTGTTGAGGATGGTGAACTTGTAGTTCTTGGTGAAGTCGAACGGCGTGGTGCCGCCCATGAACTGGGTGTAGACCGCCTTGCGGTGATGGTCGGCCTGCCAGAACGGGCTGGCTTGTCCAGCTTTCGTCACCGGGAACCAGCGGCCCAGCGCCCCCTCGACGTAAGGTCCGAGGTTCTCTTCCTGCATCAGGAACTTGACGAATTCCTTCGCCTGCTCCTTGTGCTTGGCATTGGCGAAGATCAGGCCGGTCTTGACGTCGGAACGATACCTGATCGGCGTGCCGTCGGGCTTGTTGGGGAAGGACGCGGTGATGATGTCCTGCTCATAGGCTTTCTTGCCGGCGGCGCGCTGCTCGGGTGTCAGGGCGGGATTGGTGGAATCCTCGAACCACTTGGCGGCGATCGAAATCGTGAAATTGTGCGTCATCACGATCGTCTTGTTGTGGAAGGCGACGTTGTTGTCGGGATCCTTCCAGGTGGTGGAGGAGGGCGGTGTGCAGCCCTTGATGTAGGTGTCGGTGTAATCCTTCAGCGCATGGATCAGGCCGTCGCGCACCTTCGGATCGTCGACCGTGAGCTTGCCGTCGTCGTCGACCAGCTTGACGTTGTAGGCGTCCATGAAGGTGTAGAACGACTGGAAGGAGTCGGTGGATTCGACGCCCATCGGCTGGCCAACGCCGTAGATACGCTCGTGGGTGGCCTTGCGGATCGCTGGTTGCACCTTGTCGCACCAGAACGACCAGTAGTCCTCCCACTTGTTCGGAATATCGCCCTGCTTGAAGCCGGCCTTCGCCAGCAGGTCGCCCCAGATCTGCACGTGCATGCTCTGCTGCTTCAGCGGAAAGCCGTAATAGGCCTTCTTCTTGGTGACGCCGTTGTAGAGATTGGCGGTCTCGAGCGTGTTCGGCGCGAACGCGTCCTTCATCGGCAGCAGGATGTCCGAGAGATCCTCGAGCTTGCCTTCATAGGCCCATTTGCCCTGCGCCTGCACGTCGTAGGTGTCGGAATAGGCGACATCGGGCACGGTGCCGGAATCCATTGCGGCGACCGTCTTCGGAATCATGTCCTGGATCGCGTATTGCGACAGTTCGACCTTGACGCCGGTCTTGGCCTCGAACTTCTTCACGACGTTGAGCAGCGCATCGTCTTCGGACTTGTAGAAGCCCTTGCCCCACCAGATGGTGATAGTGTCCTGGGCGATGGCCGGTGCCGCAACGCAAAAGGACCCTGCAGTCGCAACTGCGAGGATCAGCGCACCCATTCCTTTGGATTTCACGTGTCTCTCCCTGTTGGCCGATCTTGTCCGATCGGTTCAAGGCCGGGACACTAGCGCACGGACCAGGGCTGATCTAGCTTGGTCTTCTCAGACATAGGTCGTGTGGACTGCGTCGTCGCGCCGTTTTGGTTAATTCGGCTTGGCCTGATCGGTCGCGGACGGGGTCTCGCTCGGTGTCGGCGTCGGGCTTTCCTGTGGCGTCGGCGCCGGCTTCAGGCCGCCGGTGAAGCGCTCGAGCACCGAGCGCACCGCATCCCTTGTCTTCTTGTCTTTGACGGCATCGAGCAGCGGAGCCGCCGCCGGTGCGCGGCGGATCAGGCTTTCCGGATCGGGGAAGATCAGCGGGTCTTCCCACGGTCCCTGCACCACGAACGGCAGCTCGAAAGTGCTGCCGCCATTCGCCGCCTGCGGCAGGCTGGCGACGCCCTTGAAATCATATTCACGCGTCGGCACCGAGGCGGTGCCAGTCATGCTGATACGCGCGGTCGGTCCTTCGACTCGGATGTCGTCCGCGGTGGCGACGCCGTCGGAGAACTTCACTGCGACGGTGAGGTTGTCGTAGGGCGTCGAGCCGGAGCGGAAATTGCCGCTGCCGGACAGCGGTCGCCGCTCCAGCCGCTTCAATAGCTGCTCGACATTGAAGCCCGCGATCGCGCCGTCATGACCGTTCAACGTGGCGCTGCCGTCAAGTGACTGCGCCAAGCCGAACGGGCTCGATCCGGATGCCGTCAGCGAGACGCTGAGATTGCCGCGGCCGGAGAGCGAGGAGATGCCGAACAGTTCGTTGGCGCAGGCCTGCAAGTCGACGTCGGTGAATTGCAATTCAGCCTTGACGTCGGCCATCGTATCGGCGCGCCCGATTCCGAACGAGCCCCGCACGATGCCGCCATACATCTGCGCCTCGCCGACCGAGAGCGCTAGCACCCCATTGCGCAGGTTCGCGCCGAATGCGGTGCGGCCGAGTCTGGAAGGGCCGACCGTGACCCTGGCTGCCGACAGACGCATGTCGAGGTCGGTGGTCGACAGCGCCTTGAGGTCGAACATCTGCCGGTTCCAGTCGCGTGCGCCGTTGGCGAGCAGGCGGAAGGTCGACATGTAAGGCGTGAAATCGAGGGCATCGGCCGCAAGCGTCGCCTGCAGGGTCGGGCGACCATTGTTGCTGTAGGTCATCACGCCTTCAGCGGTGTTGCCGTCGAGCTCGACATTGACGTTGGTGAGCGCAATCGAGGCGCCGACCACGTTGGCGCGCGCCCGTAGCGCGAAGCGGCCGAAGCCGCCGGCGCCGAGCGGCGTCTGTCCGGTCCAGCGCAGCGCGTCGCGCAGCGACGGGCTGTCGACCGTCAGCGTGCCCTCCATCAGCGCGCTGGTGCGGTTGGCCACCGTGCCGTCGAAGGCGAGCTTCAGCGGCGGGCTTGCAAGCCGCATCTTCAGGCCTGAGCGGTCGCCCGAGAGGGCGGCGAGAAAGTCGCTGATGCTGACCGAGCCTTCGATGCGCTCGCCGCGCCAATCGAATTGTCCTGTCGCGGCGAAGGAGCGCGAGATCGAGGGCCAGGCCAGCGACAGATCGATATCGTCAAGCTTCTCGGCAGCCTGGCTGGCGCCATCCTCGAATGCCAGGATGCCGTCCTGAATCCGGATTTCCGAGAACGACATTTGGCTCTCGGCGCCGGGGCGCATGGTCCGCGTGATGGTCTGGATGAATGGTGTCCAGTTGCTGGTGCCGTCCGGGTCGCGCACGACGTGAATCTGCGGCCGCAGCATCATCACGTCGGCGATCTCGAAGCGTTGCAACAGCAACGGCAGCAGCCGCAGATTCGCCGTCAGCACGTCGACCTTCAGTGCGGGATCGTCGGTGCCGCCGCCCTTCAGGCCGACGTCATGGAAGGATACGTAGCTGACGGGAAACACCGAGACGTCGATGTTGCCTTTGACGATGAGATCGAGCCCGGTCACGGCGCGGATCTGGGCTTCGATCGCGCTGCGCAGCGCATCGCGGTTGACGAGCCAGGAACTTGCCACCAGACCGGCCAGCGCCAACCCGAGCAGCGCCGCAATCGGCGTCCCGAGGCGCCTCATTCCTTGGGCCATGGTCACGGACATATGGTGGATGTCGCTGGGGTCGTTGCGGGCGCTGGTTCCTGGAGACGGGCAGGGTGCGCCGAAATCCCTTGCCAACATCAACAGCTTGATGGGTTTTCTTGACGCTTTCAAGGCCGTGCCGCAGGTCGGGCGGGATTGCGGCGGCAGCCTATTGTCGCACCGGAACATCCCGGTACGAAGCATCCATGCGCCCGCTTAAAGCGCGCCTTGCGTGAGCGCACAAGAGGAAAGCCGAGCGCAGGGAGCGCCGCATTGACGCATTGCGAAGATTTCGCCTAATAATCCGACTGCTCTCGGCAGACAGCCGTTTCCTTGCATCAGGTCATTTCCGCATGAACAAGGTCTATCCCGACGCCAAAACGGCCCTCGCCGGCCTGCTCAAGGACGGCATGATGATCATGTCCGGCGGTTTCGGTCTCTGCGGCATCGCCGAGACGCTGTCGGATGCAATTCGCGACGCCGGCGTGAAAAATCTGACGGTGGTCTCCAACAATGCCGGCGTCGATGGCATCGGGCTCAGCCGCCTGCTCGAGACGCATCAGATCAAGAAGATGATCTCGTCCTATGTCGGCGAGAACAAGCTGTTCGCCCAGCAATATCTTGCGGGCGAGCTGGAACTGGAATTCTGCCCGCAGGGGACTCTCGCCGAGCGCATCCGCGCCGGCGGCGCCGGCATCCCGGCCTTCTACACCAAGACCGGCGTCGGCACGCTGGTGGCCGAAGGCAAGGAGGTCAAGGAGTTCGACGGCGAGAAATATCTGATGGAGCGCGGCCTGTTCGCCGATCTCGCCATCGTCCACGCCTGGAAGGGCGAC
The DNA here is from genome assembly GCF_049798375.1 of Bradyrhizobium sp. Classification (GTDB taxonomy): domain Bacteria; phylum Pseudomonadota; class Alphaproteobacteria; order Rhizobiales; family Xanthobacteraceae; genus Bradyrhizobium. Next base: position 5,974 of record NZ_JBARGP010000642.1, read on the forward strand.
ACCGCCGGAAACCTCGTCTATCGCAAGACGGCGCGCAACTTCAATCCGATGATGGCGACCGCGGCAAAATTCACGGTGGCGGAGGTCGAGCACCTCGTGCCGGCCGGCGAGATCGATCCCGATCACATCCACACGCCCGGCATCTTCGTCAAGCGCATCGTCGAAGTCGGCACCGCGCTGAAGCGCATCGAGCAGCGCACCTTGCGCAAGCGCGAGACCACAGCCGGGGAGAAAGTCTGATGGCCTGGACCAGAGAGCAGATGGCCGCGCGCGCGGCGAAAGAGCTGCGCGACGGCTTCTACGTCAATCTCGGCATCGGCATTCCGACGCTGGTGTCGAACTTCATTCCGCCGGGTGTCGACGTCGCGCTGCAGAGCGAGAACGGCATGCTCGGCATGGGTCCGTTTCCCTATGAGGGCGAGGAGGATCCCGACCTCATCAATGCCGGCAAGCAGACCGTCACCGAGCTGCCGATCACGAGCTACTTCTCGTCGGCGGATTCGTTCGGCATGGTGCGCGGCGGCCATATCGATCTCTCCATCCTCGGCGCCATGCAGGTGGCCCAGAACGGCGATCTCGCCAACTGGATGATCCCCGGCAAGATGGTCAAGGGCATGGGCGGCGCGATGGATCTCGTCGCCGGCGTCAAGCGCGTCATCGTGGTGATGGAGCACAGCGCCAAGGACGGCCCGAAGCTTCTGAAGAAGTGCCTGCTGCCGCTGACCGGCGAGCGCGTCGTCGACATGGTGGTGACGGATCTCGCGGTCTTCACTATCGACAAGCATGGCAATGACGGCATGGCGCTGATCGAGCTCGCCGATGGTGTCACGCTCGACGAGGTCAAGGCCAAGACCGAAGCCGAATTCCGCGTCGCGCTGAAGAACACCTGATAGACCTGAGGCCAGCGCAGCGCCTAGCCCGGGTGAGCGGAGCGATCCCGGGGTCCAAGCGACACTGTTCCCGGGATCGCTTCGCTTACCCGGGCTACGAATCGCGGCATCCGGCTGCTGTCCTGGTAACCAATGACGGGACGATAGATCGCGGGCGTAAGGATGGTTGAGCGAAGCGATACCCATCATCTCGCCGCGCGCGCCGATCCAAGCGATGGGTATCGCCTCGCTCCACCCGTTCTATGGCATCCGGGCCC
>NZ_JBARGP010000643.1:0-10604 GCF_049798375.1 Bradyrhizobium sp.
GTCGGCCGATTGGGGGAGGGGCTTGCAGCATGGGCCGGCCGCTCCGCGCGCGAGGTCGTCGACGCGCCGGCGCTGCAGCAGGCGGTCGCCACCGGCTCGGTGTTCCGGCCGGGCGAGACCGCGACCGCGATCAAGGCGGCCTTCCGGGCCGAGAAGGCCGGCGGTCTGGTGCGCCTTGCCAAGGATGTCGGACGCATCACCGAGAAGGCCGGCACCCGCGGCGCGCTGGATTCGCTGAAGCTGGCGGAAGGTCCGAAGGATGTCGCGCGCGCCGCGAGACTCGCGGAATCCGAAGGCGGCAAGACCCGCGCGATCCTCAAGCTGCTCGGCCGCGGTGCGCTGCTGCTCGTCGCCGGCGCCTTCAACCTCACCGCATGGCTGTTCGGTGCCGTGCTGGCGCTGTTCGGCTTCCTCTGTTCGGTCAAGGCCACCACCGAACGGGCGACGCAGGCCTGGTGCAACAGGCGCCGCGCGCGTCGATTGCGCCAGGCGCGGGCCGCGATGGTCGCTGCCCCCGAACTGGCGATGGCGCCCGCCTGCGGCTAAATTCTCGGCCGTTTCGTCCCGTCCTCATCACCAACCTCGCGGATGTCTGCCGATGCCGAGCTTCCACAACGGCGCAGTTGAAATCGCCTATCTCGATGAGGGCGAGGGCGACCCGATCGTGCTCGTGCACGGCTTTGCGTCGAGCAAGAACGTCAACTGGGTCTACCCGACCTGGGTGTCGGAGCTGCGCAAGGACGGCCACCGCGTCATCGCGCTCGACAATCGCGGGCACGGCGATTCGGCAAAACTCTACGATCCCGCGCAATATGCGATCGCCGAAATGGCCGCGGATGTCCTGGCGCTGATGGACCATCTCGAGATCCCGCGCGCCGATGTCATGGGCTATTCGCTCGGCGGCCGCATCGCCGGCCATATCGCACTGACGTCACCGCAGCGGATGCGCTCGGCGATCTTCGGCGGCATCGGCATGGCGATGATCGAGGGCGGCGGCCCCGGCGAGAACGTGGCGCTGGCGCTGGAAGCGCCGTCGCTGGACGATGTCACCGATCCGGTCGGACGCACATTTCGAGCGTTCGCGGACCAGACCCGGTCCGATCGCCTGGCGCTGGCCGCCTGCATGCGCGGTTCGCGCGGGCTGATGTCGCGCGAGGACGCCGGACGGATCACCGTGCCCGTGCTGATCGCGGTCGGCACCACCGATGAGGTGGCGGGCTCGGCCTCGGCGCTCGGCGCGCTGATTCCGGGGGCAGAGGTGCTGGAGATCCCGAACCGCGATCACATGCGCGCGGTCGGCGACAAGGTCTACAAGGCCGGCGTGATCGACTTCCTGTCGCGTCGCGCATAGTCCCGGTCAGCGCCGCCGAAATAGCGCGCCGCGGCGATCAGCGCGGTGAAGGTTGCGATCCACACGATCCGCGCGCCGTAGCGGTCGTGCGGCCCTGAGATCACGCCGCAGATCGCGGCATTGCCGAGCAGGGCCAGCGTTACGGTTGCCGCCAGCAGGGTGACATCGTCACGGCGCCGCCGCCAGATCGCATGACCGAGCAAAGCGAGCATTGCCAGCATCGAGCCGAGCGCGACCGGCACATGCAGCCAGTTCAGCAGCGCGAAATTGATGTCCCAATGCTGCTGGTGCGCAGCGTGCATCGGCTTGCTCTGCGAGGGAATGTAACGGTCGATGATGCCGTAGGTGTGGGGCAGCCAGCCGATGGTGCCTTCGCCGGTCGCCACATGCAGCAACTGATCGACCGTCGCGGTCACGGCCGCCTTCGCCTGCCACAGCGGATATTCCTGCAGCGAGTGGGTGACGATGTAGCCCATCTCGTTGTCCAAGCCCTCGAAGCGGCCGAGGGTGTTGAACATGCTGTTGCCCCACAGGAAGTCGTCGGCGGTGGGCGGCAACTCATTGCGGTAGGGACAGAGCTTCAGCTCCAGTTGCGGGCAATGATCATTGAGGTACTTCGCGACGATCCCGTCCTGCAGCATCCGTCCGAAGGCGACGCCGACGCCGCCGGGAGTCCAGGCCAGCTGGCCTGACAGCGCATAGTTCGCGCCGAGCAGCATGGCTGCGCCGGCGACGAGGCTCGCGCCGCCCTGCATCAGCCCCGCAAGCGTGATCCGGTCACGGAGAAACGGCCGCGCGACGAGCCCGACGCAGCACAGGCCGAGCAGCACGCCGAGCGTGGCGCTGTGGGTCGCCGAAGCGAAGGCGATGAAGCCGAACACCGCGCATTTCTCCAGCGCCGTGATCCGATCGGCCTGCGTAACCAGGATGAACAGCGCGAGCACAGAAAGCCCGGCGAAAATGTCCGTCAGCAGCATGCTTGCGAGCCAGGGCAGGGCCGTGGTCGCGATCAGCAGCAGGCCGATCCAGAGCAGTCGCAATGGCTGGATCAGGCCGAGCACCCGCAAGCTCAGCTGCAGGATCCAGAGCGTCGACATGGCCTGAAAACCGAGATTGAGCCAGAAACTCGATCCTTCGCCGAAGTGGAGGTACAACCCGAACACGGTCGATCGGCTCGGCACCAGGTAGCCTTCATACCAGCGTGCCAGATAGCCGCCGGTGTCCCACTGCAGGAGCGGATAGCCGTTCCACAGGGCAGGCGCGATCAGGAAAAGCGGAATGACGACGACGGCGATCCAGATCGAACCGGTCTCGACCGTGCGCGCGGGCAGGATTTGCGTGTTACTGATACCGGCGTCCCCCATTTGGACCACCGTGGCCCCAAAAACGGCCCGGCTAATATGCACCAATAGTCGCAGAGGTCGGGCCGGTAAAGCCTGACCGCCTTCCGGGCTTCTCCGGACACTGGGGGAGTTCGTCTTGCCCCTCGGCCAAGCCGGACAAAAAGCGCCGATCGTCGCCTTGATTTTCGGTTCCCGCCGACCACCTTGAGCCAACGGCGGCAGATGGACGGCGTCCTGTGCTGGCGGATGGAATGTGTCAATTCACGGGCGTCGATCCCCTGGGAAAGCTGACCTTTGCATCGCCGGTTTGGAGGACTCTTCCTCAGCCTCCCATGCTATAGTCGTCGCCTGTAGAACCCGTGAGAGAGCCATGGTCGTGCATCAGACCCATCCGCAGGGCGGGAAAGTCACAACGCTTGATCCGATCTGGGATCACATCCGCGGAGAGGCGGAAGAGATCGTTCGCCGTGAGCCGGAACTCGCCACGTTCATCTATTCGACCGTGCTGCATCATGATCGGCTGGAGGATTCGGTGGTGCATCGGATATCCGAGCGGCTGGATCATGCGGCGCTCTCCGGTGACCTGATCCGCCAGACCTATGCCGAGGCGTTGCGCGACGAACCCGATCTCGGCCATGCCTTCCGCGCCGACCTCATCGCCGTCTACGACCGCGATCCCGCGACCTCGCGCTTCATCGACCCGTTGCTCTACTTCAAGGGCTTCCATGCGCTGCAGGCGCATCGTCTCGCGCACTGGCTGCTGCGCAAGAACCGCAAGGATTTCGCCTTCTACCTGCAGAGCCGTTCCTCTGCGGTGTTCCAGACCGATATCAATCCCGCGGCCCGGATCGGCCGCGGCATCTTCCTCGACCACGCCACCGGCTTCGTGTGCGGCGAGACCGCCCTGATCGAGGATAACGTCTCGATCCTGCACGGCGTGACGCTTGGCGGCACCGGCAAGGAGAACGAGGATCGCCATCCGAAGATTCGTCACGGCGTGCTGATCGGTGCCGGCGCCAAGGTGCTCGGCAATATCGAGGTCGGCCATTGCGCGCGCATCGCGGCCGGTTCGGTGGTGGTGAAGCCGGTGCCCAATAATGTCACGGTTGCGGGCGTGCCGGCCAAGATCGTCGGTGAAGCCGGATGTGCGGAGCCGTCACGCACCATGGACCAGATGATCAACGCGATCGGACTGTGAGCTTCTTGCCGCAAGGTCAAGACTTTTCATCAGACGGATTTCGTGCGACGAGACCAGGCCCGCTGTGGATTTGACCGTTGACGAATGTGTTTCGACGACCGGGGCGCATGATCCACGGCGTTTCATTCAAAGTCCGTCCAGCGTTGCATAAGTGATGTCGCGGGTGCGACGGACGAGATTGTTGAGTTCAGGACGTGAGCGGTGTGCGTAGCGTCCTAATCCCGAAAACTCGCTGCCGATTGGAGACAACCGTGGACGTTCAGGAAGTCAGGAAGCTAGACGCATACCTCAAGCGCGTGTTCGGCAATCCCAAGATCCGCGTGGTGCCGCGGCCGAAGAAGGATGATTCCGCCGAGGTCTATATCGGCGAGGAATTCATCGGCGTGCTGTTCGTCGATGACGAGGATGACGATCGCTCGTTCCAGTTCCAGATGGCGATCCTCGAGGACGATCTGGTCGAATAGGCGCCGATAGGGACATCGTTGCGGTACGCGCGCAGCAGCTTAAAGCTACACGCGTGCCGATCGCGCGATCGTTCGGCGGACTACACCTACGTAGTGCACTCATTCTTCGTGCACCGCCCTTTGCGCGCTATCCCTTTGCGCTATGGAGTTGCGCGGTTAGCCGCTCAACCGCATCGGCAACGTCGCGCCAGCGCGATAGCAGGGCGCGCGGAAAGCGAAAGGTGAGATCGGCGCCATCGATGCGGCGTTCCGCAAGGCACATGCCGGGCGTCCTGCCATCGCGCGTGCAGCGCGCGGCGAGCAGCGGTTGTTCGGCCAGGAACAGGTCCTCGCTGTCGTAAGGCGTACCAGCGCGAAAGCTGCGCATGGTCAGCCCGTCCTGAACCTGCATCGCCTCCGGTGCGAGATAACGCGGATAGATGGCGCGCAGCCGCTCCTCGGGCGCCATTGCATCGTGATGTGCCCCGATCGAGACGAAGATGCGATCGATCGGCTGCGGCAGACCGTCGACATCTTCGGCACTGATATGTTTCGGCGCTTGCGGCGGCTGTAGCGAAGGGAATTCGAAGCTGAGATCGACCCGCTCCTGCGGCCCGGAATGGCGCTGGATCTTCATGCGAACCGCTGCTGGAGGCACGTTGAACAGTGTATCGCCGACGCTGACCGGCAGGCGGTCTGGCCCGGTTGCCGACACGACGCCCCAGGTCGGCCATAGCAGATAGGCGACAGCGGCGATTGCGGCTGATGCGAGCAGGGCGCCGAGCGCCATCTGCACGGCATGACCGTGAGCATGCCAGCGTGCGGTGCTGCGTTGTTGGGCCGAAAACATCGTCATGAAGGCGCGTATTCCGTCGTTCGCGAATCAGGCGGACTATGCCACGGGCCTCAGGTTTCCGCAGGCCTATGGCGGTATTGGGACCCGCGCTGGGCGCGGCGCATATTAACCTTTCCTTAAGGATGATGTGGCGCCGGCTGCGGCATTTTGCGAAAGAAGGACGGGGCAGTTTTGTCGTGTGTGGATCAAGTCCGATGTCGCCTGAAGCGTTGAATTCCCTGTTCTCGCTCTGCATCGGTTTTGCGGTGGCTGGAGCCTTGGCCAGCGGCTACCAAACCTTTGCGGAACGTCCTGCCGGTTTCGAGTTGCTGCAGCGGGGCGTCACACAGCACCGGTTCGCGGCAGTGCCGTTCCTGGTGTTTGCCGCGCCCTTCATCATCATGCGCAACACCTTGCGCGGCGCGCGTATCGAGCGACGCCGCTTCGAGTTCGTGATGATGGCGACCGTCATCGCCGGCTTCTGGAGCATGATGTCCGGCACCTTCTTCGTGATGACGCTGCGCGCCGCCGGAGTTCTGGTCTGACGACCGACCTGGCCGCTGTTTGCGCTCACGTCGAGCTTTCTTGAAAACCCTGCGCCAGCCGTGCAAGGTCGCCTCGAAAGAGGAGACGCGTGATGGCCATCTATGAGCTCGACGGGCAGGCGCCCGAACTTCCCAGTGACGGAAACTACTTCATTGCCGACAACGCGACCGTGATCGGACGCGTCCGTCTTGCGAGCGCGGTCACCATCTGGTTCGGCGCCGTCCTGCGCGGCGACAATGACCTGATCGAGATCGGCGAGGGCTCCAACATCCAGGACAACGCCACCTGCCACATCGATCCCGGCTTTCCGCTACGGATCGGAAAGAACTGCACCATCGGCCACAATGCCATCGTGCATGGCTGCACGATCGAGGACGACGCGCTGATCGGCATGGGCTCGATCGTGATGAACGGCGCGCGGATCGGACGTGGCAGCGTGGTCGGTGCGGGCGCCGTCGTCACCGAGGGGAAAGAATTCCCGCCGCATTCGCTGATCGTCGGTGCGCCGGCGCGCGTGGTCCGCACGCTGGAGCCGGCACAGGTCGAGCGGATGGGTGGGGCGGCACGCTCCTACATCGCCAAGGGCCCGCACTACAAAAACGGCTTGAAGAAAATCGGCTGAACGGGGCGCCCACGCGTTTCACAAGACGCTGCGGCAACAGCCTGATTTGATCAGCAAGGCCGCGTACGGTCAGCGGGCTTATGCCCGCAGACTGGCTCAGGTTCCTTCGCCCTCGTTGGCCTCGATCGCGCTTGCCACGCGCTCGTGGCCGCTTGCCCACAATGCGTATTGCTCGCTGCCTTCCTGATAAGGATTGGCGCCAGCGGGAATATTTTCACGCGCGGCGCGTTCGCCTTGCTCGAACGGATCGGGGTCGGTGGTCATGATCATCAAAGCCTCGTTCGTTACGGCTTCCTTGTCGGAATCCCATTAGCGGCGTGTATCGCTTCTGCGCATCAATCGTCGCCGGATCGGAATCGTTCCGGAACGAGCCGTCTTCGCGGAGGTTGAAGGGACAAAGGGAGATCATCCGATGACCAGATTGTCGCTCTCGACCTGCGTTGCCTTTGTATTTCTTGCCAGCGCTTCCGTTGCCCTTGCGCAAGGTGGAGGTGGTGGCTCTGGCGGCGCCGGCGGAGGAGGTGCCAGTGGTGCCGCGGCTGGGGGCGGTGCAGCAAGTGGTGCTTCGGCCGGCAGCCCCAGTGCGGTCGGCAGTCCGAGCGCCGGGACTGCAGGCGCGGGATCGTCAGGCACCAGCGGCGTCGCGTCCGGACCCGGCAACGCCGGCGGTCTCAACAATTCGGTCAATGATCCGAGCGGCGCCGGCAACGCCGCCAAGCTCGCGACGCCATCCGCATCCGGCACCAACAGCTCGGGCACGGCGCAGTCATCCGGAGCGGCCTCCAATTCTCGGTCCGGCGTCACCACCGGCGCCGGAGGCGGTGCGGCTGGCGGAATTGGAGGCATTGCCGCTAGCGGTCCGAACACGCGTAACGACACGGATGCTGCGATTACAGAGGAAAACAAGACCATCGACCGCAAGGTGAAAAGCATCTGCCGAGGTTGCTGAATGTCAACAACCGAGTTCACAAATGTTGCAGCATCGTTGCAATTTGGTCGCGCACAAGTGAGGCGGATTGCCCGTCGCTTGATCCAAATCGACCCTAAGTAAGTACCTGATCGCACGATGAGCGGCATCGTTGCGACCGTCTATTGGAGAAGGTTCGATGCGTAAGTTCATGATGGCCCTGGCAGCCGTGGCAACCCTGGCAATGATGGCACCTGATGTTGCCTCTGCGCGCGGCGGGGGTGGGGGCTTCGGTGGCGGTGGGGGCGGCTTCGGTGGCGGCGGTCACGCGGGCTTCGGCGGCGGCGGCGGTTTTGGCGGCGGTCACGCGGGCTTCGGCGGCGGTGGCGGTTTTGGTGGCGGTCACGCGGCGTTTGGCGGCAGCGGTGGAATGCACGGCGCAGCGGGATTTAGCGGCATGCACACCGGAGGCTTTGGTGGAATGCACGCCGGAGGCATCGGCGGATTCCATCACGGAGGTTTTGGTGGTTTCCACCACCACCATGGCTTTGGTCCCGGCTTCGCCTTCGGATATGGGCTGGGCTATCCCTACTATGACTATGACGGCTACTATGGCGGCTATGCATACGACGATGGTGACTATGGCGCCAACTGCTACATCGTTCACCATCGCGTCCACACCCGGTATGGCTGGCGCTATCGAAGCGAGCAGGTGTGCGAGTGATCTGCAAGTGATCTGAACACCGGCTGATCACGCCATCCAGCGCAAGGTCAGTCTCTCAGTCGATCCTGGTGCGCTGACGCACCAGGATGTTACGAGCGAGCTGGTCGCTCGCGACAACAACGGGCAGGCAACAACGGACTGACAACAATGGACTTGGCCATGATGACACCATTTACGATCCCGGAGCTCGCCATCATCATCGGTGTCATCGGCACGGCGCTTGCCGGAATGAGGTGGAAGCAGCCGGAGCCCAAGCGCGTGCCCGCCAAAGCGCGTCGTGGCAGAGCGCGCCGCAACGGCTAGCCGCTTCCCTGAGCTCGCGCGCCACCCGGCGGCACTGCCGAGCGGAGCGGTCGTGCTCCGTGCGCGGACCGTACCCGTCGCGACGGTGACGCTTCAGCTCAACACGTTGTATTTCTTGAGCCAGGCCTGCATCCGATTCCAGGCATCCTCCGCCGCCTCCTTGCGATAGCTGGTGCGGTAGTCGGCATGGAAGCCATGAGGTGCACCTGGATAGATCTTGAACTCTGCGGTCTTGTTGTTGGCGGTGAGCGCTTCCTTCAGCGCCTCGACGCTCGCGACCGGAATGCCGGTGTCCGATTCCCCATACAGGCCAAGCACGGGCGCTTTCATCTCAGGCGCAAGCTGAGTCGGGCTCTTTGGCCAGCGCGGATTGGGCGGATCGACCGGCGGCCCGTAGAATGCCACGCCGGCCTTCAGCTCGGGAGAGTGAGCGGCATACTCCCATACCGTGCGCCCGCCGCGGCAGAAGCCGATGATGCCCAGCCGAGAGGTGTCGCCGCCCTGCGACTTCGCCCAGGCGACGGTGCTGTCGAGATCGGCGAACAGCTCGGCATCCGGCTTTGAATTCACCTGCGGCAGCAATTGCTGAATGTCTGCGATCTTGGTGAGGTCGACGCCCCCGCGGAAGTAATAGTCGGGCGCCACCGCGAAGGCGCCGAGCTTGGCGAGCCGCCGCGCCACGTCCTTGATGTATTCGTGCAGGCCGAAGATCTCCATCGCCACCAGGATGACCGGCGGATTGCTCGCGCTGGCCGGGCGCGCGAAATAGGCCGGCATCTCGCCTTCCGCAACCTTGACCTTGGCGTCGCCGGCGTTGAGGCCGTTGGTGTCGGTGGTGATGACATCGGCGCGCACGGGCCCGGTGGCCAGCGTGTAGCCGGCGGCAGCGGCCGCAGAGGCTGTCATGAAGCCGCGCCGCGAGAATGGCGCGGTTTTTGTCAGTCCGATGACATCTGACGTCAGCAATGGCTCAGCGGTCATGAGCGTCTCCTCCGTAAAATTACGGAGGCATTCAGCAAAGTATTTTCTGTAAAGGCAAGCCATCAACGCGTGAGAATTTTTGTCCGGCAAAGCGGAATAAACCCGCGGGGCACGATGCAGAGGAAGGCAAAATCCGGGGGGAGAAAAAACAAGGCCGTCGGCGCAGTATGACGCCAACGACCTTGCCAGCCCCGGATATTGAAATTGGCCCTGCGCCATCCTGAAATTGGCTGCCATCCGGTAAGCTGAGAATGAACTGAAATGCTGGGGCGTTGTGTGAAGCAGTTCACAAAAGGCCGGGAAAATTCGGTGGGGCTTTTACTGAGCGCATGTGAGCACGATGGAGGCGGCGAGCTCGCGCGCATATATCAAAACACGATGAGATCGTCGCTCGGAGATTGCGGGCAAGCAGCTAACTACTTCCAGATGCGGTTTCTCGCGTCGATCTCAAAGCGTTGCACGCGCGTGTGGCGTCGAGATCAAGAGCGGCCGCGCCGATGATGATGCGCGCTGCCGCCGGCCTGTGCGCGGGTGCGAAGCGAGTGGTTACGGGTTGGCGCCGGCGAAGCAGGCTCGGAGGTCTGCGCGCTGGCGTAGGATTGCCGCAGCCCGTCGACGGACGCGGTCAGCGCGGTGACCTGATCGGACAGGCGCTTGGTGTCAGCCTGTTGCGTGGCGAGCAGATGCTTGATCGTCTGTAGCTGCTCTTGCAGCATCTGCAGCTGATCGACCGATTCCTGCTGGGTCGCTTCCAGTCCCTTGGTCTTCTCGACCAACTGCTCGGAGGCGCGCGCCGTGCGGGCCTGCAACTGGCGAGCCGTGGCGGCGTGGTCAACCTCCGACGAGGCGCCGGTATAGGCGCGGGTGATCACGACGGCCCCGGCGCCGACGATCAGGACGAGCAAGGCGGCTGCGGCGAGCGCGATCGGCTGCGAGCCCTTGGAGGCAAAGGCGCCGGATCTTTGAGTGGAAGGTTTGTTCTCGCGTGTCAGCGGATTCATGAAAGCCCACCCACCTCGGAAAGCGTTGAAATGCTCCCTTCGACGCTTGCCGGTGTGGAAAGCGAAAGAAGCTCAAACAGTCCCAACGCTCGCGATGGCGCCATGTTCGCGCCGGAAGCGTGAATTTCTAGCGGCAAATTGGGCTAATCAGAGGCTTGCAAGCGCGTTAGGTCAAGCTGCCAAAGCTGTGGCAGCGGCAATTACCGCGCTGCAGCATTGTGTTCGCTGACAGCCCCGGACAGGCAGGGCGTCCGGACGCGAACTGCCGGGCGGATGACTCACTGGGACGCGGAGCAGTCCTTGCAGATGATCAGCTTCTGCTTCAGCCGCGCATCTTCGGCCTGATTGAC
>NZ_JBARGP010000644.1:0-4383 GCF_049798375.1 Bradyrhizobium sp.
ACGGGATCGGTGAGGTCGGCCCAGCCGACAACGGCGGTCACGAAGGGCGTCGCATCGGCCAGCCGCAGGAATTCCTCGGTTTCGTCGAGCGATGCCCGGCATTGCACGACGATGCTGGCGTCGATGCGGCTCTCGTGGGTGAGCAGCTCCAGCAGCGCCGCCCGCTTGGCGCGCGCCTCGCCGATCGCCCATTGCAGCAATTGCTCGCCGATGCCGCGGCTGCGCCGGTCGGAGGCGACGCGGACATCCTCGACCAGCGCGCGCATCGCGCCTTGCGAGCTCAGCCCCGGCAGCAGGCAGAGCTGCAGGCAGCCGACCACCCTGCCCGCCTGCTCCGCGACGACGAGCTGCAGATTGGCGTCGCGCGCGACCCTATCGAACGCGTCGAAATAGCATTGCGGCAGCGGCTCTTCGATGCGCTCCCGCGTCCGGCCGAGGTGATCGTCCGCCAGCATGGCGATGATGGCGCCGACATCGTCGCGCCGCGCCGGGCGGATGGTGATTCCTGAAACTTCACTCATTGGCATTCCGCAATTCAATGCGCCGGCGCAAGGCGGAGCTCGGCCTCACTCTGGGCAATCCAGCGCCGGATTCCGTCGTAACGGGTAAGATCGAAGCCGCCCTCATGCGCGAGACGCGTATAGGCAAGCAGCGCGATGTCGGCAAGCGAGAGCGCGTCGCCCGCGAGATGGCGCGCTTCGCTCAACCTGCGCTCCATGATGTCGAGCGCGGCATAACCTCGCGTCTCCAGCTTCGGATCGAGCGCATCGGCCGGCTTGCCGAGATAGGTCAGGTGAAAGCGGCGCACGGCGATATAGGGCTCGTGGCTGTACTGCTCCCAGAACAGCCAGCCGTCCATCTGCGCTGCCGTGAAAGCGTCAGCCGGAATGAGGTGGCTGTCGCGCGCGAGATAGCGGATGATGGCGTTGGACTGCGCCAGGGTTCGGCCGTCATCGAAGACGACGGTCGGCACCTGGCCCCAAGGGTTGAGCGCGAGGAAATCCGCGCTGCGGGTCTCGCCTTTGACGACATCGACGTCGATCCAGGCGTAAGGCAGCGCGAGCAGATCGCACACCCACTTTACCTTGAGGCAATTGCCGGAGATGCGATCGCCGTAGATTTTCATGCCTGCCGTCCCGTGACGAACACAGAGCAGCAGGAGGACGCGCCACTGTCAATCGCCTGAAGCGACTGGCAGGTCTTTGAAAGCCTCAGAACTTGTAGCCGAGGCCGGCGCGCACCGTGTTGATGTTGGTGTCGACGGTGGTCGTGAAGCGGACATACTCGTATTCAAAGCGGGCAAAGAGGCCGGCGACCAGATTGACGTCGACGCCGAGACCGGCAGAATAACCGTAGATGAGACGATTATGCTGTCCCTCGGAGGCACTCATTGTCGCGCAGACCGGAAAAGTGCCGTTACCGCAGGCGTCATATACACCAACGAGGGTCTGCGCGTATTTGTCCAAGACGGCAGCACTTTTGGTGGTGTCCGCCTTGCCGATTGCGAGCCCGAAGAATCCGTAAGGCAGGAAGCTTCCCATCGCATAGCCGGCGCGGCCGCGAATCGTCGCCATGTCGGAGATCGATATCGAGGAAGAGGCGCTTGAGGTGACGCTGTGGTAGAGGGGTCCCGCGGTCGGGGTGGGAAACACGAGCGGACCCATGGTCGCTGTCGATGTGCCTCCGAACTTGCCGTGCATGTAGCTCATCTCGACGCCGAGCACGACGTCGTCCCATTGCGAGTTGTAGCCCGCAAAGGCTCCGTAGGAGCCGGTCTGCGCCGTGGTCTTTCCGAAAGGAAGCGACCATTTCGATACGCCATAGGCGCTTTCGATGGCTGTATTGGCGAGCAGAGCGGCCGTCATCGTCTGATTGCTGCCGCTGAAGCTTTCGTCGGATGCCCCGTAGCCACCCTGGGCGCCGACATAGTAGCCGTCCCAATTGACGCGGGAGGAGGACAACCCCTCGGTCAGGCCGCCCCGCAGAATGGGAAGATCGGGGAGATCGGCGGCATGCGCGGCAGACACCACGCCAGACAGCACCACCGCCAATACCAGGCTACGCATCGCAACGCTCCAAATCAGACGCTTGAACTCTGGAACGGATCATCGCGTGTTAACCTTAATCTTTCGTTGTCAAGCCCTCTATCGTGCAATTCTTTCTGGCCGGCATGGTTCGCGCGGCGAGACAAGCGCAAACGGCGCGGAACAGATCCCGCGCCGTTGTTAGTTGATAGCCGCTTGTTTGTATCAGACCACGCTTATCAGCCCTTGCGGTAGAGAACCGGCTGGGGCGGCGGCGGCGGCGTGTCGAGATCCCAGCGCACGCCGAGCTTCACATCGTTCGAGGTGATGTTGTTGAATTTGTAGGACGTGCCACGGCTGTAGCCGTCGAAGGTCGAGATCGTACCGGTGGTACCGCTACCGAGATCGACGTAGCTGTAAGCCAGTTCGAGGGTGACGTTCGGCGTAACGTGATAGGCAAGACCGGCGTGAGCAGCCCAGGCGAAATTCCACTTCGAGGCATTGCCGGCCGTGGCGTAGCCCGCATTTAGTGGTCCGCCGACATACGCTGGGATGTTGTTGATGAGGTCAGGAGCATGCACGTTGTTGACCCCGGTATCGCTGAAGCCGGAGATGCTGACGCGCGAGGCGCCGACGCCGGCGCCGACGAACGGCGTGATGCACCACCAGGTGCCGAGATCGACATAGGCGTTGGCCAGGAACAGCAGCTCGGACTTGCTGGCGTTGTAGTTGTCCTGACCGTTGTAGTTGAGGCCGTAGGCCTGCGCCGTAAAGACGTCGGACCCCTTGAAGTTCGACTTGCCGCGATACTGCGCGGTGAGGTCGGTGCGGAACCAGTTGTTGAAGCGATAACCGACGCCGACATCGAAGATGCCGCCGGTGTCGAACGTGGTGCTCTGGTTCAGCGAGGTGAGCACCGGATTATCCGACTTCTGGATGTTCTTCATGCTCTGGTTCGAGAAGCCGATATCGCCGCGCAGATACCAGCCGCCGAAATCGGCCGGCGGCGGCGGCGCGTAGGCCGGCGGAGGCGCAATCGGCATATCCGCCGCGAAGGCGAAGGTGGAGAACAGGGTGGCCGCTCCCGCGGCAAGCAAAGATAATACGCTACGCATCGGCTTCATCCCTTTTGCCGGTGAGGAGAATGAAAAGAAGGCCCCACATCGAAACTGACGGCTGCAGGATGGCAGCAAATGCTTAAGTGCCACTTAACCCTAATTTTTAAGGTTGATATTTTCTGACTATGCGCGCAATCGAACTAACAGCTCGCCGGATTGCGGCAGGCTCGCCGCATGTCCTAACAATGCATTACCAAGCGGCAGCGGTTAACGATTGCCGCAGGCCGCATCCAGCGGTCGCGCTGCGCATAAAAAAGCGGCCGGCCGGGCGATCGCCGCGCAGCCGCAAATGCCCCGGTCGTGCAGGTATCGGGAAGATCAGGCCGCCGCGGCGGCCTGTCCGAGTGCATCCACGATGTAGTCGACGACTTCCTCGACCAGGATGCGGTCGTCGCCCTCGCCCATCACGCGGATCACCGGTTCGGTGCCGGACGAGCGCACCAGGAGACGGCCGTGACCGTTGAGGCGCTTGTGTCCGGTTTCGATCGCCGACTTCACCTCGGCGTCGTCGAGCGGCTTGCCGCTCCGGTAGCGCACGTTCTTGAGGATCTGCGGCAGCGGATCGAAGCGATGGCAGACCTCCGACACCGGCTTGCGCAGCTTCTGCACGGTCGCCAGCACCTGCAGCGCCGCGACAAAGCCGTCGCCGGTCGTTGCGTAGTCGGACAGGATGATGTGACCGGACTGCTCGCCGCCGAGATTGTAGCCGTCGGCCAGCATGCGCTCGAGCACATGGCGGTCGCCCACCGGCGTGCGCACCAGCTCTAGCCCCTGCCCCTGCAGGAAGCGTTCGAGCCCAAGGTTGGACATCACGGTGGCGACGATGCCGGGCCGCGCCAGGCGGCCGTCTTCCTTCCAGCTCTGCGCGATCACCGCAAGCAGTTGGTCGCCGTCGACGATATGGCCGCGTTCATCGACCAGGATGACGCGATCGGCGTCACCGTCGAGCGCGATGCCGATGTCGGCGCGCATCTCCCGCACCTTGCGACACAGCGCTTCCGGCGAGGTCGACCCGCATTCCTTGTTGATGTTGAAGCCGTCGGGTTCGACGCCGATGGAGATCACGTCGGCGCCCAATTCCCACAGCGCTTCCGGCACCACCTTGTAGGCCGCACCATTGGCGCAATCGACCACGACGCGCAGGCCGTCCAGCGAGATGTCGCGCGGCAAGGTACGCTTGGCGAATTCGATGTAGCGGTCATGGACGCCATCGATGCGGCGGGCGCGCCCGAGACTCGCGC
>NZ_JBARGP010000645.1:0-2517 GCF_049798375.1 Bradyrhizobium sp.
GACCGACCGCGGTCAGGGGCGCATCGAGTCCGACCGCGACCGGATCGATGCCGGCGTCGATCAGCTCGGCAATCCGGCGCGACTGACCGAGGCACTGAAGGGCGCCAAGGACGCCTATTTCGGCCGCGCCGCCCCGGTGGTCGAGAAGGAGATCGCAACCGGCCTTGCCGACGCGAACTACTCGGTCAACGCCGATCAATTGGCGGAGGTCGTGGTGCCGCCGATTATGAAGTTCCTGGCGGTGCGCGATGCGGCCATCACCGAGGCACGCGAACGCGCCGCTCACGCGCGCGATCAGGCCTGGATGCTGCTGGGGCTTGCCGGCGTGGTCGTTGTCGCACTGCTCGGCCTCCTGGTCGGCGTCACCATGCTGCTGCGCCGCCGCGTCATCGCGCCGATCGTGAACCTCACCGGCGTGATCGGCGAAATGGCCGAAGGCCGCGACGATGTCGCCATCCCCTCCAGCGGCCGCGATGACGAGATCGGCGCGATGGCGGGCTCGCTGGAGACCTTCAAGGAAGCGCTGCTGGCCAAGAAGGCGGCCGAGGCGGCGGCGGCGCGCGATGCGCAGGCGAAGATCGAGCGCGGCCAGCGCGTCGAGCGCTTCACGCGCGAGTTCGAGACTGCGATCGGCGAGGTGATCGGCGTCGTCTCCGAGGCCGCCAGCGAATTGGAACGCTCGGCCGGCATGCTGACGACGACGGCAGGACGCTCGCTGGAATTGGCCACGGTGGTGGCCGGCGCCTCCGAGGAGGCCTCGACTAACGTGCATTCGGTCGCCGCGGCCGCCGAGCAGATGACGTCGTCGGTCGACGAGATCAGCCGTCAGGTGCACGATTCCGCGCGCATCGCCGGCGAAGCGATGGAGCAGGCCCGCAAGACCAACGAACGCGTCGGCGAGCTTGCCAAGGCCGCGGCGCGGATCGGCGACGTGGTCGAACTGATCAACGCGATCGCCGGCCAGACCAACCTGCTGGCGCTCAACGCCACCATCGAGGCGGCGCGTGCCGGCGAAGCCGGCCGTGGCTTTGCCGTGGTCGCCTCGGAGGTGAAGGCGCTGGCCGAGCAGACGGCGAAAGCGACCGGCGAGATCGGCCAGCAGATCGGCGGCATCCAGGGCGCGACGCAGGAATCGGTCGGCTCGATAAAGGAGATCGGCGAGACCATCGCGCGCATGTCGGAGATCGCCTCGGCCATCGCCTCGGCGGTCGAGGAGCAGAGCTCGGCGACTCGCGAGATCTCCCGCAACGTGCAGCAGGCCGCCCATGGCACGCAGGAGGTCTCGGCCAATATCGCCAGCGTGCGGCAGGGTGCCGACGACACCGGATCGGCCTCATCCCAGGTGCTGTCAGCGGCGAAGTCGCTCGCCGGCCAGAGCAGCCGGCTGCGCAGCGAGGTCGCGCGCTTTCTGGATTCGGTGCGCGTGGCCTAGAGCCGACGGCGTCACACCGCCCGCGTCAGGCCGCCGTCGACGCGGATGTTCTGCCCGGTGATGTAGGCCGCGCCGTCGGAGGCCAGGAAGGAAATGGTCGCCGCGATTTCCGCCGTCGTGCCGTAGCGCTGCATCGGGACGGTCTGACGTCGCTCCTCGGTTTTCGGCAGGCTGTCGATCCAGCCCGGCAGCACGTTGTTCATGCGTATATTGTCGGCGGCGTAGTTGTCGGTAAAGATCTTGGTGAAGGCGGCAAGCCCGGCGCGAAACACCGCCGAGGTCGGAAACATCGCGCTCGGCTCGAACGCCCAGGCGGTGGAGATGTTGATGATCGCGCCCGCCTTCTGCGCCTGCATGGCAGGCGCGACCAGCCGGGTCGGCCTGATGACGTTGAGCAAATAGGTGTCCAGCCCGGTGTGCCACTGCTCGTCGGTCAGCTCCAGGATCGGCGCGCGCGGCCCATGGCCGGCGCTGTTGACCAGCACATCGATGCGGCCCCAGCGCGATACGGCCTCGTCGACCAACCGCTTGAGGTCATCGTTGGATTGGTTGGAGCCGGTGACGCCGAAGCCGCCAAGCTCGCGCGCCAGCGCCTCGCCTTTGCCTGATGAGGACAGGATCGCGACATGAAAGCCGTCGGACGCAAGCCGGCGCGCCGCCGCAGCGCCCATGCCGCTGCCGCCGGCGGTGACGAGCGCGACCTTCTTTTGTCCTGACATGACCTGTGATCCCCGTTGCTGCTGCGTCCGAGGTTGTCTCGCAGCGGCAGCATCAAGGCAAGCCCGGCCGTGTCGGTCACGTCGAACGTCGAATGGCCGCAGCACCCACCGCTGTCGTCCCGGCTAAGCGAAGCGCGAGCCGGGACTCAGCCGCAGCAGACGTTGTCACAAAGGCAGATGCCACGAGCATCTGGCGCGAAACTACGCGCGGTGGTTATGGGCCCCTGCGTCCGCAGGGGCGACAACAGAGCTTATGCCGTGCTGGCGGGCTCAGTATAACCCTAGCGCGGCTCGCACGGCGGCATGGTCCAGGGCGCGCCGGCAAAGGCGCCGACGGCAGGGGCTCGCACGCAGTCCGTGCCACCC
>NZ_JBARGP010000646.1:0-4326 GCF_049798375.1 Bradyrhizobium sp.
TGGCGAGCCAAGGCGCATTCGCGCAGAAGAAGTACGATACCGGCGCGAGCGACACCGAGATCAAGATCGGCAATGTCGAGGCCTATAGCGGGCCGGCCTCCGCCTACGGCGTCATCGGCAAGACCGAAGACGCCTATTTTAAAATGATCAACGATCAGGGCGGCATCGGCGGCCGCAAGATCAATTTCATCTCCTATGACGACGGCTACAGCCCGCCGAAGACGGTCGAGCAGATCCGCAAGTTGATCGAGAGTGACGAGGTGTTCCTGGTGTTCAACGCACTGGGCACCCCGACGCAGACCGCCGTGCAGAAATACCAGAACGCCAAGAAGGTACCGCAGCTCTTCGTCGCCACCGGCGCCAGCAAGTGGAACGACCCGAAGGAATTTCCCTGGACCATGGGCTTTCAGCCCTCTTACCGGGTCGAGGCCCGCATCTTCGCCAAATACATTATGAAGGAGAAGCCGAACGCGAAGGTCGCGGTATTCTACGCCAATGACGATTTCGGCAAGGACTATGTCGCCGGCATCAAGGAGATCTTCGGCGACAAGGCCAAGAGCCTGATCGTAGCCGAGGAGAGCTACGAGACCACCGAGCCCTCGATCGACTCCCACATCGTCAAGCTCAAGGACACCGGCGCCGACGTCTTCATCAACATCGCCACGCCGAAATTCGCGGCTCAGGCGATCAAGAAGATCGCCGAGCTCGGCTGGAAGCCGATGCAGGTCATGACCGACGTTTCGATTTCGATCGGCGCGGTAATGAAGCCGGCGGGTCTGGACGCATCCGAGGGCGTGCTCTCGGCCGGCTATCTCAAGGACGCGTCCGACCCGCAATGGAAGGATGATGCGGGCATGAAGAAGTTCATGGCCTTCGCCGAGAAGTACATGCCCGGCGCCGACATCTCCGACACCAGTCTCGTGTACGGCTATGCCGCGGCGCAGACCATGGTGCAGGTGCTGAAGCAGTGCGGCGACAATCTCACGCGCGAGAACGTGATGAAGCAGGCCGCGAGCCTGAAGAACTTTGCGCCTGATACCCTGATCCCGGGCATCACTGTCAACACCGGCCCGACCGATTTCGCCCCGATCGAACAGCTCAAGATGATGCAGTTCAAGAATGGCAAGTGGGACTTGTTTGGCGATATCATCAGCGCCGAGGTCGGAGGCTAGCTGATCTCTCAGTTCGTCGTCCCGGCGAAAGCCGGGACGACCACCGAAGGCTACTGGCGGAAGAAGGCATCAACCATTGGGGCCTGCAATGACGACCGCGGCGCCCCGGCGTTCGCCGGGACGACGATGCAGCTAATGCACGAACAGCGCGAACGGCTCTTCCACCGTCTTGCGCAGATGCGCGCGATAGATCGTGTAATTCGGGTCGCCTGATGTCACCCGCCCGAGCGTCGGGTCAGTGATCGCATGCGCCGGCAAGAACGCGATCGGGGCCGCGATCGGCGTCAGCAGCGAGCCGCGTCCGGCCAGCAAGGTCGTGATGATGCCGTACATCTCGCCGGTGATGGTCGGCCGCGACACGGTGATCAGGCGATGCTGGCCGTGGCGATTGGTGACGAGATAGATGAAGCCGGACTGGTTGGGCACGGCGACCTCGCCGAACTGCGTGAACGCCTTGTCCAGCCGCTCGCCCTCGCGGAACACCAGCGAAGAGGCGGCCGCGTCCCACGATATCTCGGTGCGATAGGCATAGACCGCGTCGCTGTCGCCGAACGACGGCCGCACCGTGACATAGGTGCCTTCGATCCAGGTCACTGCGCGACGCGAATAGGCGCCGAGACTGTCCGGCGCGATGTCGCCATTGGTCGCCGGCGGCGCGGCTGGCGCGACCGGCGCCTTGCGCAGGGACACACCGAGCGCCTGCTCCAGCCGCACGATCGTCGCGAGCGTAAACGGACGGCGGCCGCCGAGCGCCTTCTCCAACGTCGAGAGGCTGAGCTTGGCCTGTTCGGCCAGCGCCTGCCGCGACATGCGCCGGCGCGCGATCTCCTCGCGGATCAGATCCGCGACCTGCCGGCTCTGCTCGTCGGATAGCTCGCTGTCCGGGATCGACATCCTGCCCCCTGCTCCAAACCGGCACCTTTCTAGCAGACGGACATTCGCGCACAAACCCGGACAAAGCCGCCGCAGCGCGTGCCGCCTTGGCGGATCGCGGCCGGACAAGGCCGATCATTCTGCTCGCCGCCACCGGCCACCGCGCGCACGCTTGCCGCACGCGATCTTCCTTGCGGAGCAGGACAATGACCCTCGACGACGACATCGACAGCTCTTCTCATTCGATCCTGGCACGGATGGCCACCTTGCTGCTGTTTCTGCTGGTGCAAGCCGGCGCCGTGCTGGTGGTCGGCCTGACGGCACTTTTCTTGAACGTCGTGCCGAGTTGGTCGGCGGAGGGACCATCGGCCGCCATGATGAAGCCGGCTGATGCGCGCGCCGGCTCGCTGCTGTTCAAGACCGACGACGGCACGAGCGAGGCGCCGCGGCTCGGCATCGATGTCGATATCACCGTCTCCGGCCCGACCGCGCGGGCGCGGGTCACGCAGGTGTTCCGCAATCCGACAGATCATTGGATGGAGGCAGTTTACGTCTATCCGTTGCCGGCGGGCGGCGCGGTGGACACGCTGAAGATGGTGATCGGCGATCACATCGTGATCGGCGATATCAAGGCGCGCCAGGAGGCGCGGGTCATCTACGAGAACGCCAGGCGCGACGGCAAGACCGCCGCGCTGACCGAGCAGGAGCGGCCGAACGTCTTTACCAATTCGCTCGCCAATATCGGCCCGGGTGAGACGGTGCTGGTGCAGATCGAATATCAGGAGCCGGTCGCCGAGAGCGGCAACGAATTCTCGTTGCGCGTGCCGCTCGTGGTGGCGCCGCGCTACAATCCGGCGCCGACCGTGCAGAGCGTCGACCTGCAGGCCGATGGCAATGGCTGGGGCGCGGCGGGCAGCGATCCCGTGCCGGATCGCGATCGCATCACGCCCGAGGTGCTCAATCCTGCGGAGAATGCGCCCGTCAATCCGACCAGCATCACCGTGCACCTCCAGGCCGGCTTTCCGCTAGGCGAGGTCAGGAGTCACCATCATCAAGTCAAGATCGAAAGTCCCGATGAGACGACGCGCATCGTCACGCTTGCGGATCGTTTTGTGCCGGCCGACCGTGATTTCGAGCTGACCTGGAAACCGGCGGCGACGATTGCGCCATCGGTCGGGCTATTTCGCGAGCATGTCGGCGACAGCGACTATCTACTCGCTTTCGTTACCCCGCCGGCGACCGCGCAGGCCACCCAGCAACCGCGACCGCGCGAGGTCGTGTTCGTGATCGACAATTCCGGCTCGATGGGCGGCGCCTCGATCCAGCAGGCCAAGGCCAGTCTCCTGTACGCGCTGGGCCGGCTGCAGCCCGGCGACCGCTTCAACGTGATCCGCTTCGACGACACGATGACCGTGCTGTTTCCGGCCACCGTGCCGGCCGATGTCGAACACCTCGGC
The DNA here is from genome assembly GCF_049798375.1 of Bradyrhizobium sp. Taxonomy (GTDB): domain Bacteria; phylum Pseudomonadota; class Alphaproteobacteria; order Rhizobiales; family Xanthobacteraceae; genus Bradyrhizobium. The sequence goes on from NZ_JBARGP010000646.1 coordinate 3,503, forward strand.
AGCGCGATCAGCTTCGTCGACGCCCTGGAGGCGCGCGGCGGCACCGAGATGCTGCCGGCGATGCGCGCGGCACTGACCGATGATGGCGCCGATACCGACCATATTCGTCAGGTCCTGTTCCTGACCGATGGCGCCATCGGCAACGAGCAGCAGATGTTCGACACCATCACGGCGATGCGCGGCCGCTCGCGCATCTTCATGGTCGGCATCGGCTCCGCGCCGAACACCTATCTGATGACGCGCGCGGCCGAGCTCGGCCGCGGCACCTTCACCCATGTCGGCTCGGTCGAGCAGGTCGACGAGCGGATGCGGGACCTGTTCAACAAGCTGGAAAATCCCGCAGTCACCGGGCTCACGGCAACCTTCTCCGACGCATCCGCGGACCTGACGCCGGCGATCACACCGGACGTCTATCGTGGCGAGCCGCTAGTGCTGGCGGCCAGGCTCGACAGGCTCGCAGGCTCCTTGCAGATCAAGGGCCGCGTCGGCGACCGCCCTTGGAGCATGACGCTGCCGCTCGCCAACGCTGCCGAAGGCAAGGGCCTCTCGAAATTGTGGGCGCGCCGCAAGATTGGGGATGCCGAGGTGGCGCGCACGATGCGGCAGCTCACGCCAGAGGACGCTGACAAGGCTATCCTCAGGCTGGCGCTGGAGCATCATCTGGTGACGCGGCTGACCAGCCTGGTCGCGGTCGACGAGACGCCGCGCCGGCCAGAGGGCGCCCATCTCACGCTCAGCGAGCTGCCGATCGACCTGCCCGCCGGCTGGGATTTCGCAAAGGTGTTCGGCGAGCGCCCGCATTTGCCGACGCCTCCGACCGAGCG
>NZ_JBARGP010000647.1:0-13594 GCF_049798375.1 Bradyrhizobium sp.
GTCCCTCACATTTCCGGAGTTTTCATGATCCGAGCTTTTGCCTTCGTGTTCGCCCTGATCTTCGCAGTGCCCGCTACCACGGTGCCAGTCTCGGCGCAGTCGCTGCCGTCAGGCCTCGACAAGCAGAACGCCATCGTCATCGACACCACCAAAGGCCGCATCGTGATCAAGCTGCGGCCTGATCTCGCGCCGCAGCACGTCGAACGTATCAAGCAGCTCGCTCGCGAGGGCTTCTACAACAACGTGCCGTTCCATCGCGTGATGGACGGCTTCATGGCGCAGACCGGCGACGGCCAGAACTTCAACGGCACCGGCGGCTCGAAATACCCCAACCTGAAGCAGGAATTCTCGCAGGTGCCGTTCAAGCGCGGTGTCGTGGGCATGGCCCGACGCGGCGACAGCGTCGATACCGCCAATTCCCAGTTCTTCATCTGCCTCGGCGATGCCTCCTTCCTCAACGGCCAGTACACGGTGATCGGCGAGGTGGTGCAGGGCATGGACGTGGTCGACAAGCTGAAGAAGGCGCCGGCCGGTTCCGCATCGGGCGCCGTCACCGATCCGGACAAGATGGTGAAGGTGCAGGTCGCCTCCGATATCAAGTAACGAAGTCTTTGCCACGCCGTTCGGCTGCCATTGGCCGTGATGGACGATAGAAGCCGGCACAATCGACATGACGGCGTGGCTCGGCTTTAACGGCATCCCGGAGATGGGGGTACGCGCCGCACCGAACCAGGCGGGCGCTCGGCCGTTAGTGGAGACTTGCAACGCAGCCCGTCAGTGCCATCTACCGGGACGACGGCCGGCGCGTATGGATCCCTGACCAACCAGTCCTCACCCCGGAGATATCCCTCCAAACCAGTCGAGAGATGAGCATATGGCTGTCACCGAGAATACTTTGATCCTTGAAACCACCCAGGGCCCCGTCACCATCGAGATGCGTCCCGATCTCGCGCCGAACCATGTCGCGCGGATCAAGGAGCTGGTGCGCGAGGGCTTCTACGACGGTATCGTGTTCCACCGGGTGATCGATGGCTTCATGGCGCAGACCGGCTGCCCGCAGGGCACCGGCACCGGCGGCTCCGGCAAGAAGCTGAAAGCCGAGTTCAACGCGGAGCCGCATGTGCGCGGCACCACCTCGATGGCGCGCGCGGCCAGTCCGGAGTCCGGCGACAGCCAGTTCTTCATCTGCTTCGACGACGCCCGCTTCCTGGACAAGCAGTACACGGTCTGGGGCAAGGTCACCGAGGGCATGGACAACGTCGACAAGATCAAGCGCGGCGAGCCGGTGCAGAACCCGGACAAGATCGTCAAGGCACACATGGCCGCCGACGCGGCATAGTTTCGCGGCAAGTGCCGCGAAACGCGCGAATGGTGGGTAGCGAATAGCGAATGGTCTATTCGCCACTCCCCATTCGCCATTCGCCTGTTTGAGACATGCGCACCGACCTTTTCGATTTCGAACTACCTTCCGAGAACATCGCGCTGCGTCCCGCCAGCCCGCGGGAAGCCGCGCGGCTGCTGGTGGTCGAGGGCGACGGCGTGCTGCGCGATCACACCATCGCCGATCTGCCTGATTGGCTCGAACCGGGCGACCAACTCGTCGTCAACGACACCAAGGTGATCGCGGCGCAGCTTTCGGGGCGGCGCATCGGCCGGGAGACCGAACCCAAGATCGATGCGACCTTGATCAAGCGGCTGGACGGCTCGCGCTGGCAGGCCCTGGTGCGGCCGGCGAAGAAGCTCGTCCCTGGCGACGTCATTCGCTTCGGCAATGAGGGCAGGGTCTGCCTGCTCGGTCATCTCGATGCCGAGGTCGAGGCCAAGGGCGCCGAGGGCGAGGTGACGCTGTCCTTCACCTTCCACGGCCCGACCCTGGACCAGGCCATTGCCGATCTTGGCCGCCCGCCACTGCCGCCTTATATCGCCAGCAAGCGTCCGGCGGACGACCAGGACGTCGCGGACTATCAGACCATGTTCGCGGTCAACGAGGGCGCGGTCGCGGCGCCCACCGCGGGGCTGCATTTTACGCCGGAGTTGGAGACGAAGCTGCGCGCCCGCGGCATCGGCGTGCAGCGCGTTACCCTGCATGTCGGCGCCGGCACCTTCCTGCCGGTGAAGGTCGACGACACCGAAGGGCACCGCATGCATGCCGAGTGGGGCTCCGTCTCGGCGCCGGTGGCGGCCGCGCTGAACGAGGCGCGCGCCAATGGCGGACGCATCGTCGCGGTCGGCACCACCTCGCTGCGGCTGCTGGAGAGCGCGGCTGCCGGCGACGGCACGATCCTGCCGTTCGAGGCCGAGACCTCGATCTTCATCACGCCCGGTTATCGCTTCCGCGCGGTCGATATCCTGCTCACGAATTTCCATCTGCCGCGCTCGACGCTGTTCATGCTGGTGTCGGCCTTCTCGGGCCTCGACGCCATGAAGGCGGCCTATGCGCATGCGATCGAAAAAGGCTATCGCTTCTATTCCTATGGCGATGCCTGTTTGCTGTTCCGGGCGTGCGAAAGTGGTCCTGTGGGCTAGTTAGTTGGTGGTCATGCCCCGCGTAGGCGTTGGCATCCAATATTGCGTAGCAGTCGTTACAAACACCGCGGCGCCTTGGCGTACTGGATCATCCGCCTTCCCGGATGATGACGGCTCGTGTGAGGACGCGCAGCCGTAGGGTGGGCAAAGCGCAGCGTGCCCACCGTGTTTCCGCGCATGCCGGCCAGAATGGTGGGCACGACGCTACGCGTCTTTGCCCACCCTACACGACCTGTCGTGACGTTACGCCATCGCCCGTTCCGGCAGCAGCTCCGCGATCTGCACCGCATTGAGCGCGGCGCCCTTGAGCAGCTGATCGGCGGCGACGAACATTGCGATCGAGCGTCCTGTGGGATCGGACAGGTCCTTGCGGATGCGGCCGACCAGCACGTCGTCTTGACCGGAGGCGTCGACCGGCATCGGGAAGTAGTTGTTGGCGCGATCGTCGACGACCCTGATGCCCGGCGCAGTCGACAGGATACGGCGCACCTCGTGTTCGGTGATCGGCATCTCGCATTCGAAGGTGATGGCCTCGGAATGGGCGCGCAGCACCGGCACGCGGACACAGGTGATGCCGATCGCGATGTTCTCCTCCTCGAAGATCTTGCGTGTCTCGTTGATGACCTTGGTCTCTTCCTCGTTGTAGCCGGTGTCAGGATCAATCGCCGTGTTGTGGCTGAACAGGTTGAAGGCGTAGGGGTGTGGCAGCACCTTCTGCGCATAGACCTGACCGTTGAGGTTGGCCCGGGTCGACTGCACCAGCTCGTCCATCGCAGCCGCGCCGGCGCCGCTTGCGGCCTGATAGGTCGAGATGATGACGCGCTTGATGCGGTTGTTCTGGTGGATCGGCCACAGCGGCATCAGCGCCGTGATCGCCGAGCAGTTCGGCACCGCGATGATGCCCTTGTGCTCCCTGATGCGGCGGCCGTTGATCTCCGGGATCACCAGCGGCACGTTCGGGTCCATGCGGAAGGCCGAGGAATTGTCGATCACGACCGCACCGGCCTTTACGGCTGCGGGCGCGAACTTACGCGACGCGCCGCTGCCAGCCGAGAACAGCGCGATGTCGACGCCCTCGAAGGAGCGCTCGGTGAGCTCCTCGACCACCACCTGCTGGCCACGGAAATCGATGGTCTTGCCGGCCGAGCGGGCGCTCGCCAGCGCCTTGAGCGTGCTGACGCGGAAATCGCGGCGGTTCATGGTGGCGATGAATTCGGCACCGACGGCGCCGGTCACGCCGGCAATGGCAACGACGGGATCGTTCTTCACTTTCAGCCCCTTTGAGATTTAGACAACAAAAAAGCCCCGGACCTTTTCAGGCGGGGCTTCGGTTCGAAGATGTCGCGTTCAGACAGCTTTACGCGCGCACGCCTCCCGAGGCCCTGCAGGGCTTGGTGGTTTTGGTCGTGCGTTTGGTCGAGGTCGACATGGCACGGACCATAGGGGCGGGGGGAACCGGGGTCAACGGGCTTTGTCGCCGGATTTGGCTCAAGCCGGTTGAAAGGCGAGGCTCCCTGACGCAATAAGCCCGCCATGAGCGCTTCCGACATCAGCCCCGCAGCGGGCCTTCCCAACCATTTCGAGCTGCTGGCGACCGACGGCGCCGCCCGCACCGGCCGCCTGAACACGCCGCACGGCATGGTGCGCACGCCCGCTTTCATGCCGGTCGGCACGGCGGGGGCGATGAAGGGCATGCACTGGCGCGAGGTGCGCGACGCCGGCGCCGATATCGTGCTCGGCAACACCTATCATCTGATGCTGCGGCCGGGCGCCGAGCGCATCGCCGCGCTTGGCGGCCTGCAGCGCTTCACCGGCTGGGGCGGCCCCATGCTCACCGACTCCGGCGGCTTCCAGGTGATGTCGCTGTCCGAGTTGCGCAAGGTCACCGAGCACGCGGTGACGTTCCGCTCGCATATCGACGGCATGAAGATCGAACTGTCGCCGGAGCGCGCCATCGAGGTGCAGCGGCTGTTAGGCTCCGACATCGCGATGCAGCTCGACGAATGCGTGCGGCTGCCGGCCGGGCGTGACGACATCGATCGTGCGATGCGGCTGTCGCTGCGCTGGGCCGAGCGCTGCCGCCGTGCCTTCGAGAGCGCGCCCGACGGGTATATGCTGTTCGGCATCGTGCAGGGCGGCGACATTCCGGAGCTGCGTGAGGCGAGCGCACGCGCGCTGGTCGATATCGGCTTTCATGGCTATGCGATCGGGGGGCTTGCGGTCGGCGAGCCGCAGGAGGTGATGCTCAGGATGATCGAGGCGACCGCGCCTGTATTGCCCACCGACCGACCGCGCTATCTGATGGGCGTCGGCACGCCGGATGATCTGCTGGAATCGGTGAAGCGTGGCGTCGACATGTTCGACTGCGTGCTGCCGACCCGCAACGGCCGCCACGGCGTTGCCTATACGCGGTTCGGGCCGGTCAACCTGCGCAACGCGCGTCATGCCGACGATCCGCGTCCGCTCGACGAGGCGAACCCATGGCCGGCGGCGCGCAGCTACGCACGCGCCTATCTGCATCACCTCGTCAAGTCGGGCGAGACGCTGGGGGCGATGCTGCTCTCGGAGATCAATATCGCTTATTTCCAGGATCTGATGGCCGGCATGCGCGATGCGATCGGGCACGGCTCGTTCGAGCAATTCTACACGCAGACGCGCGCCGACTGGGCACGCGGCGATATTGCCGCGCACTAGCTGCGACGCAAGATCAACTCAGGACCTCAGGATGCGAGCGATTGGCAGCCGAATTGCTTGTTGACCCTGTGCTTGGTCACGAAGCCGTAGCCGCAGGTGTCGCAGGTCCAGAGATAGCTGATCGCGTTGTCGGAGAGATAGGCCGACGCTTCGGCGGCGATCATGGAGTCGGCGCAAACAGGGCACGTCGGCAGCTCGCTGCCGCGCGGATCCGGCTTCGGTGCCGGGGTCGACATGAGTTCAGCGAGTGCTGACATCGTGGGACCTCCTTTGCGCTCTCGGATGCATCAAAGAGATGCAATCCATGTTGGACTGAAGTGTAACGTACACTCATTTGTTTGACCTTGTCGCAACACAAATACGTTGGTTTTGAGTCATTTCACACGAAGATGTATTGCGGCGCAGCGTGCGACAGTTTCACGAAGCGTCTTGCGCGCCGCAATAAGCTGACTGATATGTGAGCCGGAACGATTTCAGAGATGGCGGAGCTGCACATGAACGCATCACCAAGCGTAGACGCCGCGCACAAGCCCGGACGCGGGCGCGTATTTGATTCAATTGTCGATGCGATCGGCGATACGCCGATTGTGCGATTGCGAAGGTTGCCGCAGCAGCACGGCGTCAAGGCGACCATCCTCGCCAAGCTGGAATACTTCAACCCGGCCGCCAGCGTGAAGGACCGCATCGGTGCGGCGATGATCATTGCGATGGAGAAGGCCGGCGCGATCAATCAGGACACGGTGATGATCGAGCCGACGTCCGGCAACACCGGCATCGCGCTTGCCTTCGTCGCGGCCTCGCGCGGCTATCGCCTGAAGCTGGTGATGCCGGAATCGGCGTCGATCGAGCGGCGCAAGATGCTGACCTTCCTGGGCGCCGAGCTGGTGCTAACGCCAGCGGCGCAGGGCATGAAGGGCGCAATCGCCACCGCCGAAGAGCTGCTCAAGACCACGCCCAACTCGGTGATGCCGCAGCAGTTCAAGAACCTCGCCAATCCGGACGTTCATCGCCGCACCACGGCGGAAGAGATCTGGAACGACACCGGCGGCAACATCGACTTCTTCGTCGCCGGCGTCGGCACCGGCGGCACCATCACCGGCGTCGGGCAGGTGCTGAAGCCGCGCAAGCCGGATCTCAAGGTGGTCGCGGTCGAGCCGGAGGAAAGCGCGGTGCTGTCGGGCGGCACTCATTCGCCGCACAAGATCCAGGGCATCGGCGCCGGCTTCGTGCCCGATGTGCTCGACCGCTCCGTCATCGACGAGATCGTCAAGGTCAACAGCGCGACGGCGCTCGAGATCGCCCGGGCGCTGGCGCGCCACGAGGGCATTGCCGGCGGCATCTCCTCGGGTGCTGCGATCGCCGCCGCGCTCGAGATCGGCAAGCGGCCGGACAGCGCCGGCAAGACCATCCTGGCGATTGTGCCGTCGTTCTCGGAACGCTATCTGTCCACGGCCCTGTTCGAAGGAATTTGAGAAATGGCCGATCAGCCGCGACGCCCGCGCACGCTCAACGATGCCCGCACCGAAGCCGAAGCCGCCTTCAAGAAGGTTACCACCAAGCCGGTGGAGGCGCCGCCGAAGCAGGCCGCCATTCCCGGCATCAAGGAGCAGGTGAGTTTGCGGCTCGACCAGGACGTGCTGGAGCATTTCCAGTCCGGCGGTCCAGGGTGGCAGGACCGCATCAACGCCGCCTTGCGCAAGGCCGCAGGGCTGTAGACAGCGGGGTCAGCGCCCCACGCGCACGGGGACCGGCCCGGCGGAGCGCAGGTTCAGGAGGTTGCCGGACAGGATCAGCGCGGCGCCGAGCAGCGTGAGCAGGTCGAGCCGCTCCGAATAAATCAGCCAGCCGGCGGTTGCCGTCAGCGGCACGCGCAGGAAGTCCATCGGCACCACGATGGTGGCGTCGGCATAGAGCATCGCGGGCGCCATGCAGAAATGCGAGAAGGTGCCGCAGAAGGCGATCACCACGATCCAGCCCCAGGCCGTGCTCGAGGGCCAGGTCCAGAGATAAAGCGACGGCAACAGGCCGGCGGAGAACTGCACCACCAGCATCCAGAAGATGATCGATACCGTCGGCTCGGTGCGGGTCAGCGATTTCACCAATGCGATCGAGATGCCGAAGCCCATGGCGGCGACCAGGGCGATCAGCTGACCGGGATTCACCGAGCCGGTGTCGGGACGCACGATCACGATCACGCCGACCAGACCGAGCGCGATCGCCGTCAGCTTGAACAGCGTGATCCGCTCACCGAGAAAGCTTGCCGCGAGCAGCGCGGTCCAGATCGGCATGGTGAATTCGATCGCCACCACCTGGCCGATCGGGATCAGGGTCAGCGCGAAAAACCAGCCGAGCTGCGCGCCGTAATGCACGAGGTTGCGGGCGATGTGCTGCGGCAGCCGCGCCGTCTTCAGGATGCTGACGCCGCCGCTGCGCCAGACCAGCGGCATCAGCATCAGAAAGCCGAGCCCGGTGCGCAGCTCCATCAGCTCGAACACGTTGAGCTCGCGCATTGCCTCCCGGCCGGCGACCGCCATCACCAGCATCAGGCTGAGCCAGCCGGCCATCCAGAGCGCGGCCATCATCTTGGAAGCGGGACGCTGCATGGGGACGGGGATCCGGCGTTGCAATTGCTCAGGAAATAGGCGGGCTGTCATCGCAACGGAGTTGCTTGATTGCAAACGAAATCCGCCGCTGCATTGCCGCCATGCGGCGACTGGAACTCGCGCTCGGCATCGGGCTCGTTGCAGGAGCAAACAGCCCCCTGGAGACGGCGCTCAATTCGTCCTAAGCCGTCGCCTTCACCGAGGAATCATCAATGACCGATCGCTCTACCTCTGCGGATTTCGTGACCGCCTTTTCCACCGGTTGGCCCGAGCGCGAACCGCATCTGCTCGTGCTGTCATTGACCACGCACAAGGGCGTCCAGGACTTCGCGATGACCCGGGATCAGGCGCTCTTGATCGCCAAGACCATCAAGCGGACTGCGGCACAGCTCACCGAGCCGAAGAAGGCGGGGTAGGCCGCGCTTTGAAGTTGCTCGGTTGAACAGTTAGGCAGCTATCTTGCGGCTTGCGTGCTGTACCTCGCCCCGCTTGCAAGGAGGGGTCCGACGGCATCACCAGATGCGATCCGGGTGAACGGGTAACAGGTCTATCACCGATACCGCGCAAGCGCCTGCCGCTCTCTCCGTAAGAACGGAGAGAGTCGACGTCGTTTGCGGCTTAACGTCAGCGCGTCAGCGAGATGTTGGCGCCGCGGAACTGGCTGTCTGCCCGCATCGACACCGATTGCCTGTTGCCGCGGGTCGCGAGTGCGATGTTGGCGTTGAAGCCGGCCGCGCTGGCGGTGAGCTGATAGTTGCCGCCGGTTCCACGACCCTGCAGCACGCCGCTGACATTGCGGCTCGACTCGCTCCACGTGCCGGTGATCGCAGATCCCTCGGCCTCGACATCGCCCTGCAGGTTGAACTTGTAGGCGTCGCTGGCGCAGGTCAGCGTCAGCTGCATCCTGCGGCCGGCTACCGCATAGGTCGCACGGCAGCGGATGCGCTCGGTCGAGCCGTCATCGAGGCTGACGGTGCCGCCGCCGCGCCAGGTACCGGCCAAGCCGGCGAAGGGCCCGCCGGCTTGCGCCAGCGCCGGCGCGTTGAAGCCGATCGTTCCAACTAAAACGGCGGCTGTCGCCAGCCGCCGTGCAATCATCAAATGAAATGTATCGGGCGTCTTAAAGCCGCGACGCCTGCCAGCGTCCGCTGCACGGTATGCCTGCTGAAGCACCATTCCACTTCCCCGAACCGGAATTGCCACTGATTTGGCCGTTGGCATATGCCCCGTTGATCGAGACTTTCACAAGGCCTTCGCGGCCGACCGAGCCGGAGACGTCGGCGCCCGATGCGGAAATCTTGCCGTCGGCGACCGTCAGCATCGAGCTTGCGCTCGGTTCACAGCTACCACTCTTGGTCGTAATCGTCACTTGCCACTGGCCGTCATAAGGGGTCTGGGCGAAGGCGGGAGCGGCGCCTGCGCCGGCCAAAAGCGAGGCAAAAAAAGCTGCTCCAATGCGGTTGAGACGCATGAATCAAATTCCTCAATCTTTGGTGATGGCTATCATATCCATGTCAAATGTGACGAAACTTTGCCGCAATGCAAGAATTACAAAATATCAAGGTAAATCAGAGAGGTAACGTTAATCCAGGCAGCCGTTCGAGCGTGATCGTGGCAGCTTACCGGCCCAATTTGACGTTCGGGGACGACAACAAAAGCCGGCGCATCGCGCTTGATGACAGGGAACGGAATCGGCGCCTGCTGACAGACCGGATGAAGCCGGCCTGCCTCAATGCGATGTGAGGCTCGGCGCCTTGGTGGCGAATTGCTCGTCCTGCGGCTTCGCCGGCAGGCCGCCATGCGCCTTGCCGTAGTCAATGACGTCGCCGAGCAGTTTCAGCCCGAGCGGCGCCAGCGCGCGCTCCCACAGCTCGCGGGCGGTCTCGCCCTTTTTGACGAAGCACCACTCCTGCAGCGCGATCGCGCCGGCATCCATGCGCTCGGCGAGATGGTAGATCGTGCCGCCGGCGATCGGATCGCCTTCCTTGATGGTCCATTCCACCGCGGCGATGCCCCGGTGCCGCGGCAGCAGCGACGGATGGTAACCGATGCCGCCGAGCCTCGCCGTCGCCACCGCCTCCTGGCTGACGCGGGCGTGACTATGGGCTGTCACGATCAGGTCGGTATTGGGGGCGATCTCGTTCGGCGGCACCAGCTTGGGATTAGCCTGCACGACGACCTCGATGCCGGCGGCATGGGCAGCGGCCGCCAGCCGGTCCTCGCCATCGTGCACGACCACGCGGGCAATCTCGACGCCCTTGTCCCGCAGCATGTTCAGTGTGGCCACACCGAAATGGCGGGAGCCGACGAGGGTGATGCGCATGGGGCGATGTCTTCCGTGGGTTGCGGGGCAGGCGGAATGGAGCGGATGCGAAGCTGGTCCAGCCCGGGTCAAACCAATCCTGAGCGCTCCCGTCAAGCGTCCGTGGCGCCTTCACCACAGCCCAGCGCGTGTCGCATGCCGGTCAGCGCTGTCACCGCATTTCACCGGACTTGCACGGGCCGATTGCAGTATATGATGAGGACAATTCCTTAACGCGCTGATGGCAGACTGATAACAGCCGCACCGCCGCGCGGCCGAATAGCCGGGTGCCGCGCCTGTCACCTAATCCCCGGGCCGGAGCGCCCGGCTATTTGCTTGGCGGTTCTGACCTCGGACTATACCGGTCGTTTCAACGTCCAGCTCAGTTGGTATCTGGTATAACGCGCAGGGCCTCGTGCAACGGTCCGAGGTGTTTCTCGTAGCGGCGCCAACTCCCGACCGCCCGGCGGTACAGCGGCTCGCGCACCTGCATCAGGCTTGCCGTGCGTACCGTCCGCTTGGTGTCCTGGAAGTCGCGGCAAGCGTCCTCCCAGCCGAGCCCGCAATGCGCCAGCACCTTGCGCGAGGTGCCTTCGAGATCGTCGACCAGATCCTCATAGTTGACGTCGATGATAACACCGGGCGGCAGCACGTCGTGCCAATGCGCCATCACGCCCTCATAGCCACGGTAGTAGTGGCCGAGCTCGGCCAGGTCATAGGCAAAGGGCTGGCTACCGGTGAACAGCAGCTGATAGCAGGAGATGCAGGTATCGAGCGGGTCGCGCTTGATGTGGATGATCCTGGCGTTTGGCAGCGCGAGATGGATCAGTCCGACGAACATGAAGTTCAGCGGCATCTTGTCGACGATCCGCGGCGCGTCCGGAGCCAGGGCGCGGACCCGCGCCGTGTACATCCGCCCCAGCTCGGTGATCTCGTCCGGCGGCAGCGAGCTGGTCAATTCGGGATAATTCGGCACCACGTGTCGGCGCTTGGCACATTCCCCGATCAGCTCCTTGAAGGTTTCCAGCTCGCCGGCGCCGAAGACCTGCGAATGGCTGGCCAGCACCTGCTCCATCAATGTGGTGCCGGACCGTGGCATGCCGACGACGAAGATCGGTGACCAGGACGTGTCGCCATGCCCGCTGGAAGACCGGATAAACTCCGGCGTGAACCTGGCGGCGATGTTCTTCATCGTCGCCAGCCGCTGCGGCTCGTCATAAATGAAAGTGGCCCGCTTCAGCGCGTTGCCGGCCTTGAGGTGCTGGAACGCGACGTCATGATCGCCGAGATCGGCGAGCGCCTTGCCCATCGCGAAATGGGCGGCGATCTGCTTCTCGGTGTCGAGCTGTTCGACGCGGTCGAGCAGGCGCCGCAACCCCGGCAGCCGACGATCGTCCGGCTTGAACTTGCTCATGTTCGCCAGATTGAGGTGCACCGGGGCCTCGTCGGGCGACAATTCGATGGCGCGTTCAAACGCAGCCGTGGCTTCCTCGAACCGGCCGAGCGCCTGATAGGCTACGCCCAGATTGTTCCACGACCCGAAGCGTTCGGGCTTGATCTCGAGCGCCTTGAGGTTTTGCGCGATCGACTCCTCCAGGCGATTGAGTTCGAGCAGCGCATTGCCGAGATTGCCATAGGCGTCAGCGTAATCAGGCCGGCTCGCGATTGCCCTCTTGTAGTGCTCGATGCCGCGCTCCGGATGGCCCTGCCGCAACAGCACGTTGCCGAGGTTGTTGTGGGTCTCGGCATGATCAGGGCTGTAGTCGAGAACCCTGAGATAACATCTCGCCGCCTCGATGTCCTTGGCGGCGCCATAAAGCAGGTTGCCGAGCGCGAAATGGGCATCGAGATGTTGCGGCTTGTTGGCGATCGCGCGGTGGAGCGTCGCGATCGCCTCGTCACGCTTGCCCTGGCTCTGCAGCACCATGGCGTAGGCGTAGAGGATGCCGGGGTGATCGGGCGCGAGCGCAAGCGCGGTCAGATAATGCCCGACCGCGGCGTCGAGCCGGCCGGCCGTGGCTTCGACCGCGCCGATGCTGCCATGCGCTTCCGCCGATGCGCCATTGATCGCAACGGCCCGCATGAAATAGGTCCGCGCCTCGTCGAGGCGATTGGCATGGGTGCAGACCACGCCAAGTCCGACCAGCGCGCCGAAATGATCGGGCTGGGCCGCCAGGATGAAGTTGAACAGCGTGGCGGCGTCGGCGCGCTCGCCGCGGTCCTGCAACTTCTTGGCGACGACGAACGCGCGTTCGGCCTCCGCGTCCAGTGTGCTCTGGTGCGCCGGCGGATCGATCGCCAGCGACGGGGCAGGGGGAGTGACGATGGGAGCAACGACATTCGCCGGCGCGGCTCGTGGCGCCGCCGGCGCCATGATGGTGGTGACGGCGCTGAGCACGGCGTCGGTGCCGAGCGCTTCCAGTAGGGGCTTCAGGCGCTCGCCATAGATGCGCCAGCGTCCCACGGAGTCGGTAAAGAGGGGCTGTCGGACCTGGACCAGGCTTGCCGTGTTCACCGGCCGCCTGGTCTTGTGGAACGACAGGCATCGCGGGTCCCAATCGAGGCTGCAATGAGCAATCATCCGGCGTGCCTGCGGCTCGAAATCCCGCACCACGTCCTCGTAGTTCACCTCCAGCATGATGCCGTCAGGAAGGACGGAACGCCAGTGCCGCATCAGCGCGTCATAGGCATTGTAGTAGCGTCCGAGCTCGCCCAGGTCGTAGGCGAAGGGCTGTACCTCTGCGAACAGCAGCGAATAGCAGGACAGGCAGGTGTCGATCGGGTTGCGCTTGACGTGGATGATCCTGGCGTTCGGAAACAGCAGATGGATGAGGCCCGCGAACAGGAAGTTGGCGGGCATCTTGTCCACGATCCGGTCGGTGGTTACGTCACCGAAGTGCTGAAGGTAGGTCGTTCCGAGCGTGCGCAGCTCTCCGTCCGTGAGCCCGGCGAGCAGTTCCGGATAGTCGCCGCGGCCATGCTCCGCGAGTGACGCGACGGCGGCTGCGAGATGGCTGACTTCGCCGGCGCCGTGGACGCGAGGATGGCTGGCGAGGATCTGCTCGATCAGGCTGGTGCCGGAGCGTGGCATGCCGATGACAAAGACCGGCGCTTCCGAGGATACGCCGCGGCCCGAGCCGGCCTCGATCAGCTGCTTGGTAAAGACGCGTCTGATGCGCTCGAACTGCTGCAACGCGAGGGTTTCGTCATAATTGATGCGGCGGCGCTCCAGCGCATTGCCGGCGTGGAGATGCTGCAGCGACCGCTCACCATCGCCGATATCGGCATAGGCGCGGCCGAGCGTGAAGTGCAGCGCAATCCTCTCACTCTCGGAAAGCGTCGCTTCGCGGGCCGCCAGCGCTTGCAGAAGCGGCAGCCGCGGATCGTCCGCGACGAACCGCTTGATAGCGGCGTAGTTGAGCTGGAGGCCGATATTGTCGGGTTCGAGCGCGAGTGCGGCCTCATAGGC
>NZ_JBARGP010000648.1:0-10308 GCF_049798375.1 Bradyrhizobium sp.
TCGCGATCGATCACCACATCGGAGCGCAGCGCCCGGTTCTGCTGGTCGCTGTTGACATCGGCCAGCGCCGGGTCGTGTTGAAGCGCGGCGACAAGTTTCGGAATCCATTCGTTGAGCTCGGCCGGCGTTGAGCCCTTCAGCGTATATTGATAGGCTGCGTTGGCCGTGCGTCCACCGGCGCCGAGGTCGCCGACCGACTGCAGGAAGAGCTGGGCGCCGGCGACTGCCGTCAGCTGGCCGCGCAGCCGTTCGATCACCTGCTCGGCTGACAGCTTGCGTTGAGCAAGCGGCTTCAGTGATGCGAACACCGAGCCGGTGTTGGTCGAGCCACCTGGACCCGGCCCGGCCCCGCCGGTGAAGCCGACAGCCGTGTCGACCGCCGGATCGCTCCTGACGATGTCGATGAACTGCGCGAGCTTCCGCTGCATCAGCTGAAACGACGTGTGCTGATCGGCCTGGATCGAGCCGATCAAGAGGCCCGTATCCTGCTGCGGGACGAAGCCCTTGGGAACGGCGCCATAGAGGTAGAAATTCAGTCCAAGCGTCGCAGCCAGGATCAGCATCACCGAGAGCGGATGGCGCAGCGCGATCGCAAGCGTCCAGCGATAGAAGCTCAACAGCAGGTCGAAAACCCGCTCGCTGGCCCGGTAGACCCGGCCGTGGCGCTGGCCGGCTTCGCTACGCAGCAGTACTGCGCACATCATCGGGGTCGTGGTCAGCGAAACCACCAGCGAGATCACGATGGCAATCGTGATCGTCACCGCGAATTCGCGGAACAGCCGTCCGACCAGGCCGCCCATCAGCAGGATCGGCACGAAGACCGCAATCAGCGAGATACTCATCGACAGCACGGTGAAGCCGACCTCGCGGGCACCGAGCAAGGTCGCCTCCAGCCGCGACAGGCCGGCGTCCAAATGGCGCGTGATATTTTCCAGCACCACGATGGCATCGTCGACCACGAAACCGGTCGCCACCGTCAGCGCCATCAGCGAGAAGATGTCGAGGCTGTAGCCCAGCAGGTACATCACCGCGAAGGTGGCCACCAGCGACACCGTCACCGCAACCACCGGAACCAAGGTCGCACGCGCGCTGCGCAGGAATGCGAACACGACGAGGATGACCAGCGCAACCGCGATCAGCAGCGTGATCTCGACGTCCTGCAGCGACGCACGGATGGTCTTGGAACGGTCGACCGCGAGCGTGATGTCGACGGCCGGCGAGACCGAGGCGTGCAACACGGGGATCAGCGCCTTCACGCTGTCGACCATCCGGATGATGTTGGCGCCGGGCTGCCGGTACACGATCATCATCACCGCGGGCTTGCCATTGGCGAGACCCAGGGTGCGCAGGTTCTCCACGGAATCGATGACGTCGCCGAGATCGGCAAGCCGCACGGCGGCGCCGTTGCGGTAGGCCACGACCAGCGATTTGTAGTCGTCGGATTTGGTGGCCTGATCGTTGGCGTAGAGCTGGAACCGGCGGCTTCCCGCATCGATGCTGCCCTTCGGGCTATGGGCGTTGGCGCTCGACAACGCGGCGCGAACGTCCTCCAGGCCGATGCCGTATTTGTAGAGCGCGGTCGGATTGAGCTCGGCGCGCACCGCCGGCAATGATCCGCCGTTCACCGCGACCTCGCCGACACCCTCGACCTGCGACAGTTTCTGGGCGATCACCGTCGAGGCTGCATCATAGAGCTCGGCCGGTGTCAGCGTCGTGGATGTCAGCGTGAAGATCAGCACTGGCGCCGACGCCGGATTGAACTTGCGATAGCTCGGGTTGGTTCGCAGGCTCGACGGCAGATCGGCGCGAGAGGCGTTGATGGCGGCCTGCACGTCGCGCGCGGCGCCGTTGATGTTGCGATCGATGTTGAACTGCAAATTGACGCGCGCCGAACCCAGGGAACTGGTCGACGTCATCTCGGTCACATCGGCGATCTGGCCGAGATGCCGCTCGAGCGGACTTGCCACCGTGGTCGCCACGTCCTCCGGGCTTGCGCCGGGAAGCGTCGCTTGCACTGAGATGGTCGGAATGTCGACGTCGGGCAGCGGCGACACCGGCAGCTTGAAAAACGCGACCGCGCCGGCCACGACCAGCCCGAGCGAAAGCAGGGTGGTGGCGACGGGACGGCGGATAAACGGCGCAGAGAGATTCATACGGGACTTAAATGGCTCGATGCGGGGCAGTTTCTATCTGGCTGCGCCTGCCCGCAGAAGCCTCATCTTGTCACAGCAGGGCGTCATCAAGCCGCCGCTTTCGGGCTGCCGGGAAACATCCGATCACCAACGCGGTGCGACCAGAAACGATCTGAAAAGAAGTGAATTGGCCGATGCGAGCGTTGACCGACGATGTCGTCCCGGCGAACGCCGGGACGACACTCAGCGTGTTGCGCCCGCAAGTGCCGTCGGAAGTGCCGGCCGCACTCGGCCTCAGTTGATCCGCATCGACAGCTCGACATCGTCGCAGAACGGCACCGACAGGTAGCCGCTCGCGGGCGAACGCACGCGTGCCAGATAGTCCGGGCTGTGATCGGCGTTGTCCGCGACGACGATGGCGCCCGGCTTGAGGCGACTTTCCAGCAGGCTCAGGATATCGGGGTAGAGGCCTTTGGCGCCGTCGAGCAGCACCAGGTCGATCCGCTCAGGAAGATCGATGCTCAGCGTTTGCAGCGCATCACCTTCGCGGATCTCGACGAGGTCGGTGAGACCGCCGGCAGTGAGATGGTCGCGCGCGCGCGCCGCCTTCGATGGCTCGAACTCCGTGGTGATCAGGCGTCCGCCGCCATTGTCCTTCAAGGCTGCGGCGAGATGCAGGGTCGAGATGCCGAATGAGGTGCCGAATTCGACGATCGTCCGTGTGCCAAAGCTGCGCGCCAGCATGTAGAGCAGCGTGCCGGTCGTGCGCGAGACCGGCAGCGGAACGTTCTTGAGGCGGCCGTAGAGGTCGCGGTAGCCGCTCCTGCTGCGCATCAGCTCCGTTTGCTCGTCGTCGGAGAGGTCGGCGAACAAGGCCCCCATCTCGCTCCTGCTGGCCGCGGCATCGTCGAACAGGCGATCGAGCAGCGGCGCCAGCGGAGCAGTGGTCAGTGTGGTCATTGAAGTCCTCGGTATTGGAGATTTTGCCTTGGAATGCGCGTCCTTGCGCCGGATTGAAAATACGACTAATTCGTCGCATTTCCTATTCGCATTCCCCTTGGGACGTCATGGCAGGTCACCGAAGCTCTTCAGTTTCCTCGCGAAAGCAGCCGAAACAGGCGCGCTCCACCGAGCTCGTCGGTGCCATTCTGGAGGCTGCTGTTCAGGTTTTGGCGAAGGAGGGCGCGCAGCGTTTCACCGCGGCGCGGGTGGCCGAGAAGGCCGGCGTCAGCGTCGGCTCGCTGTACCAATATTTTCCGAACAAGGCGGCGATCCTGTTCCGTTTGCAGAGCGACGAGTGGCGGCAGACTGGCGAACTCTTGCGCGGCATCCTCGAAGACGGCGCGAGATCACCGCCGGAACGCCTGCGCAGGCTGGTGCACGCCTTCATCCGCTCGGAATGCGAGGAGGCCGCGATCCGCGGTGCGCTCGATGATGCCGCGCCGCTCTATCGCGATGCGCCCGAGGCGCGCGAGGCGAAAGCGTCGGGGCACGGTATTATCAAGGCCTTCATGCGGGAGGCGCTGCCCGAAGCGCCGAGCGCCAAACGCGCACTCGCAGCAGACGTGGTCAAGACCACGCTGAGCGCAGTCGGAAAGCAATTCTCGGAGAGCCCGCGATCATCAGCGGAGATCGACGTCTATGCCGACGCCGTGGCCGACATGTTCTGCGCCTATCTCAAGGCGATCACGAAGGACTGAGACGTCGTGGCGCTGCGCCTGATACCGGTCGCCTCTCAGCTCTATCCAGTGTGAGGCGTCGGTGGCGTCCGTGGCGTAAGCGCGCGTGATGCGGCTTGCCGGGCCTCTTCGAGCAGCCGGCTTGGAACGGAGAACGGGCGCATCATGTCATTTCTGGAGATCATTGCGCCTGCGGAGTCTGGCCACGTGACCTCCGTCGGGTAAGCGCCGTGAGAGATGAAACCGTCATCCTGGCCGGCGGCAAAGCCACTGATCGCGTTGGGCGCGTCGTTCATTGCGGGCGGCCCGATGGCG
Source organism: Bradyrhizobium sp. (assembly GCF_049798375.1). GTDB lineage: Bacteria > Pseudomonadota > Alphaproteobacteria > Rhizobiales > Xanthobacteraceae > Bradyrhizobium. Next base: position 4,127 of record NZ_JBARGP010000648.1, read on the forward strand.
CTGGGACCCGAGCGCATCGAGAGTGCGGCAAAGGTCAGTATCAATCCGAAGCCGAACGTGAACAGCGCGAGACCGCGAACCACAAAGCTGACGTCGACTTTGTGTTCGGGCGCAGGCGGCGCGAGGAGGTTCGATTGCGCCTTGATCCGATGGTCAGGGATGATCTGCTCAACGTCGACCCAGCGCTCAGACCAGTCCGCCACGAACGAGGCCAGCTTGATCGGCGTGACCTTGACCGGAATCATCTTGACCGATGTGTCCGGCGCAGCAACGGCCTGATCCGCTGGTCCCGCCGCCGCCCGCGCAGGCTCGTTGTCAACGACCAGTTCGGATCTTGCTTCACGCCATGTCCGACGCTGAAGCTCGGAGCGTTTTTGCCCACCAGCATGGCGTTCAGCTTGCACGGCATAGCGACGCCGCCCCGGCGACGCATCCCAACAATGACTCGCGCCGTGCCAGTAGAGGTGCACGGAGCCGAACTGATGACGTGCTTCGCCGATGCTCATGCAACCTGCCGATGCAGGCGCCGGCGCGGTCATCACGATCACCGCAACAAAGATCACTGCAACACGCATAACTAGCCTCCCGGGTTGTGGTCCGTGTAGGCATGCCGAGATCTTCCAATTCGAACGTCAGATCAAAAGCTTGGACAAATTGTGGCCGATTGGTCAGAGTTGCTGACCCATTCGTCCACTTGGTCGGCGGCGCGCGGCCATGATGAACGTCCAAACCCATGGCGTGAGTGCGGCCTATCGCATTCGGCAGGACGCTCGTGCGGGACGGTCGAACGGCTTGGTCATGCGGGGTGTTTACGGCCGCACGCTCAGCCCGTGGCGTTGAGGTCGGGCAACTGGTCCTGAAATTCCTTCTCGTTCAATAGCTGCTTGAGCAGCTTGACCATGCCCTGTTCCGACGGATGGTAGGCATCGATGAAGTTCATCGGATCGTCGGCGATAGGCGAATGCGCCAGGTCGAAAAACACGATGCCAAGGCTGCGAAGCCAGCCTGCCCTCTGTTCGCTTTCGAAGTCGCGCCAGACCCCGGAGTAAGGCCGATAGGCTTCGTTGGTGTCGAGATAGTCGACCGCGCCACGAACATAGGGAAGCTGCACGGCAATCAGCTTGATCCCGCGTTGCTTCGCCAGGGACGCCAGTTGAACGATCGGCGCCATCTGCCGCTCGGACATCTGCGGCGCGCCGGGCGCCGCTTCGAGCATGTGCTGCGCGGTCTGAAGCTTGCTGCGAGCCATCTCGATGAAGCTGGGCGGGTAAAGATAGGATCCGTCGCGACGAAATCCGTCCTGGCGCCGATCTTCCTGGAACGCCACCGGCGCGGGAAGGGCGTGGAGGAGATGGGTGAGCTTGAACGACACATAGCGCGATGGCTGGTAGATCATGGCCCGCTGGGTCTTGTAGCCGTCGTCCCAGGAATCGGTGAACAGGAAGTAGTCGAGTGCGACGATCACGACGCGCGGTCGCACCTTGCGCGTCAGGTGCTCGAATACGTCGAGCAGTTGAGCGGTCGTCCAGGCCGTGAAGGATGCGTTGTAGAAGCGATACGGCTTGAACATCCAGTCGCGGAGCGTGCCGGCGCGCGAACTGCTGATGCAGAGCACATCGGGCTGCACCTCCTCGACGCGCGCGATCTTGAAAGCCGCGTTGTAGCGCAGGTCGGCGGGCAGGACGACGTCTTCGCCATCCCGAGCCTGCAATCGTGCCAGGCTGGCCGGAGTGGTCAGCGCGTGAAAATGGTAGCCGAAGCCGAGCAGGCCAAGCGCCGAGGCGGATAGGAGAGCAAGAACTGTTATGACGTAGCGGCGCATGGCAGCCATCAGCCGCCTTGCCTCAGCTTCGCCAGCACCTTCAAGCCGCCATAGCCGTCGGCCGGCGTGATGCCGGCCTTGGCTTGGAAGTCGCGGATCGCCTGCATGGTGTCGTTGCCGACGCGGCCGTCGGTGCCGCCGGTGTCGAAGCCGGCCGCGGTCAGGCGCTTCTGCATCTCCTGCACCTCGGCAAGTGTCAGCGCGCGCTCCGAGCCCGGGAACGGATGGATGAAGGGCGGTCCGCCGAGGATGCGATCGCCGAGATGGCAGATCGCGAGCGCGTAACTCATCGCCGGATTGTAGCTCTTCACCGAATAGAAGTTCGGACCCAACAGGAACGCCGGCCCGCCGGCGACGGGAATCCAGAGCTGCGCGCTGGCGCCCGGCTGCGGAAACGCCTCGTCATCGGCACGCGTGATTCCGGCGCTCTGCCACGCCGCATAGCTCCGGTTGCCGCTCATGTTGCCGTTGGGTGCGTTAACCTCATAGCCCCAATGCTCGCCGCGATGATAATGGCCGCGGTTGACGAGATAGCGCGCGGTCGAGCCGAGCGCATCGTCGGGCTTGCCGAACGGCGAGATCTTGCCGTCGCCGTTATAGTCGAAGCCAACATTGAGCCAGACCTCGGGCATCCATTGCGTGTGGCCCATGGCGCCGGCCCAGGAGCCGCGCATCTCCTCCGGCGTGCTCCAGCCGCGATCGACGATCTTGAGCGCATTGATCAGCTCGGCTTCCCAATAGGCCTTGCGGCGTGGCTCGTTCCAGGCGAGCGCGGCCAGCGCCGGAAACACCGGCCGCATGTGATTCTGCTGCACTAGCGGATCGCCATAGGCGGACTCGACGCCCCACAGCGCGAGCAAGGTGCCACGCTCGACGCCAAAGTCCTTCTCGATGCGGGCGAACAGCGCGGCGTTGTCCTTTAGCGCGATCTTGCCGTTGATGATGCGCCAGTCCGAGACGCGCCGATTGATGTATTGCCAGAGCTGCTCCTTGAACTCGGGCTGGTTTCGCAGCTCCTTGAACACGCTCATGTCGGGCTCGAGGTGGGCCATCACCCGATTCCAGGTCGCAGCCGAGATGCCCTTGGCCATCGCGCGCTCGCGTAAGCCATCGCGCCAGGCGTCGAAGCCCGGAGGGGCGGCAAAGGCGGTGAATGGCTGCGCCGCGAGCGCGGCCGCGGCGGCACTGAGGCGAAGCAGGGTGCGGCGATTGAAGGAATCATGCTGGGTCATGGCCACCAGTTTAACCTCTGAATCGCCATCAGGGCAGCCGTCGCGGGTCAGGAACCGCCCTGCAGATCGACAGCGATCTTGGCCAGCCAGCGGCGGACGGTCGCCAGTTCCTTCTCGGTCAGGCCGTCGGCCAGCCGCCGCTCCAGCGCATGCGCATGGCGGCGGCATTTCCGCAGCAAATCGAGGCCGTGCGGCGTCAGCGTCCATTGCAGGATGCGGCCGTGCACCGGATGCGCCGTCTTCCGAATTGCGCCATCGCGCTGGAGATTACGGATGATGACGCCGGTGGTCTGCGGCGTCAGCAGCGCCACCCGGGCGAGATCGGCGCCGGAGAGGCCCGGATAGGCCTTCAGCATGGTCAGCACCAGAAATTGTGGCGAGGTGACGCCAAGCTCGGCCAGCGCCCGCTCCAGCGTCAGCCGTGCCGCGCCCTGGGCCTGGCGCAGCAGATAGCCGAGATAGCCGTCGACACCGCGCTTGCCTTCGCCCGGCAGCGGTGGCTCGGCCGCGACGGCTAACGCCGGCGCAGATGCCAGCCTGGGCGGCCTTCCGCCGGATTGCCCGATCCCGTCTTCGTCATAGGTGCTTCGCGTCAGTTTCGACTTGCGCATGTTATAAGGGCTCTTATAAGTTGGAAGAGTACTTATATCACGGAGCGGATCGCATGTCACATGCGCGCAAGGACTATCCGGACTTCAAGGCGCTGGCGCCCGACATCTATGAGCGCGTGCTGGCGCTGAGCCAGCTCAGCGGAAAAGCCGGCCTCGACAAGGATCTGCTGGAATTGGTCAAGATAAGGGCCTCGCAGATCAACGGCTGCGCGTTCTGCGTCCAGTTCCACATCCTGGAAGGCGAGCGGCTCGGGATTCCAGTCGACAAGCTCAACTTGGTCGTGGTCTGGCGCGAAGCGCCGCAATTCTCCGCCCGGGAGCGCGCCGCGCTGGCGTGGACGGAGGCGCTGACCTTGTTGCCCAACGGGGTCAGCGACGCGCTTTATGCGCAGGCAAGCGCGGAATTCTCGGAGCAAGAGCTGGCTTATCTCAGCTCGGCCATCGCGGTCATCAACATCTGGAACCGGTTTGGTGTCGCCTATGCCTGGACGCCGCCGACGCGCCGGACGGCACGCACCAGCGCGGCCTGATGCGGAGCGGCCGATCAACGATTGACAGGAGAACGACGACCATGACTTCGTTCGCGACGACGATGTCCCTCGGGCCGAGACGGCTCCATATCCAGCCGGTCTGGCTGTCCTTGATGGCGGGTCTTGCCTGCGCCTTGGCGATCGCGAAGGCGCTCCCTGTCGCCGGAGATGCCATCTCCGGCGCGCTGGCGCCGCTATGCGCCACGGCGGCAGCGGGTTCGCCGCTCGACAAGGTCGAACTGATCGATTCCTATCCATTGCCCAATGTCGCGGGCAAGCGCGTGACCATTGTTCGCGTGTTCTATGGTCCCGGTGGTTTCTCACGGCCGCATCGACATGCGGGTTCGGTGACGGCCTACATCACCCAGGGGGAGATCCGCTCGCAGCTGGGAGGAGGGCCTGTCGAAATCTTCAAGACTGGCCAATCCTTTTTCGAGCCGCCGGGAGCGACGCATCTGGTCTCGGCCAATGCGAGCCTGACGGAGCCTGCGGAATTGATTGCCGTGTTCATCGCCGACGAGGGCGCGGAGCTGACGACCTATCTGGAATAGCGCGCGGCCGTTGTTGCGTTCAGAAGCGGAACAGCGCGCGCGGCCCCGCCAGCACGCGGGCGCGCTCGCGTTCGTCAGGGATGAGCGCGTCGAGGAAGGCACGGTTGGCCGCATAGCTCTCCGTGGCCTCGAACCGGGTGTGCGGCCAGTCGCTGCCCCACATCAGCCTGTCGATGCCGAACGCCTCGCGCAACACGGGATATGCCGCGCGAGCGAAGGCATGGCCATGCGGGCCGTTGCGATAGGCGCCCGACAGCTTGACCCAGACGTTGCCTGATACTTGGCCCGACGTGCCGAGCTTCAGCACCTCGGCGAAGGCCGGGTCGGTGACCCCGACCGCAGGGTCGGGCAGCGCAAAATGATCGAGCACGACCGTGAGATCATGGGCACGCAGGCGTGTCACCAGCGCGGGGAGATCGGGCGCGCGCCGCTGCAGCTCGATTTGCCAGCCGAGCCCGGCGATCGCTGCAAAAAAATTCCTCCAAATGCTGTCGTCGAGATCGGGCAGGGCGCGGCCGACCAGATTGAGCCTGATGCCGGCTACGCCGGCGCGGTCGAGTGCGCGCAACGCGTCCGCTGATGTCTTCAGGTCGAGCACGACGATGCCGCGCAAGCGTCCTCCTGCGCGCACGAGAGACTCGACGAGATAGGAATTGTCGGTGCCGAGAAAGCTCGGTTGCACCAGCACGCCGTGATCGAGGCCGGCCTTGTCGAGTTCGGCAAGATAGGTCTCAAGTGGCGCATCGTAGCCAGGCGTGTAACGGCGGTTCGACGCCAGTGCCAGACCGCGGTGGAAGACATGCGCGTGGGCATCGATGCCAGACATCAGGCGTGGACTGGCTGCTCGAACACCTTGCCGCGCGTCTCGGGCAGCATCAGCACCGCGAGCAGCACCAGTGCATAGGCGAAGGCGGCGTCGATCCCGATTGCCGGGCCAAGCCCGATATGCTCCGACAGCAAGCCGACCAGGAACGGAAACGCGGCCGAGACGACGCGGCCGAAATTGTAGCAGAAGCCGACGCCGGTGCCGCGAACGCCCGCAGGATAGAGCTCGCTGAACAGCGCCGCCATGCTGGCGGGAATGCCGGCCGAGAAGAAGCCGAGCGGAAAACCAAGCATGAGCATTTCGCCATCGGAAAGCGGCGCGAAGATGTAGATCAGCACGGTGGCGATACAGGCGGCGGCGAACAGCGCGGCATTGGCGCGGCGGCCGATGCGGTCGCTCAGCATGCCGCTGGCGACGCAGCCGCAGAAGAACGCGACGATGATGACGGCGAGATAGCCGCTCGATCCCAGCACCGACAGTTTCCGCACCTCGCGCAGATAGGTCGGCAGGAAGGTGGTCAGCGCGGCATAGCCGCCATGGGCGCCGGTCCCGAACAGGCCGCCGACCAGGGTCGCGCGCAGCGTCTCGGGGCGGAAGACGCCGGCGAGCG
>NZ_JBARGP010000649.1:0-1564 GCF_049798375.1 Bradyrhizobium sp.
GCGTGCGACAGGCCGAGCGCGGACGCCAAGATGAACAGGTTCATCTCGGCAATGCCGAGCTCGATATGCTGGCCCTTCGGCGAGGCGTCCCAATTGAAGGTCGAGGGAATCTTCTCGCTACGGAACAGGTCGGCCTTCTCGGCCCGCGCGAACAGGCCGCGGCGGTTGACCCAGGCCCCGAGATTGGTCGACACGGTGACGTCCGGCGAGGCAGTGACGACACGCGACGCCAGCGGCGTGTCGGTGCGCGCAAGATCATTGAGCACGAGGCCAAAGCCTTGCTGCGTCGACATGTGGGCTGCGGCCGTGAACGTCAGCCGCTCCGGCACATCGAGCACGGCATCGTCGAGCCGGCGGCCATCACGATTGAACGGCACGCTCTTGAGAAAGACCTCCAAGGCCTGTTCATCCTGAGTCAGCCCCTCGAACTTGTCCCATTCATGGCCGGGCCGGATGTTCTGCTGGCCGCGCCACTTCTCCATCTGCGCCACGGTCATCAGACCGGCGTGGTTGTCCTTGTGGCCCTGGAACGGCAGGCCGACGCCCTTGATGGTATAGGCGATGAAGCAGACGGGCCGGTCGTGATCGATGGCCTCGAACGCCTCCAGCATGCTGGCCATGCCATGGCCGCCGAGATTGGACATCAACGCCAGCAGCTCGTCGTCGCTGCGTTTGGCGATGAGACGAGAAACGTCGCCCTGATCGCCGATCTCGTTGTCGAGATATTTGCGGAACGCAGCCCCACCCTGGAAGCACAAGGCCGCATAGAGCTGGTTGGGGCAATTGTCGATCCAGCGCTTGAGCGCCTCGCCGCCCGGCTCCGCAAACGCCTCACGCATCAGGGAGCCGTATTTCACGATCACCACGTCCCAGCCGAAATTGCGGAACATAGTCTCGAACTTCTCCCACAGCCCTTCGCGCACGACGGCGTCCAGGCTCTGCCGGTTGTAGTCGACGATCCACCAGGTGTTGCGCAGGCCGTGCTTCCACCCCTCCGCCAGCGCCTCGAAGATGTTGCCCTCATCCATCTCGGCGTCGCCGACCAGCGCGATCATGCGCCCCTCGCGACGGTCCTTCATCCAGCCATGCGCGGAGACGTAGTCCTGCACCAGCGACGAGAACAGCGTCTGCGCAACGCCCAAGCCGACCGAGCCGGTGGAAAAATCGACGTCGTCGATGTCCTTGGTGCGTGAAGGGTAGGACTGCGCGCCCTTGAAGCCGCGGAAGTTCTCCAGCTTGTCCTTGGTCTGGCGACCGAACAGATATTGGATGGCGTGAAACACCGGGCTCGCATGCGGCTTCACCGCGACGCGATCTTCCGGGCGCAGCACCGAGAAATACAGCGCCGACATGATGGTTGCGAGCGAGGCGGACGAGGCCTGATGGCCGCCGACTTTCAGGCCGTCGACATTGGGCCTGACATGGTTGGCGTGGTGGATGGTCCAGGACGACAGCCACAGCACCTTGCGCGCCAGCGCGTTCAGGAGGTCGAGACGGTCTAATGGGACTGCTGACTTCGCCATGGCGTTCCTCGCGAGGGCTGTTCGATTCCCGATGCTAATCC
>NZ_JBARGP010000650.1:0-6700 GCF_049798375.1 Bradyrhizobium sp.
ATCCAGAGGTTTTTTTACAACAGACGGGGCGGATCATGTCGGGTGAGACCTTGTACATTCCGGCCCCAACCCAGCAAAGTGCAGCGTTCCCGCGTGAATCCGTCCGAGCAGCCGCCGATGATCATCGCATCGTTCCGTACGATGCCGGATCGCGCTTCGCTTATCGGGACGACAGCGATCTCGGACCGAACGCCGTAGCCGCACGCCGCAATGCCGTCTCAGCGGACGGGATCAGGCAGCGCATCGCCGGCTGCGCGAGCGCTCGCGAACAACGTCTCATGAAATGTGAATGCCGAGAAGGTGGCCCGGTGCGCCGGAATGATTTTGGGAATCTGTACGCACCGGGCCTTGGCCGAACTGCTTAGGGGGCTCAGTTCGGATGCAAACAAGATAGCAGCGCGCGTCTTTCCGCGTGTTGCCGCTCGCAGCAGATTTGTAGAATTTGATTGCGGAGCTCGGAAAATGCGGCGAAGCGAGGACAATTGCCCCGTCGTCACCGTCGCGCAACACCGCGTCAAACGAGCCGCTTCCGCGCGTTTGCATGCGCGCGGCGAGCTTGTGCGTAGTTCGATCTTTTCTGATCGGAAACAATCCGACAAGCACACAACCATTCGACATTTCACGCAACAAACCGGGCGCATAGCGACCATCATTCGCAGGCATCACCGACGCGAGATCGCGCATCGACGGAGAATCGCCGCTGATCGCGCGGGGAATGAGACTGCGAAAGAACGTCGATCATGCGTCTGACCTTGCGGGGCCTGCTGGCCCTGATCATCCTCGCTCCGCCAATGATCGCGTCAGGAGGACGAAGCGCCATCGCCGCGCCGGCCGCTACGCAAAGCGTCGCGGCGATCACGGTGGAGGGTAACCGGCGCGTCGAGGCCGAGACGGTGCGCTCCTACTTCAAGCCTGGTCCGAATGGCACGCTCGATGCCGGGCAGGTCGATGATGGGCTGAAAGCATTGATCGAGACCGGCCTGTTCTCGGATGTGAAGATCGATCGGCAGGGCGGTCACCTCGTCGTTCGCGTGGTCGAGAACCCCGTGATCGGCCGCGTCGCCTTCGAAGGCAACAAGAAGATCAAGGACGAGCAGCTCACGGCCGAAGTGCAGTCCAAACCGCGCGGCACGTTGTCGCGCCCGATGGTGCAGTCGGATGCGCAGCGCATCGCGGAAGTCTACCGCCACTCCGGCCGCTACGATGTCCGCGTCACGCCTGAGATCATCGAGCAGCCGAACAATCGCGTCGACCTCGTCTTCACCGTCGAAGAGGGACAGAAGACCGGCGTCAAGGCGGTCAGCTTCGTCGGCAACAATGCCTTCTCGGCGTCGCGGCTGAAGGATCAGATCAAGACTCATGAGTCGAACCTGCTCAGCTTTCTCGGCGGTGGCGACGTCTATGATGGCGACCGCGTTGAGGCTGACCGCGACCTGCTGCGCCGCTTCTATCTGAAGCACGGCTATGCCGATGTGCAGGTGGTGGCCGCGCTCACCGAATACGATCCGGCGCAGAAGGGCTTCCTGGTCACCTTCAAGATCGAGGAGGGCCAGCAATATCGCGTCGGCGCGATCGACTTCAAATCATCGATCGCAACGCTCGACGGCAAATCGCTGAGCGGCTTCTCGCATGTCAGCGTCGGCTCGCTCTATAATGTCGAGCAGGTCGAGAAGTCGATCGAGGAGATGCAGATCGAAGCCTCGCGGCGTGGCTATGCCTTCGCTGTGGTGCGTCCGAGCGGCGACCGCAATTTCGAGGCGCACACCGTCTCGGTGGTGTTTTCGATCGACGAGGGCCCGCGGAGCTATATCGAGCGGATCAACATCCGCGGCAACACCCGCACCCGCGATTACGTCATCCGCCGTGAGTTCGACATCTCGGAAGGTGACGCCTACAACCGCGCGCTGGTCGACCGCGCCGAGCGCCGGCTGAAGAATCTCGATTTCTTCAAGGAAGTGAAGATCACGACCGAGCCGGGCTCGTCGAGCGACCGCGTCATTCTGGTCGTCAATCTCGAGGAAAAGTCCACCGGCGACTTCTCGGTCTCGGGTGGTTACTCGACCACGGACGGCGCACTGGCGCAGGTCTCGATCTCCGAGCGCAATTTCCTTGGCCGCGGCCTGTTCGCCAAGGCCTCCGTAACCTACGGGCAATATGCGCGCGGCGTGTCGCTCTCCTTCATCGAGCCCTATTTGCTGGATTACCGCATCGCGCTCGGGCTCGATCTGTATTATCGCCAGCAACTCGCCAACTCCTATGTCAGTTATGGCGTCACCACGGTCGGCTTCAGTCCGCGGCTCGGCTTCCAGCTCCGCGAGGACCTGTCGCTGCAACTGCGCTACTCGCTCTATCAGCAATCGATCTCGCTGCCGTCCTATCTGGCGAATTGCAACAACAACGCGAGCAACGGCCTGCTCGCCTTTAACCCGACGCCGGCCTACATCCAGAACGTGCTCGGCGGCGCCGACCCGACCAATTCGACCAGTTCGGGCTATTACGGCTGGGGTTGCTATGCCGACGGCGAATCGAGCCTGCCGGTGCGCATGGAGCTGGCGAACGGCGCGGCCTTGACCTCTGCGCTCGGCTATACGTTGACCTACAACACGCTCGACAACAACAAGAACCCGACCGACGGCTTGCTGATCGATTGGAAGCAGGATTTTGCCGGCGTCGGCGGCGACGTATCCTATCTGAAGACCGCCATCGACGCGAAGTACTTCACCCCGCTGGTATCGGAGATCGTCGGCGTGATGCATTTGCAGGCCGGCATGCTGAACCAGGTCGGCAACACCCAGCTTCGCATGCTCGACCAGTTTCAGATGGGGCCGAACCTGGTGCGCGGCTTCGCCTCGAACGGCATCGGCCCGCGCGACATCACCTATGCCAGCCTCGGCGTCACCGGCGATGCGCTCGGCGGCACCAAATATTGGGGCGCGTCGTACGAATTGCAGATGCCGTTCTGGTTCCTACCGAAGGAAGTCGGCCTCAAGGGCGCAGTCTATGCCGACGCCGGCTCGTTGTGGGGCTATCAGGGCCCGACATCGTGGGCCGCGACCGGCGAGGTCAATTCAGCGGCCTGCAAATGCGGCCTGCAATATGACGACACCCAGGTGGTGCGCTCGTCGGTCGGCGTCGGCCTGATCTGGGCCTCGCCGTTCGGCCCGCTGCGCTTCGACTACGCGGTGCCGATCACCAAGGGCAAATACGACATTACCCAGGAATTCCGCTTCGGTGGCGGCACGTCGTTCTAACGAAATTTCTTCTCTCGTCATTCCGGGCTCGCGCTTCGCGCGCCCCGGAATGACGGCAAAGAGAGTGGTGCGCGCATGTCCGCCATGCGCAAATTGCCCGTCGGGTTACTTTGTCGCAGCTGTGCGCGCTTGCGTCGTCGGGCAAATCAGAACGATGCTTCCGCCCGTCCCGCCTCCATGACGGAGGGGCGTATCGCGATCGTCACGAGACGTGGGAAGCGGGATGCGATGGACGCGACGTGACGTCGGATGTGGTCTCACATGCGGACGAACGGCATGGCGCGGACGGCGAAGTCGTGTGGTCTTGGCATCCCGACGCTGATGCCAAGCCGCGCCGATGATCGGCGTGGCGACGGTGGCCAAAAAGCCCGGTGCACCGAGGAGATCACGTATAAGCCGTAACACCATTGCGCAGGGAAGGCCGGATATTTGGCTGAGCCTGTGGTTCTGCCGCGTGCTTTTTTGCTGCACGCGGACCGCGGGTATCGGCTGATACCCGGTCTTCCCTGCGCCCTCTGCTTAAAGGAGGGTCGACGAGATCAGCAGAACTCGGACATTCGTGTCGCGGGAACGTCAGGTCATGTTCGCAACGCTCGTGCGATATTTTCAGGTGTCATGCCCCGCGCAGGCGGGGCACCCAGTACGCCGCGGCTTCTCGATCAATCACCACCGTCTCGGAATACTGGATCGCCCGCACGCGGGCGATGACGGCGGAGAATTCGACGAATGTCCGAACGCAGGTCCAGCAGCACCAAAAAGAAAGGGGCCCCAGCTTGCGCTGGAGCCCCTCGACGGTCAGGGCATTGCCGGGTATGTGCCCGAACCGAAGTTATGGACCGGCGCCAGAGAACAAATTCCTTGGCGCCGAGCCCCGGGAGAACTCAGTAATTGTAGGCGCGCTCGCCGTGATCGGTGATGTCGAGACCTTCGCGCTCCTGCTCCACGGTGGGACGCAGCCCGATCACCACGTCGACGATCTTGTAGAGGATCGCCGAGCCGATGCCGGACCACAGCAGCGTTGCCAGCACCGCCTTGCCCTGCGCCAGCATTTGGGTGGCGAACTCGTAGGTGCCGGCATTGTTGCCGGTGATGTTGGTGTAGTCGGTGATGCCGACGCCGCCGAGCGCGGGGTTGACCAGGATGCCGGTGCCGAGCGCGCCAATGATGCCGCCGACGCAGTGCACGCCGAAGACGTCGAGCGCGTCGTCATAGCCGAACGTGTTCTTCACGGTGGAGACGAAGAACAGGCAGACCGGCGAGACGATCAGGCCGAGCACCAATGCGCCGATCGGGCCGGCATAGCCGGAGGCGGGCGTGACGGCGACGAGGCCGGCGACCGCACCCGAGCAGATGCCGAGCAGCGACGGCTTGCCCTTCAGAGCCCATTCGCACAGCAGCCAGGACAGCGCCGCGCCGGCGGTCGCGACCATGGTGTTGACGAAGGCCAGTGCGGTGGTGCCGTTGGCTTCGAGGTTGGAGCCGGCGTTGAAGCCGAACCAGCCGACCCACAGCAGGGCTGCGCCGATCATGGTCATGGTCAGCGAGTGCGGCGCCATCAGGTCCTTGCCGTAACCGACGCGCTTGCCGATGATCAGCGCGCCGACCAGGCCGGCGATGCCGGCATTGATATGCACCACGGTGCCGCCCGCGAAGTCGAGCGCGCCCGCCTGGAAGAGCCAGCCAGCATTGGCATTGACCTCGGCCAGCTTGGCCTCGGCCGCAGTCTTGGCGGCGGCGTCGGTCGCGGAAGCAACGGCCTTGGCGGCAGCTGCAACGTCGTCCGGCGCCGGGACATACCAGACCCAATGCGCGATCGGGAAGTAGATGAAGGTCACCCAGAGCAGGATGAACAGCATCACCGCCGAGAACTTGATGCGTTCGGCGAAGGCGCCGACGATCAGCGCGGGCGTGATCATCGCGAAGGTCATCTGGAACACGAAATAGGCGAGCTCCGGAATCACGACGCCGTTGGAGAAGGTTGCCGCCGTCGAGTTGGCGTCGATGCCGTGCATGAAGGCCTTGCTGAACCCGCCGACCCAGGAGGTCATGCTGCCACCGTCGGAGAACGCCATCGAGTAGCCGTAGAGGGTCCAGACCACGCCGACCATGGCGACGATCGCGAACACCTGGGTGAGGACCGAGGCCATGTTCTTGGTGCGGACCAGGCCGCCATAGAACAGCGCGAGGCCGGGCACCGACATCATCAGCACGAGCGCGCTGGAGACCAGCATCCAGGCGACGTCGCCCTTATTCGGAATCGGCGCGGCTGCAGCGGCTGCGGCAGGCGCATCCTCAGCGAACGCCACGTCTGCGAGGCCTGCGACGCAGAGCCCGGCGATGGCGAGCGTGATCCACCCCGCGCTGGTTGGACGCTTGAACGTCATTTTATTCTACTCCGTGAATTGAGAAGGTTGAGCGCGAAATCAAAGGGCGGCAGCGTCGGCCTCGCCGGTGCGGATGCGCACGGCGTGCTCGAGGCTGATGACGAAGATCTTGCCGTCGCCGATCTGTCCGGTCTTGGCTGCGGAGGTGATGGCGTCGATGGTCTTGTCGACCTGGTCGCTGGCGATCGCGACCTCGATCTTGATCTTGGGCAGGAAGCTCACGGCGTATTCGGCGCCGCGGTAGATTTCCGTGTGGCCCTTCTGCCGGCCATATCCCTTGACTTCCGTCACCGTGAGACCGTGAACGCCGATGGCGGTCAGGGCATCGCGGACTTCTTCGAGCTTGAATGGCTTGATGATCGCCATAACAATTTTCATGAGTCCTATCCCCGCTTGGGCCCGGTACGGACGTTACCGAGCGTCTACCGACTGAGGTTCACCACGCGGAGAAGCTTCACAACGCGGGCACAGCCGAGACCTGTAGAATCAAATGCCGTGCCAGACGGCCGGGCCTGCCTAACGGGCGATGAATGCGGGGCTTTTCGCGCTGCGGGATGGGGGTGCGGAACTGCGCTCTTAGGTCGCGCCTAAAGAATGAGCATGCTTGCGAAAACTGTGAGCAGGGCCGCGTTCAGGCACAAAGCTGCTCACTCGGAGGGCAGCCCTCCGAGGTCCGGGCCGGCTCAAATGGAGCGGGTCGGGGCAGGGCGCCTATTGCAGCGCTTCGCCATGCTGGGTGATATCGAGGCCTTCGAGCTCGTGCTCGCGGGAGACCCGCAACGGCACGAAGGCGCTGACCAGCTTGAGCAGCCCGTAGGTCACGCCGGCCGACCAGACCAGGGTCACCGCGACGCCATAAAACTGGCTCAGCAACTGCTGCGGATGGCCCTCGAGCAGGCCCGCGACGCCGCCGATCGAAGAGGTCGCGAACACGCCGGCCAGCAGCGTGCCGGTCAGGCCGCCGATGCCGTGGACGCCGAACACGTCGAGCGAGTCGTCGTAGTTGAAGCGGTGCTTGAGCCAGGTACAGGCCCAGTAGCAGATCAGCCCGGCGATCACGCCGAT
>NZ_JBARGP010000651.1:0-4913 GCF_049798375.1 Bradyrhizobium sp.
GCGACGGATGCCGGCGCTACGGTCAGGCCGGTCGGATTTCGCGGCGCAGGTTTCACGCCCAGCACCAACCGCTATGCCGGCTGGGCCGCGCTCACGATCATCGTGGCGCTGTGGCAGCTCGCGGGCACCCTGTCGCTGATCAATCCACTGTTTCTGCCGCCGCCTCTTGCCATCGGCAAAGCGCTCTATCAGCTCGCGATGTCGGGCGCGCTATGGCAGAATCTCGCGGCGTCCTTGCTGCGGATCGGTGTCGGCTGGGTGCTCGGCACCGCCGGCGGCATCGTTGTGGGCTTTGCGATCGGCCTGTGGCGCATCGCCCGCAGCGTCGGCATCACCTTCATCTCGGCGCTGTTCCCGATCCCGAAGATCGCGGTGCTGCCGCTTTTGATTCTCTGGCTCGGTATCGGCGAAGAGCCGAAGATCGCGACCATCGCGCTCGGTGTGTTCTTCTCCACCGCGATCTCGGTCTATAGCGGCGTCGATGCGGTGCCGCGCAACCTGATCCGGATGGCGCAGAGCTTCAACGTGCCGTTCGCCACCATCGTCCGCCGCGTGATCTGGCCGGGCGCGTTGCCGTCGATCCTCTCGGGCTTCCGGATTACAGCGTCGATCGCGCTGCTGCTTGTCGTCTCCGCCGAGATGATTGGCGCCGAACATGGGATCGGCGCCTTCGTGCTGCAGGCCGGCAATTTGATGCAGACCGATCAGTTGATGGCCGGCATCGTTGTGCTGTCATTGTTCGGGCTCGCCGTCGGCAAGCTAATCAGCCTGTTGGAGGCGCGGCTGTTGCACTGGCGGTGAGGCATTTGCCCGTCAGCCTTCAGGCATTCCCCCGATCTTCGCGGAACAGATCGAGCTTCTCCTGCACCGGGCGGTCGGAGAACGAGAACAATACGGCGTCCTCACTGGCCTCGTGCGTCATCCACTGCCAGCTCGGCACCACGAACAGGTCGCGCGGACCCCATTCGAAACTGTGTTCGCCGATCCGCGTCCGCCCACGCCCTTCGATCGCGGCGAACACGGTGGCATCAGTGGAGCGGTAGCGCGCGGTAGAAAAGCCCCTCGGCAGTAGCTGGATGAAGGTGCCAATGGTCGGCATCGCGTAATCGCCGTTACAGGGGTTGGAGAATTTCAGCTTCAGCCCGTGGCAGGGGTCCCATTCGTCGCGGCGGCGCGCCTGCTCGAGCGCGTCGCGGGTGTGGGCATAGGGATAGCTGAAGATCGGAGAGGTGCGTGAGCTTCGCTTGGCATCGACCGGCAGCAAATTGTGGCCGTAGCGCGAAAAGCTGTCGCCGGCGGGACGCGCGACCTTCTGCTGGTCGTCGCGGGCGCCTTCTGCAAAGGAAGCATCGAGGAATTGCACCAGCGGAATGTCGAGGCCGTCCAGCCAAAACATCGGCTCGGAGGTTTCGTTGCCATGGTCGTGCAAGGTCATCGACGGCGTGATGACGAAATCGCCAGCCTGCATCAAGGTACGCTCGCCGTCGACGGTCGTGAAGGCTCCGGTGCCTTCGAGCACGAAGCGCAGCGCGGACTGGCTATGCCGATGCGCCGGCGCGATGTCGCCTGGGATCACCATCTGGATGCCGGCATAGAGCGACGTCGTGATCTTCGACTGGCCGCGCAGGCCCGGATTCTCCAGGATCAGCACCCGCCGCTCGGCCTCCTTGGCGGTGATCAGCCTGCC
The DNA here is from genome assembly GCF_049798375.1 of Bradyrhizobium sp. Taxonomy (GTDB): domain Bacteria; phylum Pseudomonadota; class Alphaproteobacteria; order Rhizobiales; family Xanthobacteraceae; genus Bradyrhizobium. Next base: position 1,688 of record NZ_JBARGP010000651.1, read on the forward strand.
GGCTTCCACCATGTAGTCGCGGATGGCGGAGAACCGCCAGAGGTGCGGACGGCATGCGCTCTTTGGTTCCGGTGTGATGAGATCGCTCATCACGGTCCACAGCGCTGTGAGGTTCTCACCGTGGATCTTCTTGTAGAACGCCTCGCGCTCCGGCGTCGAAACGGCTGCCATGGATGCCTCCCGGCCCTTGTTGTTGATCAACCGTATATGGCCGGTGTCGCCAACGTCAATTTCGACCGGCATGAGGACGGAGCCGTCGCCCTGATGTTGTGCCCGTGCCACCTGTCCCGCCGCGGGTGCAGGCCTTCGGTCGAGCAGCGACGGGGGCGCCGAACGAGGCAGGCGTCGGCATGGCGATGGTCCTGCGCATGCGCCCATGGCATACCACGACCGATCCGTGAACGGCGCCGGCATCGCCGAACGCGCATCAGAACAGCTGTCAAACTATCGGACGCCCTGCGCTCCGCATCCCATGATGCGCACCGACCTTAACCCAACGTAGGCTTGTCAACGCGCTGGCCGCCGAATTAAAGAGGGCCCGTCGCATTTCAATGATAAGACCGTCAAAACCGGTCTCGTAACGATAAACACAGAGGAAACCCAAGCATGCGCAAAATTCTCCTGTCAGCCGCGATGACGCTGCCGCTCGTCTTCGGCGCGGCGCATGCGGAAGATACCGTGAAGATCGGTTATATCGATCCGTTGTCCGGCGGCGGCGCCAGCGTCGGCGAAGGCGGCCTCAAGACGTTCCAGTATCTGGCGGACGAGTTGAACGCCAAGGGCGGCATTCTCGGCCACAAGGTCGAGATCGTGCCGATGGACAACAAGACCAATCCGCAGGAGAGCCTGGTCCAGGCGCAGAAGGCGGTCGACGCCGGCATCCATTACATCACCCAGGGCAACGGCTCGTCGGTCGGCGCGGCACTGGAGGATTTCGTCACCAAGAACAATTCGCGCAATCCCGGCAAGGAAGTGCTGTACTTCAACTATGCCGCGGTCGATCCGAGCATGACCAACGACAAGTGCAGCTACTGGCACTTCCGTTGGGATGCGAACTCGGACATCAAGATGGCAGCGCTGACCAACTACATCAAGGATCAGCCGTCCATCAAGAAAGTGTACCTGATCAACCAGGACTATTCGTTCGGCCAGTCGGTCCGCGCCGAAGCCCGCAAGATGCTGTCGGAGAAGCGATCGGACATCCAGATCGTCGGCGACGAGCTGGTGCCGCTGCTCAAGGTCACCGACTTCTCGCCCTATATTGCGAAGATCAAGGCCTCCGGCGCCGACAGCGTCGTCACCGGCAATTGGGGCCAGGATATCGCGCTGTTGCTGAAGGCCGCGGCTGACGCCGGCCTCAAGGTCAACTGGTATACCTATTACGCCGGCGGCGCCGGCGGCCCGACTGCGATCAAGCAGACCGGTCTCGACCATCAGGTGTTCCAGATCACCGAGGGCTTCGCCAATTCCGGCAACAAGGCCGCTGAGGAGTTCGAGAAGGATTTCCGCGCCAAGGTCAACCTCGGCCTGTGGTATCCCCGCGCGGTCAACGAGATGCGGATGTTCAAGGCGGCCGCCGAGAAGGCCAACTCGATCGATCCGGTCAAGGTCGCAGCCGCGCTCGAGGGCATGAAGTTCCAGGTGCTCGACGGCGGCGAGGGCTTCATGCGCGCGGAAGATCATCAGTTCTTCCAGCCGATCTACATCTCCTCCTTCGGCACCCTGACCGACAAGACCAAGGAGCCGTTCGACGAGGAGAACACCGGCTGGGGCTGGCACCTGGTGTCCAAGATCGACACGCAGAACACGATCGTGCCGACCACCTGCAAGATGAAGCGGCCGTGATCGACCACGTCGTCCCCGCCCTTTCACCAGCGGCGGGGATGGACGAGGCTGTACGGCGACTATCCTGGCCTCATGGTTCGAGACGGCGCTATGCGTCTCCTCACCATGAGGAAGCAGGGTGTCGACCACGAGACAAGATCCTTATCCTGAGGAGCCGGCCGGAGGTCGGCGTGTCGAAGGATGGCCGCGAGAAGGATGCGGAACGCGCATGATGGATGACCCGTGCTTGAGCTGATCGTCATTTCAACGCTCAACGGCGTTCTGTTCGGGATGCTGCTGTTCCTGTTGTCCAGCGGGCTGACCGTGATCTTCAGCATGATGGGCGTGCTCAACTTCGCCCATGCCAGCTTCTACATGCTCGGTGCCTTCTTCGGTTACCAGCTGACCAAATGGATCGGCTTCTGGCCGGCGCTGGTGATCGCGCCGTTGCTGGTGGGCGCGGTCGGCATGGCGGTCGAGCGCTACGGCCTGCGCAATACGCACAAGCACGGCCACGTCGCCGAGCTGCTGCTGACCTTTGGTTTAGCGTTCGCGATCGAGGAAATCGTATCGATGATCTGGGGCAAGAGCCCGGTGGATTATCGCGTGCCGACCTTGCTGGATTTCCCGGCCTTCACGATTTTCTCGACAAACTATCCCGCCTACAAGATGTTCATGCTCGCGGTCTCGGCTGCGATCTTCGTCGTGCTGCTGCTGGTGCTGAAGCGCACCCGCGTCGGCCTGGTCGTACAGGCAGCGCTGACGCATCCGTCGATGGTCGGCCATCTCGGCCACAATGTCGGACGCGTGTTCATGCTGGTGTTCGGCGTCGGCAGCGCGCTGGCCGGGCTTGCCGGCGTCATCGCGGGCCCGTCGCTGGTGACGCAGTCAGACATGGCGGCGCTGCTCGGCCCGATCCTGTTCGTCGTCATCGTGTTCGGCGGCCTCGGCTCGCTGCCGGGCGCCTTCATCGCCTCGCTGCTGATCGGGCTGATCCAGACCTTTGCCGTCGCAATTGACGGTTCGCTCGCCAGCGCCTTCGGACCGCTTGATCCGAGCCTCGGGCCATCACCGCTGACCGATATCTGGAATGTCACCATCGCCCAGATCGCGCCGGTCCTGCCCTATGTCCTGCTGGTGCTGATCCTGGTCGTGCGTCCGATGGGCCTGTTGGGGACGCGCGAAACATGATCGACGCCGCGACCTCCACGCCCGACATGCTCAAGCAACGATCCGGCGGCGCCCTGCGCTTCTATGCAATCTGGCTGATCGCCGCCGTCGCGCTCGTCGTGCTGCCGCTTATATTCTCCTCCGGCGGCTCGCTGACGACGTTCAGCCTGATCGGCATCGCCATCATCTTCGCGCTGTCCTACAACATCCTGCTCGGCCAGACCGGGCTGCT
>NZ_JBARGP010000652.1:0-6210 GCF_049798375.1 Bradyrhizobium sp.
TTGCGGCGCGACCTTCATTGTCGCGCGCAAATTGACATCTGCTGACAGGGCGAGGCAATCCGCGAAAACGTTTGTCTCCTGCGCAGGGGAACATTGCCGCCGGTGACGACTTATTTACCGCCGGCGATTATGGTCGTCGGCAGACCAGATCGATCTCGATCAGCGCGTCGTAAGCGAGCCCAGTGACACCGACGCAGGTGCGGGCAGGCAGGCGATCCGCAGGGAAGAATGAACGCCAAGCTTCATTCATTGCGGCGTAATCGCGGCCGAACTGCGTCAGATAAATCCTAGCTATCACAACATGTTCGAAGCCGATGTTGAGACCTTGGAGTATGTACCTCAAGTTCTTCATCACCGCTTTTGTCTGTTCGATGATACCATCGGGTAGCACGCCAGGGGCCTCCGGCGAGTCCGGCATCTGTCCGGTGACGAAGACGAAGCCGTCGCTCTCCACGGCATGGCTGAACGGTGCGACAGGCTTGGGCCCGCCCGTGATCATGTGGAATTGCATGGTTTGATCCTTGCTGATCGGTGCTGGTGGTTAAGTCAGGTGCCGCCGTCATTGCGGGGAGCGTCAGCGACGACGCCATCCAGGCTTCCCTTTTTGGCGCTGGATTGCTGCGCTCCGCTCGCAATGACGCTTTCATCGGCCGCTCGTGTCCGCAAACAATCCCTTGCTCAGGATCGCGTGCACACCCCAATTGCCGTCGACGACCTGCGTCACGCCAAAATCGACCGCGGCCGACATCAGCGCGATCGCCTCGTCCTCGGAGAGTCCTTTGGCTTGCATCAGGAAGCGGCGCATCTTGCGGAAGGCATCCTTCATCGCGAGGTCGAGCGAGGAGGTCGCATAGACTTCGCTTTGTCCTTGCGCGCCGAACTCGGCCAGATAGTTCGGGTGGCTGAAGCCGGTCAGCACCCAGTCAGTCGCGGTCTCGATCAGCGGATATGACAGGTCGGCAAACACGTGTCCGGCGAGCGCGCCCTTCTTGTGCAGGATCACCTGGAAGGTGCCGGTCATCGAGCATTCGATCGCAGTGCCGCCGAGTTCACCATCGCCTTGCGTTGCGTGGGGATCGCCGACCGAGAGCAGGGCGCTGGGCACCGCCACCGGCAGATACACCGTCGAACCCTTGCCGAGCCGCCAATTGTCGAGATTGCCGCCGAAATAGGAGGGCGGAATCGAATCGACGAAATCGGCCTCGCGCGGCGCGACCGCGATCACGCCGAAATGCGGCCGCAGTGGAATCCTGATGCCATCGAGCACGCCGTGGCGGCGCTTGATGCTGCCGGGCGCGACGGGAACGCCGGGATAGTCGTAGGTCGCGTGCACGACGCCTGAGGGGTCGGTCTGCGGCGTCCAGCGATAGGAGTAGAGCGCCCGCGCGTGCGGCGCGGGATCGTCGGCGAGGATCTCGTAGATGGTCACGGCCTCGCGGGCCGCGGGCCCGGTGAGCAACTCATGATAATGATAGCCCCACCAGGCCGCGACGCTGGAGCCGAAGACGCGGCCCTGATGGCCCGGCGCGCGGCTCGGCCGCGGCACGATATCGAGGATGCGCACCTCCAGCACGTCACCGGGCTGCGCATCCTTCACCGCGACCGGGCCGGTGCAGATGTGCACGCCAAAGCCTTCGCCGGCGCCGCGGCCGAACACGCTGGCGTCCATCGGGCCGGCGCCGCGGCGGTCGACGTTCTTGTTTGCCGTGGTCCAGCCGAATACACTCTCAGCGCCAGCATCGCCCGCGATCATCCGCTCGGGATCATCGGATGCGTGCTGGGTCAGCGTCTCGATGGTGATGGTATCGCCTGAAGCGATCTCGAGCTGTGGTCGAAGCGCGCGGCTGAAATAGCCCCAATGCACCCGCGAGGCATTGGCGGCGAGATGATGATGGGTCCGTTCCGCGCCCCCCTCGCGATCATTCGGTGGCGCCGGCGGGCTGCCGATCCTGACAGGAGCCGCGTGCTGCGCGCGCAACAGGGCATCCTGCGGCCAACCGCGCTGGCCGCGCGCGCCCGATAACTCCGCAGCCTGCTCGGATTTCTGCTGACGGAATTCGCGCGGCGAGGTTCCGAAGCGTTGGCGGAAGCTGCGGCTGAAATGCGCGGAGTCCGCGAACCCGTAGCGATAGGCGATCTCGGAGATCGAGCGATGTGCTTCAAGCGGATTGGAGAGATCAGCCCAGGCACGCTGCAGCCGCCGCTCGCGGATGTAATGGCTGAAATTGTCGCCGACAGCTCCGAACAGCTTCTGCAGATAGCGCTCGGAAATTCCTTCGCTATGTGCGACGCGCGCCGGCGTCAGCTCGGCATCGTCGAGCTTGCGCTCGATGATCTGGCAGATCCGGTGCAGGATCGCGGCCTGCGTCGCGCTGTTGCCGGGGTCCGAGCAGGCCGCAGGTTGCTGATGCGCCAGGGTCAGCAGCAGGTCGACGAGGCTCTGTGCGACCACAGCCCATTCGGCATCGTTCAGTGTCTCCAATGTCCGCGCGGACGTCTCGAGCAGCCGACCGTACACGGCGCCGAGTCCCGTCGCCGCCACAATCTCGGGCGCGCTGCGCTTCAGCTTGCCGGCGATGCGGCCGTGCAGCGCGTCCGAGGTCACCGACAGCACGATCGCGCGCATGTCGCGCGGGAACAGCACGCTCCAATGTCCGCCGCGCGGCAGCAGCAACAGGCTTCCCGCCGGGACGATACGGGGGCCGTCATCGGTCCTGAGCACCGTGCCGTCCTCCATCGGCAGCAGCACGATAGGCAGATTTTCGTTCGGTTGGGCGAGGGCGGCAATGGTTTGCGCGCCTGCGGCAATCCGCGTCAGCGCGATGCCCGGCAGCTGGCGATGGGATGCGGTGGCGTGCCCGTCATGGCGGCCGCTCCCCGAAGCCGGCTGCAGGCCGACGGCGGCCAGCACGTCACGCCACGCCTCCGGACGGTCGTCCTGCGTGTAGGATTCGCTTGTGAAGGGTCGAAAACTCATGGGACTGCTCGACACCACCAGGGCCAAGCAACCCCCATGCCAGACGAGCTTCATGGCTGGCCGACCTTGCAGTGGCATGTCTCCGCGTGTGGCGTGCTGACGCCGAGCATTCGGTGCGCTCCCTCCCCCTTTGTGGCGAGGGTTGGGGAGGGGGGCCTACAACGGCGGTCTTTGCTAAGTACCCCTCTCCCCAACCCTTCCCCACAAGGCGGGAGGGAGCATACCTTCAACTGCGCGATAGCTCTCGATCCGGCTCATCAATCGCACCGGAACACGTTCTTGCGGATGGTGCCGTGCACGCCCCAATTGGCATCCACCACCTGGGTGACGCCGAAATCGGCACCGACCGACATCAGCGAGATCGCCTCATCCTCGCTCAGGCTATGCACCGTCATCAGGAACCGCCGCAGCTTGCGGAACGCATCGCGCATCGCACGGTCGAGACTGGAGTGGTTGGCAATCTCGGTCTGCGCGTTGGCGCCGAGTTCGGCGAGATAGTTTGGATAGGTAAAACCGTATACCGACCACGCCTGATCAGTCTCCAGCATCGGATGCGCCAGGCCTTCGAGCGCCGTGCCGCCGAGGTTGTTCTTCTTGTGCAGGATGAACTCGAACTCGCCGGTCAGCGAGGTCTCGATGGCGGTGCCGCCGAGTTCGCTGTCGCCTTGCGCGGCGTGGGGATCGCCGACCGAGAAATAGGCGCCGGGGACAGCGACAGGGTAATACATCCGCGCGCCCTTGCCGATCCGCCAGTCATCGATATTGCCGCCGGTGTAGCTCGGCGGAATCGAGGAGACGAAATCGGCCTCCGACGGCGCCAGCCCCATGGTGCCGAAATGCAGCCGCGCCGGCACCTTGATGTTTGGGAGAACGTTCTCGCGCTTCCTGATCGTCGTGTGGTCGACGCGGACGCCGGGATAGTCGATGGTCGGGTGCACGATGCCGTGGGGATCGGTCTGCGGCGTCCAGACATAGTTATAGACCGCTTTCGCAAACGGTTCACCGCTGGTGTCGAGCTCGAAGATGGTGATGACCTCGCGTGGCTTCGGCTCCTCGATCAAATCGTGATAGTGGAAACCCCAATTGGCCGCGACGTTGGAGCCGAAGCATTTTCCGGCGTGACAGCCGCATTGGCTCGGCCGCGGCTTGATGTCGAGGATGCGAATCTCAAGCACATCGCCGGGCTCGGCGCCTTCGATCGCGACGGGCCCGGTGAGCAGATGCACACCGATGCCTTCGCCGGCGCCGCGAATGAACGGACCTTCGGTCGGCCCGGAGCCGCGCCGTGCGACGGCTTTATGTTCTTTGGTCCATTTGAACACGCTTTCGGCGCCTGGATCATCCTTAATCATGCGCTCGTAATCGTCATTGGCGTGATGGGTCAGCGTCTCGATGGTGGCGCGGTCGCCGGAGCGCAGCGTCAGCGAAGGGGTGACGACCTTGGAAAAATAGCCCCAGTGAACGGTTTTGGGCGAAACCGGCAGCAGATGATGTTTCATGCAAGGGCCTCTTGGCAGAATGGACGCGACGTCGTTGCTGTTGATGTGAAGGGTGAGCTCATCGCACGGGCTCCGGCTCGCGGTCGGCGTCCATCACGGAGAGGAAGCGCTGGGTGACGGGATGGCGCGGATTGGTCAGCACCTGATGCGCCGGGCCTTCCTCGAGGATGATGCCGCCGCTGAGGAAGGCGACGCGGTCGGCGACCTCGTCGGCGAAGCGAACCTGGTGCGTCGAGATGATCATGGTCAGTCCATCGTCGATCGCGAGCCGCCGGATCACTTCAAGCACTTCATTGACAAGTTCGGGATCGAGCGCCGAGGTGGGCTCGTCCAGCAGCAGCACGCTCGGGTTCGGCGCCAGCGCGCGTGCGATCGCAACGCGCTGCTGCTGACCGCCGGAGAGATGCCGCGGCAGCGCATTGGCGCGATGGCTGAGGCCGACGCGTTCCAGCAGCTCATCCGCGCGGCGATCTGCGTCGGACCGGCCGATGCCGTGGACCCAGCGCAGCGGACCGGCGATGTTTTCCTTGGCGGTGAGATGGCTGAACAGGTTGAACTGCTGGAACACCATGCCGACGCCGACTTCGGCGCGCTCATTTGCGATCGCGCGCGGCGACAGCCGCTTGCCGTCATCGTGGAAGCCGAGCCGCTTGCCGCCGACGCGCACGGTGCCGGTGTCCCAGTTCTCCAGATGGTTGATGCAGCGAAGCAATGTGCTCTTGCCGGAGCCGCTGGGCCCCAGCAGCGCGATCACCTCGCCGATCCGCACGGTGAGATCGAGCCCATTGATCACGGTGTGGCCGTCATAGGCCTTGCGCAGGTCGGATACTTCGACCGCGATATTGTTGCGGGCGATGGTGGCGGCACGCTTGGTGCGCTCGTCGCGGGTCAGCGCGCGCCGCGGCGTCTCCGCGGGCTCGGCCGGAGCCGTCTCGGTGGGCGCCGCCTTGTCAGCAAGCTCGAGCTTGGTTGCGAGATCGACGCGGCGCCAAGGCAGATAGTCGGCGAGCTTGCGCTCTCGGGTGCTGCGGTCGAGATCCAGCAGCCATTCCAGCGCCAGCTGGATCACGCTGACCGCGCCGGTAAGCACCAGATAGATCAGGCCCGAGGCGAAGAAGATCGAGAAGAAGTCGAAGGTCGACGAGGCGAGCTGGGTCGAGCGCAGGGTCAATTCCGGCACTGCGATCACGGACGCCAGCGAGGAGTTCTTCAGCGCGCTCACCGTCTCATTGCCGAAGGCCGGAATCATGGTGCGGATCGCCTGCGGCGCGATGATCCGGCGCATCAAGACCGCCGGCGTCATGCCGAGCGCTTGCCCCGCGAGCAGTTGGCCGCGCTCGACGCCGAGCACGCCGGCGCGCAGCATTTCCGCAATGAACGGTGCCTCGTTGCAGGCCAGCGCCAGGCCGGCCGCCAGCACGGCCGGCAGCTTGATGCCGATATGCGGCAGCGCGTCATAGGCAAACACCATTTGCAGGATCAGCGGCGTGCCGCGGAAGATCACGGTGTAGCCGCGCGCGAATGCCGACAGCAGCGACAGCCGGCTCAACTGCATCCAGGCGAGGATCAGGCCGAGGATCAGTCCGCCGCCGAGCCCGAGCGCAGTGACCTGAAGGGTCAGCTCGATGCCCTGCAACAGATACGGCATGCTGAGGTAGTGCAGGAACAGGGACATCGATTGATTCACGCGATGAGAAATTGAGCCCGACTAGCGCGGCAGTGACGGTGCACCCT
>NZ_JBARGP010000653.1:0-2472 GCF_049798375.1 Bradyrhizobium sp.
TCCGTCGGCATCACCGGGTCGGTCGCGATCAGCAGCACGCGGAAATCTTTCAAGGTCATGTGGCGCGGCGCCGGCAGCTCCAGCCGGTAGGCCTTGCCGGCCTCGAGCGGATCGGGGCCGGCGATGACGTCGAGCAGCAGCGCGAGATCGGCGGCCGAGCGCGCCATCGGGCCGACCACCGCGAGATCGCGGTCGATGACGATCGGCGGCAATGGCGGCGGCGTGTGACCGCGCGGCGCCACCATGCCGTAGGTCGGCTTGTGCGCATAGACGCCGCAATGGAAGGCCGGCGCACGCAGCGAGCCGCCGATGTCGGAGCCGAGCGACAGCGGACCATAGCCGGCCGCGAGCGCAGCCGACGAGCCGCCGGAGGAGCCGCCCGGCGTGCGGCCGAGGTCGTACGGATTGTTGGTGGTGCCGTAGATCTCGTTGTAGCTCTGCCAGTCGCCGAGGCCGAGCGGCACGTTGGTTTTGCCGAGGATGACGCCACCGGCGTCCCTGACGCGGGTAATCGACAGCGCGTCCTCGGCGGCGGTGAAGTCTTTCTGCGCCGGAAAGCCCCAGGTCGTCGGCAGGCCGGCGATATTGTAGGATTCTTTCACCGTTAGCGGGATACCGAGCAGCGGCTTGCGCTCGCCGCGCGCGAGTGCCGCATCTGCAGCACGCGCCGCATCGAACGCACGATCGAAGTCGCGGACGCAGATCGCATTGATCTTGCCGTCATGCCGCTCGATGCGATCGATCGCGTGCTGCGTCAACTCGACCGCCGAGACCTCTTTCGCGGCCAGCGCCTTTGCGGCCTCGACGGCGGTGGCGAAACTGCATTGTGATGCGGCCAAGGCTCACTCCCCATGTGACTGTTCGAGACGCGAGGATTCTAGCCGATGTCGGCGATGGCTGCTCGACCAAATCTGCGCGAGCTATCCTGGCAGCATACGTTGCATGATGCGGTCGCGGTAGATGAAGATGTGCGCCAGAGCAGCGCCAATATGAAACACGATCAGGCCCAGCAGCAGCCATTCCGCCGCCTGGTGCAGCCCGTCGATCGCCTTACCGGCCGCGGCATTGTCGGAAGCCAGCATCGGCAATCGGAATAGATAGAAGTAAGAGACCGTCCAGCCGCGATAGGAGGCGAACAGCCAGCCGGTGATGGTCGTCGCCAGCACCATGACATAGAGCATCCAATGCACCAGCTCGGAGCTAAGCCGCTGCCAGGCCGGCAGCGAGCTTTCCGGCGCCACCGGGTGGGTCAGCCGCCAGGCGAGGCGCAGCACGATCAGGAGCAGGATCGTGAGGCCGAAGGAGACGTGGAACGTCATCGGCGCACCCGGCTGCATGTTGCGGTGGAGGTCCGGCATCAGCCAGCCGATCGGGAATTGCACGACCAGCAGTGCGACTATGAGCCAATGGAAAATCTTAGCCGGCGTGCCGTAATGCAAATGGCGCTTCATCTGTGGTCCTTGAACGTTTCTCGATTTGTGCTGAACTCTGGATCGATCAGCCGCAGCAACGCATACGCCGCGCAGATGGCGACCTCATGATAATCGTCTCAAGAGCTCCGATAATCGTCTAAGCCGCTCCGATCAGAATGCCGACGCCGAGCACGATGACGCCGCCGAGCACGATCTGAAACACCGCCTGCAGGAACGGCGTATCCATGTAGCGCGCGCGGATATAGGCGATCGCCCACAATTCGAAGAACACGACAATGCCTGCGATGGCGGTGGCGATCCAGAATGCATTCGGCCAGGCATCCGGGACCAGATAGGGCAGCGAATGGCCGAGCCCGCCAAGTGCCGTCATCACGCCGCAGGTCGCGCCGCGCAGCCATGGCGAGCCCCGTCCGGTGAGGGAGCCGTCATCCGACAATGCTTCCGCAAAGCCCATGCTGATGCCGGCGCCAAGCGAAGCGGCGAGGCCGACCAGAAAGGTCTGCCAATTCTGATGTGTCGCGAACGCCGCGGCGAACAATGGCGCGAGCGTCGAGACCGAGCCATCCATCAGCCCGGCGAGTCCCGGCTGCACATATTGCAGCACGAACACCCGGCGCCGGGTCTGGTCTTCCTTGCCGCGGGCATCGGGCGTGAGAATATCGTCGGTCAGCTTCGCGGCGATGGTCTCGTGGCCCTTCTCGGCCTCGGCGAGATCGCCGAGCAGCCGGCGCACGCCGACGTCTTGGGCTTGCTCAGCGGCCTTCGCGTAAAAGCGCTCCGCCTCGAATTCCATGGTGGCGACTTCCCGGCGGATCGCCTCCAGCGACAGGTTCTTGGTGAGCCAGATCGGGCGGCGGCGCAGGAAGCCCTTGACATCATCGCGCCGGATCGGCGGCAGATGCGGCCCGAAGCGCTGCTCGTATGTTTCGAGCAGCATATGACGATGGCCGCGTTCCTCCTCGGCCATCTGCTCGAACAATTTTGCCGAATCGGGGTAGCGTTCTGCGAGGTCCTCGGCGAAGGTCATGTAGATGCGGCT
>NZ_JBARGP010000654.1:0-9785 GCF_049798375.1 Bradyrhizobium sp.
CGAAATTGCAGCGGTCGTACCACACATCGTTGCCCTTGTAGCTCGACACTGCGAAGAAGCGCGACGTCACGCGTTTGTACTGGATGCGCGAGGGGGGATTTTTCTTGGCGAGAAAGCTAGCTGGCGAGTCGTGATCGACGTTGAGCGCGGACTGGATCGTCATGTTGGCGCGTCCGTCAGCGGTCTTGAACCTTTGGCCGAAGCCATCCGGCTTCCCCGCCTGTTCGGTGAAGATGCCTGAGGGAAAGTCGACGGATGCGCCGGTCTCCGGGATTGAATAGTGCGTCCAGCGAGTTGGCTGCGCCGTCGCGGTCGGACCGGCGAGCATAACGAGAACAAGTCCGAAGCAACGTCCTGATATCGGTGTCATGCCAGAGCTCATATGGGTCGGAGGCGTGAGTGGTATCTGTGGCTGTAGATGGTCGGAGCCCCGGGTGACGATCCCGGAACGCAAGCGTCGAACCAACCCGAAAACGCGGGGCATGGCGCGCCAGTTCCAAGGCATCATCGCGTGATCGCTGACGGGTGTTGAGCGAACCCAATCTAGTTTCAATCTCGCACGCGAGCTGATCGTGACCAGCAATAACTTGGGAATATTCGGCCCCTGTCCGAGATAGACGCTGAACCACTGTGTCAGGAGCGGTTCACATGCGGTCTGTCCTTCCTCTAAGCCTGTCCTTGGGCCTTTTTATCGGCGGTGTCTCCATCAGCCCGGGCGTGGCGGCGGCCGCATCGGCTCATCGCGTGCCTCTCCGTCACCACGAGCGCGTCGATATCCGGCCGCGGCCAAGCGATGCCGTCCCCGCCGGTTGGTACAAGTTTCCCGGCTATCCGGCGATCCCGCCGGAGGAGAACAGGAATCTCGATCCCTCCAACTTCGGTGGCGGCTAAGCTTTACAGCGCTCCGCGTGGCGCGAAGGATCACCGCTTGCGGTTGACATGTGAAGCAGCAACTCCGAAGCGGCCTCCACTTGGCGCAGGAACCAACCATCGAACTCGACTTGTCGCATCAAAATGGATGATCGTCATGTTTTGCCGGGCAGCGTCGACACCCCTTGCATGTCTCCTCGTGCTAACAGGCAAGATTGGCACAGCCAATGCCGATCAGGCCGGAGGACGCAGCGGCGCGCCCGTTGCGACCGGGCAGAACCGAACCTTCTCTGATCCGATCAACCGGCCCGTTCCGCCGATGAGTTCGCCGGTGTAGCGAGGCTATCCGCCCTATCCGCGGCGCGGCCCACAACCGCGCTCGCAGCAGCGAACGCGGTGATAGGGCCTCAAAGAGCTTTTCCGCTATCGCAGGTTGCGACCGGTCCAATCATCGCATTTACAGCGCGTTGCGCGGGCGCAATGTCATAACCTTGATACAACTTAGGCACATCAAGGCCGCGAGCAGTTCACAATTTCGCCGTAACGGAATTGAACGTTGCAGTGGTGTTGTTTGGGTGGGGTTGCGTGATGCGTGCGCCAGTTTACGATCTGTATCAGATGAAGCAGGAACGGTTGCCGAAGGGAGCGGGCTCCGCCTGGCTCAGAACCCGGCCGAACGAGCCGCCGCCGTCGGTGGAAGATTGGGTGTTCGTCGGCAAGGAGCGCCATCCGAGCAAGTGGACCGTCGCCGAGATGGACGAGAAGGGCACCTGCTACCGCGAGATCCCGAGCTGGCTGACTCGGCGCGTGCCGACGTCGGGGACAGCAGAGAGTTCCGCCGCCTGATCCAGGCCGCTCGAGGTCTGCTCAATGCCCTTTCGGCGCGGCGCCGAGCTCGATCGATTTGAGGCTGAGCGCCACCGGGATCATCAGGAGCGCGAGGATCGCCAAGGTCCAGAACACGTCGATATAGGCGAGCAGGTCGATCTGGTGCTGCAGGGACTGGCCGATCCAGGCGATGGCCTGCCCGGCCGCGTCGCTCGCGTTGGAGCCGCTGGCCTGGAAATAGCGCGTCAGCGCCTGGATGGTCTCCTGATAGCCGATGTCCGACGGCGCGGCGTGCTCGACCAGGCGGCTCTGGTGGAATTGCTGGCGCTGCGCCAGCATGGTCTGCGCCAGCGCCACGCCCATCGATCCGCCGACATTGCGCGCGACATTGATCAGCGCCGACGACTGATTGGTCTTGTCCGGCGGGATACCTTCATAGGAGGCGGTCGTCACTGGCAAAAACAGGAATGGCAAGCCGACGCCCAGGATCACGCGTGACATCGCGGCATAGCCGTAGGTGATGTCGGCGTTCAGCCCGGTGAGATACCACATCGCGAGCGCCACCATGATGGCGCCGAACACTAGGAGATATTTCGGCTGCACCGCGGTGACGAGCCGTCCGACGATCGGCATCATCATCATGGTGACGAGGCCGCCCGGCGAGAGCGCGAGCCCGGCAAGATAGGCGGTGTAGTTCAGCTCGGTCTGCAGCATTTGCGGCAGCATCTGGGTGGTCGCGATCAGCACCGCGCCGGTCGCCAGCATCACCACGAAGCAGGCACCGAACTGGCGGCGGCCGAGCAGCGAGATGTCGACGATCGGATCTTTGCGGCTGAGCTCCCAAGGGATCAGCGCCAGCAGGCAGAAGCCCGAGATCAGCGCGAAGGAAATGATCATGTTGGAGCCGAACCAGTCGTTGCGCTGGCCCTCGTCGAGCACGTATTCCAGCGAGCCGAGGCCGATCGCCACCAGCGCGAAGCCGACGAAGTCGACGCTCAGACCGCTTTTGAGCAGCTTCGCCCGCTCCTCCTCGGCGCCGGACGGCTCGCTGACGAGCGTTCCGACCAGGAAGAGCGACAGCAGCCCCATCGGCACGTTGATCAGGAACACCCAGTGCCATGAATAAGTATCGGTGATCCAGCCGCCCAGCGTCGGGCCCACCACCGGCGCGACCACGACCGCGACGCCATAGATGGCGAACGCCTGGCCGCGCTTCTCCGGCGGAAAGGAGTCGGCGAGGATCGCCTGCTCGCTGGTCGCCATGCCGCCGCCGCCGAAGCCTTGCAGGATGCGAAAGACCACCAGCGACTCGAGGCTCCAGGACAAGCCACACAGCAGCGAGGCCAGCGCAAACGTGGCCACGCAGATCATGTAGAAGCGCTTGCGTCCGATCACGGTGGCGAGCCAGCCCGAGATCGACAGCACGATGGCGTTGGCGACCAGGTAGGAGGTGATGACGTAGGTGCTCTCGTCGATGCCGACGGCGAGTCCGCCGGCGATGTTGCGCAGCGCAACGTTGGCGATCGTGGTGTCGAGCACCTCCATGAAGGTCGCGATCGAGACCACCATCGCGATCAGATAGGGATTGTGCCCGCCGGCTGCCGAGCGTTCCGGCGACCAGCCGCCGGCGGCGGCGTCCGTCATCGGACCTTGGTCCAGGGCACCACCGACATGCCGGGCCCGATCGGAATGTCCGCCGGCCAGTTGTCGATGTCGATCCTGACCGGCACCCGCTGCACCACCTTGACGTAGTTGCCGGTGGCGTTCTCGGCCGGCAGCAGGCTGAATGCGGTGCCTGAGCCGGGTTGCACCGAGGTGACGTGGCCGGTCAGCTTGCGGTTCGGATAGGCGTCGATCCGGATATCGACCGGCTGTCCCGGCCGCATGTCGGCGAGCTGGGTCTCCTTGTAATTGGCGATGACCCACATCTTGTCCGGCACGAACATCATCAGGCTCTGGCCCGCGGTCACGAACGTGCCCTTGGCGGCCGAGAGCTTGACGACATGACCGGCTTCGGCCGCGACCAAGCTGGTATACTGCAGGTTGAGATTGGCCTGATCGAGCTGGGCCTGGGCCTGCTGCAGCGAGCCGTTGGCGCTCTCGAGCTGGGCCTGCAGCGTCTTGATGCCGAGCTGGGCGCCGGTCAGCGCCGCCTTGGCGCGCACCATGTTGGCCTGCTGGGCCTGCAGGTCAGAGCGGGTCTGCTGCTCGCGCTGCACGGTCCCTGCCCCTTTCTCGACCAGGTCACGCGCCCTGCCCTCCTCCTGCTGGGCGAAATCGAGCTGGGCCTGGGTCTGGTCGACCTGCGCCTTGGCCTGGGCGATCTGCTCCTTCTGACTTTCGATCTGGGCCTCGATGTTATGGACATTGGCCTCGCCGACTGCGACTTGCGCCTTGGCCTGGTCGGCGGCGATCCGGTAGTCGCGCTCATCGATCCGGGCCAGCAGGTCGCCGGCTTCGACATGCTGGTTGTCGGTCACGGGCACGTCGGTGACATAGCCACCGACCTTGGACGCCACCGAGAAGCTGCGCGCCGCGATGAATGCATCGTCCGTGCTCTCGTAATGGCGGACATTGAGCCAGTACGCGAGGCCGCCGATCGCGGCCGCGATCAAGACACAGACGACGGCGGCCGTCAGGACCGGATGCTGTCGCAGGCGGTCACGGAACGACGGCTTGTCATTGGCAGAGTCGTCGCGCTGCTCGGCCGAAGCGTCGCCCTCGCGTGTCTGGTCCGGCTGGTGTTCGGGCGGTTGCGGCCTTTCCGCGTGTGTATCCCGCGGCTTGGTCTGGGCATCCACGTCGATTGACCTCGGCTCGTAGCTGATGCGCCCCAGCGCCGGCTGCGAATGTTGCAGGAGTAATCATTGCATCGGAGCTTCGTTCCCGAATCATGCTGCAATTGCTCAGCGCGCCCGGCCTGTCACTGCGCGCGGGGTCCATCACGGGAACCGAGGCGCGGCTTTCCGGTTGCTCCGCAGGAAAGGCAAAACGGGGGATACTGGTTGAAACAGACGAAGGAAGATCCTCGCAGACGCCGAGAGATCGGCGCATTCATGCAGACAGTTTCAACGGTCAGCGCGTCCGCCGCGATCGTCTGTCAGGGCCGCAACTGCTGGCTGCCCGCGACGCCTACGACTATCCGCACGGGGCCGGGATCACGGTACACGAGGACAATTGGCGTTTGGATCCGAGGGAGCGTTTCACCTTCCGCGAGCACGAAGGTCGTGGCTACCGGCATGGTGGTCACTGGGTCACCGTGATAATCGTCGATATTGCCGATCCGACAGCAGTGAGGCCGCCGGCGCGGCGGCCTCACTTGTTTCATATCCGCGGTTACACGAGCGGAACGCCGTAGTAATCATTCACCAGGCGGTTCGCGCCCATATCGTTCCAATTCCAGTCCCGGTCTTCGCGATATTTCGGGGCACCCTGCAGCTGGCTTTCCGTGATACCGGTGACATAGCCGCCCAGCCGCGTGTCGTATTTCAGCGACTGCCAGGGCAGCGGATAGTGATCATTGCCGAGCCCGAGGAAGCCGCCAAAGCCGAGCACCGCGTAGGAGACCTTGCCGCTCTGCTTGTCGATCATGACCCGCTCGATCGAGCCGATCTTGTTCGCGTCCGGTCCATAGACCGCCGTTCCCTCGACCTTATCGCTGCCGATAAGATTGCCCATCTCACGTTCGTCCATCGCCATTGCCATGCGAATCCTCCATTCAGTCAATCTGTTGCAGCAACGACTACGCCGCGACATCGTTCCCGCGACCGATGCGCTCGCAGGCGCGCGCGATCATCGACGCTCTACTAATCGCGGCGATGCTCGCCCGCACCGGTGCCGTCGCCGGGTTTGCCTCCGTGGTCATTCAAAGACGGATCTCTGGTTGCGTCGCGAGAGACCGATTGCTCTGAATCGCTCTCGTGAGCGGTCCGGGCGCGCTTCTTGTCGGTCGGCTGCTCTTCACCCTTCGCTCTGGTGATACCGTGATTGGAATGAGCCATGGATGTATTGCTCCGCAATATGATGCTCAGTGAAGGATATCCAGGGGGATGCGGCAGATCTCGTCACCGTCGTCATTGGTGACGAGGACGGCAAAATGCCGATTGCGCAGATCCGGATGGGTGTCGAGCAACCGCCGCGCTAGCGCGTCGGCAGAGTCCATCGCGACGATGTCATCCGGCAATTCAGCTCCGCCTTCGTCGGCGACAGTTCTGGAATTGATCAGATCGAAGTGATAGAACGGCATCAACGGCTCCTGGACATGCGGCCACGACTGGTCGCAAGCCGCAACGATTCAGAGCAGACGCCCTGCGGTGACAATTGTTCCGGGCAAAGACGTAGCAGGTCTGGTGCTTCCCAGTTCCGAGTCCCTGTTCTTCAAGTACACCGGCCCTATCCGGCTCGAACAGCCGCCCAGGCCTTGCCTCGCATTGAGCGCGGACAAGTTCGAGCGCGGCAACCTGACGCGGCACCTCTTCAGATGTTCGCAGCAACGCCGCGAACTTCGGAAGCAACGCCTTAGATCCGCGTCACCGGCTGCGGAAGCGTGTAGTCGGCCGTGTTGACTTGGCGGATCGTGGTGATTGTCGCGGCCGCGGATGCAATTCCGAAAGCCAGAAGCAACGCAACCAGAACCAATCGTGGGGCCATACGATATTCCTCCTTTCGGCACGAACTCTGGGTCGACTACTCTTGTACTTTTACTTTTGGGTCGAGTTAGGATTGATACGATCACGTGCAACAACAAGCCCGTGAATGATACGCGGACAACATCATTCGCGTATCACTGTCGTTACAACTGCACCGCCATGGTAACGACCGGAGGCACCTCGCCATCCAACCAATCTTGCTCATCGGCCAGCGCGGTCCATCCGCGCGCCATTCGTACGTAGCGTCTGTGAGCGGGATCACCTTCAGCGCGCTCCGCGAGCTGAAGGCAATTGTCCGCGTTTTTACGCAAGAGATCTGACTGCTTCATGCAGCTCACGTGGGAGCGCTGTGACGAAGCTCAACCTTCCTTACTGGATATTAATGTGCGCGGAACTTTGGATCAGCTGGCTCATTAGAGGGCGATGCGAAGCTTGGCGATCAGAGGCTTGGTGATCAGAGGCTTGGCGATCATCAGCGGCTATTTGCTGCTTGCCTGTACGGTGGCGAGTGCCGAAACCCTGGTAGAGCGCGCGGACATCGACGCTTCACGGGTGCCGACCGCTGTCGAGGTGATCGCACAGCTCTATCAATTCGACTCGTTCCAGCAGAACGCGGTCGATCGCGCCGATACTTCGCCCTCGAGCGACGTGATGATGATCGCGGCAGCACGCGCCGACGCGGCTGGCAAGCGCGACAAGGCGCTGGCAGAACTACAGCGGCAGCTCGGAACCGATGTACCCTCACAACGCAAGGGCGCGGCGATGCGCGCTCACGCTGTTGACGCGGTCGACCGCAGTGATGGACCGGCCTATGTCCGCCATTTCTACGCTGCACAGCTCGTCGAATACGAGCTCACCGTCGCCCTCATCGAACACTATCTCGAGTCGCCCGACAATGAGGAAATCAGAAGCTTTGCCGCGGCTCAATTGCCTATCCTGCGCTCCGAACTCGCAGACACCAGAAATGCGCTCAGCAACAAATGACCGGCTAGCCAAGTCGACGGCTTACTTGCCGTTCGGAGGTTTATGCTGCTGATCGAGCGGCATCACGCTCTTGTCGCTGTTCGGCATCTTGTCCAGACCGTGGTCGCCATTGGCATCGCTGCCTCCGGAGGTGGAGGTGCCGCTGCCACTGCGGTTTGGCTTCATGGTGCTTCCGGCTGTCGGCGATGTTCCGGGCGTGGCCGAGCTCGCGGCCGGATCGCCGGTCACGGCGCCCCGCCCGCTCGCACCACCAGATTGCGCAAAGGCCGCTCCGGAACAAAGCGCGATCGCGAGGACAATTGCAGATTTCATAACTTTCATGGCAATATCCCTTTGGGGAGTAAGCCATCCAGCTGGCCCTGGTTCCTCAGACCGACCTCCCGTTCCCAGATGGATACTTGTAGTGAATTGTTGCGCCGCCGCTGGAACGCGGTGGCGGGTCTTCGCGTTGGCGAACTCGGCCCTGGCGAGGCAAGTTCCATTTGTTAAGCCAATAAAGCTTCTTGCTTGATTTGAGCGGTGGCCGAAGCTTCTATGCTAATGGGGTCTAGGCAACAGATTCTGACGAAGCGAAGCACTTGTGCGGGGGCCATCCATGAGCGATATCGAGTCCGGCGCGGCGACGCCGCCGTTGCGGCAGGGTCCACCACGCAATGGCAGCGGCGCCGGACGATCGGATTCGCAGCAGGACCTCCTCCACGCCTTGCAGGCGATGCGGTCCGGCGACTTTTCTGTGCGGATGAGCGGCGACTATCTCGGCATCGAGGGCAAGATCGCCGATACCTTCAACGAAATCATCGCCGCCAATGAGCGGATGGCCCAGCAACTCGAACGTGTCGGCCAGGTCGTGGGCCGCGAAGGCAAGACCAGGCAGCGCGTCAGGTTCGGTCTCGCCAGCGGCTCCTGGGCCGACATGGAAGGCTCCGTCAACACGCTGATCGATGACCTCTTGTGGCCGACCCGCGAGGTCACGCGCGCCGTCGCCGCGGTCGCGCAAGGCGACCTGCTGCAGACCGTCAAGCTCGACGTCGACGGCCGCCCGCTCGGCGGCGAGTTCCTGCAGTCTGCCAACATCGTCAACACGATGATCAAGCAGCTCAGCGTGTTCACCTCGGAAGTCACGCGCGTGGCCCGCGAGGTCGGCACCGAGGGCAAGCTCGGCGGCCAGGCGCAGGTGCCGGAGGTGACCGGCGTCTGGAAGGACCTCACCGAGAGCGTCAACTCGATGGCCAACAACCTGACCGGCCAGGTCCGCAACATCGCGGAGGTGACGATCGCGGTCGCCAATGGCGACTTGTCGAAAAAGATCACGGTCGACGTCCGCGGCGAAATCCTGCAGCTCAAGGAAGCCATCAACACGATGGTCGATCAGTTGCGCTCCTTCGCAGCCGAGGTGACGCGCGTGGCGCGCGAGGTCGGCACCGAGGGTCGATTGGGCGGACAGGCCGTGGTGCCCGGCGTCGGCGGCACCTGGAAGGACCTGACCGATAACGTCAACCTGCTCGCGGCCAATTTGACCACGCAGGTCCGCAACATCGCCGAGGTGACCACGGCGGTGGCGCGCGGCGACCTCTCCCGCAAGATCACGGTCGACGTGAAGGGCGAAATTCTCGAGCTGAAGAACACCATCAACACGATGGTCGATCAGCTCAACGGCTTCGCGGGCGAAGTGACGCGCGTGGCGCGCGAAGTCGGCACCGAAGGCAAGCTCGGCGGCCAGGCGCAGGTGCCCGGCGTCGCCGGCACCTGGAAGGACCTCACCGACAACGTCAACTTCATGGCGTCGAACCTGACCGCGCAGGTCCGCAACATCGCGGAGGTCGCGACCGCGATCGCCGGCGGCGACCTGTCGAAGAAGATCACGGTCGACGTCCGCGGCGAGATCCTGCTGCTGAAGGACACTCTCAACACCATGGTCGACCAGCTCAACGCCTTCGCCGGCGAAGTGACGCGCGTGGCGCGCGAAGTCGGCACCGAGGGCCGGCTGGGCGGCCAGGCCGTGGTGCCCGGCGTCGGCGGCACCTGGAAGGATCTGACCGACAACGTCAATTTGCTGGCAGCGAACCTGACCACGCAGGTCCGCAACATCGCCGAAGTGACCACGGCCGTGGCGCGCGGCGACCTGTCGCGCAAGATCACGGTCGACGTGAAGGGCGAAATTCTCGAGCTGAAAAACACCATCAACACGATGGTCGACCATCTCAACGCCTTCGCCGGCGAAGTGACGCGCGTGGCGCGCGAAGTCGGCACCGAGGGCAAGCTCGGCGGCCAGGCGCAGGTGCCCGGCGTCGCCGGCACCTGGAAGGACCTCACCGACACCGTGAACTTCATGGCCGCCAACCTGACCGAACAGGTCCGCGGCATCGTCAAGGTGGTGACGGCGGTCGCCGACGGCGACCTGAAGCAAAATCTGACCGTGAAGTCGAAGGGCGAAGTCGCCGCATTGGCCGACAC
>NZ_JBARGP010000655.1:0-1657 GCF_049798375.1 Bradyrhizobium sp.
TCCCTCAAGTTCACCGCGCTCCTTTTCGCTCAGCTCGATTAACGCCGCCGACTTGCTCATCGAGACGCCTCCATCCGGATCAAAGGCGATATAATCTCACGAATTATTCGATCGGGACACTAGATCATGATGCGATTACACAGAATCGCATCGTGATCTCATCTCTTTGTTTGAGCATGATCTTTTCGGAAAACCGGTTTCCACTTTTCCGGATCATGCTCTAGCGGACGTCTCCTGGTCGGCCGATGCAACCGATTTCGAGCACGACGGCGCGGTGTTTCCAGGCCGTCGTGCCCGCTCCGGCCACAATCACACCGTGAGGACGGTCGAGCCCGTGGTCTTGCGCGCGGCAAGGTCGGCCTGCGCCTTGGCCGCATCCTTCAGCGGATAGGTCTGGCGGACCTCGATCTTCACCGCGCCTGACTGCACCACCTCGAACAGCTCCTTGGCCATCACAACCAGGTTCTCGCGCTTGGCGGCATAGGTGTTGAGCGTGGGGCGGGTGACGAACAGCGAGCCCTTCTGAGCGAGGAGGCCGAGATTGAGCGGCTCGACCGAGCCGGAGGATTGGCCGAACAGCACGGCATAGCCGAGCGGCGCGAGACAATCGAGCGACTTCAGGAATGTGTCCTTGCCGACGGAATCATAGACCACCGGCACCTTCTTGCCCCCGGTGATCTCGTCGACCCGCTTCACGAAGTCTTCGCGGGTATAGATGATGGTGTGGTCGCAGCCATGGGCCTGCGCGAGCTTGGCCTTCTCGTCGCTCGACACGGTGCCGATCACCGTGGCGCCGAGGTGCTTCGCCCACTGGCTGAGGATCAGGCCGACGCCGCCGGCGGCCGCATGCAGCAGAATGGTATCGCCAGCCTTGACGCGGTAGCTCTGCCGGATCAGGTACTGCACCGTCAGCCCCTTCAGCATCATCGCAGCGGCAGTCCTGTCGTCGATGCTGTCGGGCAGCTTCAGCAGCCGGTCGGCCGGAATCAGCCGCGCCTCGGCATAAGCCCCGAGCGGCGCCGCGCCGTAGGCGACGCGATCGCCTGCTTTGAGATCGGTAACGCCCTCTCCGACCTCCTCGACGACGCCCGCAGCCTCCCCGCCCAGTCCGCTCGGCAGCGGCGCCGGATAGAGGCCGGAGCGATTGTAGATGTCGACGAAGTTGAGGCCAACCGCGGTGTGGCGAATGCGGGCTTCGCCGCGCCCGGGCTTGCCGACCGGGACTTCCTCCCAGACCAGCACCTCGGGTCCACCGGGCTTGTGAAAGCGAATGGCATGCGTCATGGCGTCTACTCCCAGATCGAGTTTACATACCGGACATTCCGGAACGCCCGTCACGAACGGGAGCGGAACGGCACGGGCTCACGCGTCGATGGCGTCCTTGATGCGCTTGTGCGTCAGCGGCAGATTTCGTAGCCGCTTGCCGGTGGCATTGGCAATCGCATTCGCGATCGAGGCCGCCGCCGGCCCCTGCCCGGTCTCGCCGCTGCCGAGGAACGGCTGCCCGGGCCGGTTGATGATGTGGACCCGGATGCTGTCCGGGACCGCGTCGAAGCGCAGGATCGGATAGGTCTGCCAATCGATGCTGGTGATCCTGCGCTCGTCGAAGCTGACGCTCTCGAACAAGGTCCAGCTCGTCGACTGCACGATCGCGCCT
>NZ_JBARGP010000656.1:0-2240 GCF_049798375.1 Bradyrhizobium sp.
GGATGACGGTGTGCTCCCTCTCCCCGTCCTTCACGGGGAGAGGGTTGGGGTGAGGGGCAGACGCTTGCTCTATGTAAGTTGTTAGACCTGTACCCCCTCACCCGGATTGCATCTTGCGATGCAATCCGAGCTCTCCCCGCAAGCGGGGCGAGGTTAGAGCGCGCGCCGAATGATGCGTAACGATCAGCTCGAGATCGCGCTGGCCGCGATGTTGACCATCAGCGCGACCAGCGCGGTGTTGTAGATGAAGGAGATGATGCCGTGCACGGTTGCGGTGCGGCGGATGACCTTGTCGGTGATGCCGACGTCGGAGACCTGCGCGGTCATGCCGATCACGAAGGAGAAGTAGACGAAGTCCCAGTAGTCGGCCGGCTCCTTGCCGTCGCCGCTGGGGAATTGCAGCCCGCCGGGCTTCTTGCCGCGATAATAGTCGTGGGCGTAGTGCAGGGCGAAGCTGGTGTGAACCACCGCCCAGGACAGCGTCACGGTCAATGTCGCCAGCGCCAGCGCGGCTGCATTGCCCTTGGCGGCGCCGAGTTCGGAGACGATGGCGGCGACGCTGGCGAAGGCGCCGAGCGCGGTCACCAGCAGGATCACGAAGCGGCCGTCATCCTGCTTGATGGCGTCGCGGCGGATGTGATGCTGCTCGCAGCGGAGCATCATCAGCCCGACCAGCAAGAGGTAGAGCGCAGCGAACAGGTCCCAGCCGATCAGCAGCCTTGTGCCGAGCCGCAGCGCGTGCGGCAGGGCCAAGGTCGTGGCGACGGCGATGCCCAGCGCGACGAAGGTGCGGGGCCGAGAGTAGACCACCCGCAGCGCCATCGGCAGCCGCGCGAAGCGGGCAAGAACCGGATCGTCATCCGTCACATTGCCCGCCATGGCTTGCCGGCTCAGCTCTTGCGTTCGGCGACGAAGCGGGCGGCGGCGCGCAGCACGTCGCCCCTGGCGCCGAAGATCGACAGCGCGGCGTCGCCGCGCGCGAGCAGATCGCGCACGCGCTGCTTGGCGCCGTCGATGCCGAGCTGGGTGACGAAGGTGGTCTTGCCGAGTTCGGCATCGGCGCCGGCCGGCTTGCCGAGCGTGGCGGCATCGCTCTCCACGTCGAGCAGGTCGTCGGCGATCTGGAAGGCTTCGCCGAGTGCGCGGCCGAAATCGTCGAGCGCCTGGTACTCCGCAGCCGAAGCCTGGCCGAGCAGGGCGCCGGCGATGCAGCCGAAGCGGAGCAGGGCGCCGGTCTTCATCTGCTGAACGCGGGCGACGTCGACCGGCTCGCGATCGCCGAAACGGCCTTCGCCGGCCAGATCGAGCATCTGGCCGCCAGCCATGCCACCGATACCGGCGCAGCGAGCCAGCGCCCGGGTCAGCGCCAGGCGGACGCCGGCGTCTGGATGGATCTCGTCGCGGGTGATGATGTCGAAGGCGATGGTCAACAGCGCGTCACCGGCGAGGATCGCCGTGGCGTCGTCATAGGCCTTGTGCAGGGTGGGACGGCCGCGGCGCAGATCGGAATTGTCCATCGCCGGCAAATCGTCATGGATCAGGGAGTAGCAATGGATGCATTCGAGCGCGGCGCCCACCAGCAGCGCGCCCTTTGGCGGCACGCTGAACACGGCTGCGCTCTCGACCACCAGAAACGGGCGCAGCCGCTTGCCGCCGTTGAGGCTCGAATAGCGCATCGACTCGATCAGCCGCTTCGGACGGGAGATTTCGTCTTGCATGGGGGCATCGGACAAAAGCTCGGCCAGCAGGGCTTCGGTGTCCTCGGCGGTCTTGTCCAGGCGTCGGGTGAAGTCGGTCAGGGCCGTCACGGTCATCAAGAAGTGCTCCAGGGAGGCAAAATTTGGCCGGACAATCGTTGATGGCGCGGCGTCAGTCAATTGCGGGTGGAGCGGCGGCCTTTGGCCGCGCAGGGCCCGAAAAAGGCAGGAAACTTCATGGAGATATCGGATAATGCCGGCACGATCGCAGCCGAAAGCACCATTCCAGCCAGGCGAAGCCTCATTTGCGCCCCTTCCGAACCCTCTTCGTCCTCATCGTGCTGGTGCTGCTGGTGCCCTACGTGCTGACGCCATTCTATGCCGTCGGCCACCCGGTCTCGACCCTGATGCTGTGTCGCTCGGTGACGGGCAGGCCGGTCGAGCGGCGCTGGATCGAACTGTCGGCGATGTCGCCTTACCTGCCGCGCTCGGTGGTCTCGGCGGAGGATGCCAAATTCTGCAGCCATCATGGCATCGATTGGG
>NZ_JBARGP010000657.1:0-1606 GCF_049798375.1 Bradyrhizobium sp.
GCGCGAGCAGGAGATCCGCGCCTCGCTCGACTCGCGCCGCGCCGAGATCGTCGAGGTGCTGGCGGCGCTGCAGCGTGCCGGGCGCCGGACGCCGCCGGCGCTGCTGGTACGGCCCGAGGATGCGCTGCAGTCGCTGCGGACCGCGATGCTACTGGGCTCGGTGGTGCCGGAGATGCGCTCGCGCGCCCAAAAGCTCTCCGGTGATCTCGGCGAGCTGATGGCCGTGCACAAGACCATCGCGGCCGAGCGCGACGGGCTCGCGCAGGATCGCGACAAGCTCAGAAGCGATCAGGTGCGCCTCAGCGCCCTGATCGAGGAGCGCCAGCGCAAGCAGGCGAACGCCGAGAAGGACATGCAGGCCGAGGGCGCGCGCGCGGTGGCGCTGGCGCAGCAGATCGACAATCTGCAGGGCCTGATCTCCACCATGGAGCAGGACGTCAAGACCGCAGCCAAGGCCGCGGTGACCGCGAGCCTGCAGGGCGTTCCGGTCAACAGCAAGCCGGACGTCAATGCGCTGAAGAACCCGGGCCGCAAGAGTCCGGCGATCGCCTTTGCGTCGACCAAGGGCATGCTCGCCTTTCCCGTGAATGGAACGAAGATCCGCGAATTCGGCGGTTCCGACGGCGCTGGCGGCATCGACAAAGGTATTTCGCTGGCGGCCCGGCCCGGTGCCCAGGTCACAACCCCGTGTGACGGCTGGGTTGTTTATGCCGGCCCGTTCCGCAGCTACGGACAACTCTTGATCCTCAATGCCGGGGGCGGGTATCATGTCCTGATCGCCGGGATGGAGCGTATTTCCGTCAATATCGGGCAGTTTGTTCAGGCGGGAGAGCCGGTCGCCACGATGGGATCGACCTCTCAGGTCGCGTCCATTCTCGCTACCAATGCGAAGCAACCAGTGCTCTACGTCGAGTTCCGGAAAGACGGTACCCCAATCGATCCAGGCCCATGGTGGGCCGCAAACGAAGGCGAGAAGGTTCGCGGATGATGCGTAAGACTTCGGTAATTCTCCTGAGCATGGCAACCGGTGCGGCATTGACCTTGTTCGCCACCCAGCCACGCGCCGTGCTGATGGGATCGAGTGCGCGCGCAGCGACCGCCGATACCTATCGCCAACTCAATCTGTTCGGCGACGTCTTCGAGCGCGTCCGCAGCGACTATGTCGAGAAGCCCGACGATTCGAAGCTGGTCGAATCGGCCATCAGCGGCATGCTGTCCGGCCTCGATCCGCATTCGAGCTACATGGACGCCAAGAGCTTCCGTGACATGCAGGTGCAGACCCGCGGCGAGTTCGGCGGTCTCGGCATCGAGGTCACCATGGAGGACGGCCTGATCAAGGTGGTGTCGCCGATCGACGACACGCCGGCGTCGAAGGCCGGTATCCAGGCCAACGACATCATCACCAATCTCGACGACGAGGCCGTACAGGGCCTGACCCTGAACCAGGCGGTCGAGAAGATGCGCGGTCCGGTCGGCAGCAAGATCAAGCTGAAGGTCATCCGCAAGGGCGTCGACAATCCGCTCGACATCACCTTGATGCGCGACAACATCCGTGTCCGCTCGGTGCGTTCGCGCGTCGAGGCCGATGACGTCGCCTACATCCGCA
>NZ_JBARGP010000658.1:0-13198 GCF_049798375.1 Bradyrhizobium sp.
TTCTGCGCCATCGCATCCGCGATCGAGGTCGGGATCAAATGGGTCAGGAATTTTTCAATGGAGAAGGCCGACACCGGCAGGCCGGTCGAGGCCGCCTTGTCCGGCAGCGTGCCGGGGAAATTGGCGCCGGGCTGCAGCAGGTTGACCATCAGCAGGCCGAGCAGCAGCGACACGAAGGAGGCGCTGACGAACCAGCCCATGGTCTTGGCGAAGATGCGCCCGAGCTTGGCGCCGGAGCCCATATGGGCGATGCCGCCGACCAGGGTGGCGAACACCAAAGGAGCAATGATCATCTTGATTAGGCGCAGGAACAGCATGGCGATCAGGTTGATGTCGTTGCCGAGTTCAACCCGGCTGTCCGGCATCCAATTGAAGATCAAGCTTCCCATCACGATGCCCAACACCATCGCGATCAGGATGTATTGCGTAAACCTGTTGGACATACTGTCTCCCCTCAGCACACTCCCCGGCTGGTCGAGTGTGGCAGATTTCGACAGGCGTGCAACATGCCGCACCCCAAGCGTGCAAATTTCCGTGGGCGTTTTTGCGTGGCGCAGCGCATAATGTAAGCAGACCGACGCCGTTACGCGATCAGTTGCACCGAGAACGACCAGTTCGGCCACGCGACGCAGTCAACCGATCTCTTCCGCAATGATCACGCGGCGACGGCCCTGCCCTGATGCGCCGACCACCATGCGACGATGGCGACCGTCAAATCATCCCAGATCGCGGTCGGAAGATCCGGAACGGCGATGCGAACGCTGTAGCGGTCGGTCGTGGCATTGTGAAACCATTCCGCCGCGGCAAAGTCGAAACCGAAGCTGCCTGCGTGCCGGATCGGCAAGCCCGCCTGGCTCAGGTCATGGCTCATCGCGGCCGCCGCCTGCCTCGCTGCGGCCTCATCCAACGGTGGCTCACCATCGAGGGTGACATAGAGCCCGTGCTCGAAATTGAGCTCCGCCGTAAGCTCGGGCAGCGCGGCGGCAAAATACCGCCGGGCGCGGCGAGTATTATATAAGATGGCCGCGATCCGCTTGTTTGTCAGCGCGCGATAACGCGCGATGCCGATATAGGGTGGGAAGTGCGCGGGCAGCGCCGCACCACCGAGCAACCGCACAGCATTCCGGATTTCGCACGGAAGGTCCTTAAGGCGAGATTGACCTCCAGCCGCTCCGTGCATCATCCAATCGACGAAGACCACGGAGCCCAGCCGGCCATACTCGGCCCCGAGTGAATCCAGCTTGTTGTGGCTGCGCACCATCACGACCGGCACGCCCCATCGGCGGGCGCATGCCAGCACGCGACGGATGCGACCCGAGCCGCCGGAGAAGCACGTCGTATCGAAGATCATGAGGTCGATGGCTGCACGGTCACAGCCGAGCGTGGCTTCGAATGCGGAGGCTGGTGCGCTGGAATCGAGCAGCAGGATGCGAAAAGAAGATGAAGGCTGCGCGATCGTCTCCGGCAGGGATCGCCGCAAGATTATGGGCTGCAGTTGGCGGGCATAGCTTTCGATCGATTCCAGCGTCTCGCCATAGGAGCCCGGCAGCAACAGGATCTCCGCCGTCCCGATCACGCGGGCGGAAGCCAGCAACAGCGCCGAAATCGCGGCCATGCCGGAGCTGGTATAGATCGTTTCGCCGGCGCCTTCTTCCAACGCGTAGAAGGAGGGACCATTCACGTCGAGATCGGCGCGCTGATAGTCGTAGCTGAATGTGAAGGGACCCGCATGGTGGGTCGCCGGATTGGTCCAGGCAGTTTCCGTCGCGGTCCAATCGTGGAGAGCATGGTCCCCCTTCAGCGCGGCCGTAAGCTGGAATTTCTGCCTGATGATATCAGCCACGGACCGTGGAGCGGTCAGCGGCGGCGGCTTTCGCAGGCAGCCGTGCAGCAGCCTGAGCTCCTCATGCTTCCGCGCCAGATATGCGTCCCAGGTTTCCATCCGGCTCTTCGCTGCTGCAGAACTTACCAACGCGGCCGGGCAGATTTGGCTCCACGGAGCTGCGATACGCTTGAAAGAACGGCGTCTTAGGCCTTATCGCGAGTCCCCAGGGTTTCGCCTTGCTAGCCGGCAGACAGGCTCGGGCAATGAATTAACTCGAAACCTGAGTTACCTGGCGGAACCTCTTCACGGCCATCACGACGAACCCGCATGCCGCGGTGCCCGGCCTCGGCTATGATGACAAGAGCTTCGTGCCGATAATGGTCATCGGACTTCGCGTTTTCGGCATCTTCACCCTGGTTCCGGTCCCTGGTCCGCCTCAGGACGCCACTTGGCGCCGTGCGAATCGGAAATGCTGCGCGGCGGTTTTTTGCGATCTTAGATTGTGGAAGTCATCGGCCGAAGCCGCGCGGCCCCGGTCACGATGATGAGGAGCATGCCATGCATCGTCTTGTGTTCGCTCTCGTGCTGATGCTGTCAGCGCCGGCTGTCACAGCTATGGCGGCGCGCGCTGCCGAGCGATGGGAGATCCTGCCGCCGACGCCGACACCGATCGCGGCGGATCGCAGCGGTGACGCTGCCGTCAACGGCATCAGCATCCACTATTGTGTCTACGGCAAGGGCACGCCGGTGATCCTGCTGCACGGCGGGCTCGCGAACTCGGACTACTGGGGACACCAGATTACGGCGCTCGCGCCCAATCACATGGTCATCGTGATGGACAGCCGCGGCCACGGCCGCAGCACCCGCGACGCGCGCGGCTTCGGCTATGATCTCATGGCCGACGATGTGGTCGCGCTGATGGATGTGCTCGGCGTCCGCAAGGCAGATATCGTCGGCTGGAGCGACGGCGGCATCATCGGCCTCGACCTCGCGCTGCGCCACAAGGATCGCGTCGGCAAGATCTTCGCGTTTGCCGCCAACAGCCTGACCTCCGGCGTCAAGGACGAGGTGGAAAAGAGTCCGACCTTCGCCGCTTATCTCGCGCGCGCCGGCCGCGAATATCAGGCTCATTCGTCGACGCCCGACACTTATGATGATTTCCTGGCGCAGATCAGCAAGATGTGGGCGGAGCAACCGAACTGGACGGACGGGCAGCTGCAATCGATCCAATCGCCGGTCTGGATCGTCGATGGCGACCATGACGAGGCGATCCGGCGCGAGCATACCGAATATCTCGCCGCCACCATCCCCCATGCCGGACTGCTGATCCTGCCGAACGCGAGCCATTTCGCCTTTCTGCAGGATCCTGACATGTTCAACCGCGCGATGCTCCGCTTCCTGGACGGGAAGTAGAGCACGTCACTCGACCAATTCGATTTCGTTCACCTCGCACCCATCGCGCAGTGCCTTACGCGTGGCGTCTTTCTCGAATGCGTACCAGCGATCCAGCACACGCCGGCGTTCGATCAACGCGCGGAACTTGCGATATCCGCCCTTCTTCCTCAAGAAGTCGCGGACATCGTCATAGTCGTCCGGCAGGAACTCGCGTACGAAGTCGAACACCAGCCGCTTGCCGAGATTGAGCTCGTATTGTTGGGAACCTGGATGTACTTCGTGTCATCCTCGATATCATCGGGAAGCTCGTCCTGGAGCTCCTCGAAATCCGGGAAGTCGGATCGCCAAAAGGTCTGCCCGGTCTGCCGGCAGAGGTAGACGATATTCTCCGCCTCCCTGAGATCGACGATTTCGAGTGCGTCCAGCAGCTTCGCAAAACTGACCGCCATGTGCCATTCCGCTGTCTCATTTGCCCGCGCGGCTCATTCTACAATGCCGCGCGGATGTGCAAAAGTCCTCAGGCCGCCGCACGCTGTCCAGGATTGGCGAGCCAATCCCGCGCCAGGTGGATATCAGCCTGCGAGAGCTGATGGCCGGCGGGCAGCGTCCTGTGCGTCACTTCGGCGCCCGCGCTCGACAGGTGCGCCGCGAGCCGCCCCGCATTGTCAGCGGGGACGACCGGGTCGGCCGCGCCCGACAGGATCAGCACCGGCGTGCGCTCCAGATCCGCCACCGGCGGCTGCGACAGCGGCACCATCGCCCGCAGCAGCACCGCGCCGGACAGCACGCCCGGCTGCAGAAGCAACAGTGCGGCTGCGATGTTGGCGCCATTGGAGAAGCCCACCGCGACCGGTGCCTTAAGCCGATAACGCTGTCGTGACTCCGCGACGAAATGGCCGAGTTCGGCCGCGCGGCGGCGCACATCGTCCTCGTCGAACACGCCCTCCGCGAGGCGGCGGAAGAAGCGCGGCGCGCCGTTCTCCAGCACGCGGCCGCGAGGCGACAGCAGTGCGGCACCCGGTGAGAGAGCGGCTCCGAGCGGCAACAGGTCGTTCTCGTCGCCGCCGGTGCCGTGGAGCAGCAACAACGGTGCTGCTCCCGGCTCGCTTCCAGGCTGGAAGCGGTGGATGAAGGAGTGACTCACGATGCAGTCTCCTCAAGGCTGGGCAATACGCCTTGGATTTGCGCGCGCTGCGGTTCGAGGAAGGCGGGCAGCTTCAGGCTCCGTCCGAGCTCGGCGACGGGCTCGTCGACGGCGAAGCCGGGGATGTCCGTCGCGATCTCGAACAACACGCCGCCGGGCTCGCGGAAGTAGATCGAGCGGAAGTAGTTGCGGTCACGCTGCTCGGTCGGATGCAAGCCGTGCTTTTCGACCAGCCGCTGCGCCATCGCGGCCTGTGCGGCGTCATCGACTGCACGGAAGGCGATGTGATGCACCGAACCCGCGCCCTGGCGGCCGCGCAAAAAGCCTTTGGCCTCGTAGATGTCGACCACGCTGCCCTCCGCGTCTCCCTCGGCCTTGAAGCGGATCACCGAACCCTCGCGGCCGACCTCCTTGAAGCCGAACACGTCGGTCAGCACGGCGGCGGTCCCGGCGGCATCATCGAGCAGCAGGGTCACGCCATGGAAGCCGCGGATCGCGTGCTCGGCCGGCACATCGCCGTTGCTCCAGCCCAGCTCGTTCTCCGCACCGGCGGTGCCGACAAGTGCCAGCGCCATGCCATCGCGATCGGTGAACGGCAGCACGGATTCGCCAAGACGCTTCTCCAGCGCCTCATAGGCGATCCCCTTTTCGGTGAAACGCTGCGTCCAGTAGCCGAGCGAGCGCAGCGGCACACGAAACGCGGTCTGGTGAGTCTCGCCGACGCCGCGGCGGCCAGCAGCAGCCCCCTCCCACGGGAAGAAGGTCAGGATGGTTCCGGGCCGGCCGGCCTCGTCGCCATAATAGAAATGATAGGTGCCGGGATCGTCGAAATTCACCGTCTTCTTGACGAAGCGCAGCCCGAGATCGCGGGTGTAGAAGCCGAAATTGCGGATCGCATCGCCGGCGATCGCCGTCACGTGATGAAGTCCAGCCATATGTCTCTCCGTTGTCAGAATGGCCTCTTTCCTGGCAGTCATATTGGCCTGCTTTGATTTGAGGACAATCCATGCTTTTGTGACGGGCCCGTCTACGATTTGGCGACAATCCCGGAGGGCGAGTTGGATAAGCTGGCGAGCCTTCGGGCCTTCGTAAAAGTGGTCGAAAGCGGCAGCTTCGCAGAGGCCGGGCGGCAGCTGCGGCTGTCGCGCTCCGCGATCTCGAAATACATCGGCGAGCTGGAGCAGAGCCTCGGAGTGCAGCTCATCGCCCGGACCACCCGACACGCCAGCCCGACCGAGAATGGTCAGCTGTATTATGAGCGCGCGCTGTCCATCCTTGCCGAAATCGAGGCCGCCGACCAGGCGGTGACGCAGTCGCTCGCCGCACCGCGAGGGCTGTTGCGCGTCAACGCACCGATGTCGTTCGGCACCATCCGGCTCGGACCGGTCATCGCGGATTTCATGACCCGCACGCCGGACCTGCAACTCCAGCTGGTGCTGAGCGACGACCTGCTCGACCCGGTGCAGGACGGCTTCGACGTGACCTTGCGGATCGCCGAGCTGGAATCCTCCAGCCTGGTGGCACGCCGGATCATGCCGATCGACCGCGTCATCTGCGCCGCGCCGGACTATCTCGCCGCCCACGGCACGCCCGAACATCCGGACGACCTGCGCAAGCATGCCTCGCTGACCTATGGCTTCCTGCTGACAGGCAATCAGTGGAAGCTCTCGGGCACCGACGGCGACCACTGGATCCAGCCGGTCTGGTCGCTGTGCGTCAACAATGCCGAAGTGCTGCGCGACGTTGCGATCAAGGGCAAAGGCGTGGCCCTGATCCCGCGCTTCATCGCGGAGCAGGCGCTGGATACCGGCGCGCTGCGCTCGATCCTGACCGATTATACCGCGCCGCCGCTCGCGCTCTACGCAATCTACCCGCCGACGCGTCATCTGTCTGTCAAAGTACGGTTCTTCATCGACTTTCTGGTCCAGCGGTTCGGGAAACGCGACGCTTAGTCCAACGACGAGACGTGGCTCAAGATTGGGACGGATGAGAGCAGCGGGGTTGGAGCGGCTGCAGCTGAAAGTGACGCAGTCCTGTTGAATTTGCGGCTCCAGAGTCTTATCCCACGGCCATGAACATCCAGATCGCCACCGCCGAGAAGCCGCAGAGCCCGTCTTTGAGTTCCTGGTCCCGGCAGCGGGCAAAACTCAAGCCGGCGCCGTTCCTGCCGATGAGCCGCGCCGAGATGGACGCGCTGGGCTGGGATGCCTGCGACATCGTGCTGGTGACCGGCGATGCCTATGTCGACCATCCTTCCTTTGGCATGGCGATCATCGGCCGGCTGCTGGAAGCGCAGGGGTTCCGGGTCGGCATCATTTCGCAGCCGGACTGGCAATCGGCCGAGCCGTTCAAGGCGCTGGGCAAGCCGCGCGTGTTCTTCGGCATCACCGGCGGCAACATGGATTCGATGGTCAACCGCTACACCGCGGATCGCCGAATTCGTAGCGACGACGCCTATACGGCAGGCGGCGAAGGCGGCAAGCGGCCGGACCGCTGCACCGTCGTCTATGCGCAGCGCTGCCGCGAGGCGTTCAAGGACGTGCCGATCGTGCTCGGCGGCATCGAGGCCTCGCTGCGCCGGATCGCGCATTTCGACTACTGGTCCGAGAAGGTGCGCCGCTCGATGTTGGCCGACGCCAAGGCCGACCTGCTGCTCTACGGCAATGCGGAGCGCGCGGTGGTCGAGGTGGCGCACCGGCTCGCGGACGGCGAGGCGCCGCGCGATCTCGATTCCATCCGCGGTGTCGCGCTGTTTCGCAAGGTGCCCGAGCACTACACCGAGCTGCGCGCCGACGATCTGGACTCCGCCGACGAAGGCGCGGGTCGCCAGCCCGGCGACGTCGTGATCCGGCTTCCGGCCTTTGAGCAGGTCGAGCAAGACAAGGAGGCCTATGCGCGAGCGTCGCGCGTGCTGCACCGGGAGAGCAATCCCGGCAATGCGCGGGCGCTGGTGCAGCGCCATGGCGACCGCGACCTGTGGCTGAACCCGCCGCCGATCCCGCTCACCATGGACGAGATGGATTCGGTCTACGACCTGCCCTACGCTCGCGCGCCGCATCCCTCCTATGGCGACGCCAAGATCCCGGCGTGGGAGATGATCAAGTTCTCGGTGACGATCATGCGCGGCTGCTTCGGCGGCTGCACATTTTGTTCGATCACAGAACACGAAGGCCGCGTCATCCAGAGCCGCTCGGAAGGCTCGATCCTGCGCGAGATCGAGCGCATCCGCGACAAGACGCCTGGCTTCACCGGCGTGATTTCCGACATCGGCGGGCCCACCGCCAACATGTACCGGATGGCCTGCAAGGACCCGAAGGTCGAGGCGGCCTGCCGCAGGCCGTCCTGCGTCTATCCGGAGATCTGCCCGAACCTCAACACCTCACATGACGATCTCATCCGGCTCTATCGCAAGGTGCGCGAGGTGCAGGGCGTCAAGAAGGTGATGGTCGCCTCCGGCGTGCGTTACGACCTGGCGGTGGAGAGCCCGGCCTATATCAAGGAGCTCGTCTCCCATCACGTCGGCGGTTATCTGAAAATCGCGCCCGAACATACCGAGCGCGGCCCGCTCGACAAGATGATGAAGCCCGGCATCGGAGCCTATAACCGCTTCAAGCAGATGTTCGAGGCGGCAGCGAAGGAGGCCGGCAAGAAGTACTATTTGATTCCGTATTTCATCGCCGCGCATCCGGGCACGACCGACGAGGACATGATGAACCTGGCGCTGTGGCTGAAGCGCAACCGCTACCGCGCCGACCAGGTACAGACCTTCCTGCCCTCGCCGATGGCGACAGCCACCGCGATGTATCACACCGGCGTCAATCCGCTGCGCGGCGTCCGCCACGGCGGCAGCGAGACGGTCGAGGCGATCAGAGGCCTGCGGCAGCGCCGGCTGCACAAGGCGTTCCTGCGCTATCACGATCCGGACAATTGGCCGGTGCTGCGCGAGGCGCTGAAGGAGATGGGACGCCGCGACCTGATCGGCTCGGGTCCCGACCAGCTGGTGCCTGCGCATCAGCCGCCCGGCACCGGCAAGGCCGCTGGCACGCCGCGGCCCGCCCAGCGCGCCGGCCGGATGCAGCGCTTCACCACCAAGGGCGTGCCGATCCGGAAGTGACGCGGACGTCACGCGAATCCTGCGCCGTCGTCCCCGCGAACGCCGGGACCCATACCGCGTGATGGCTCTTTGAGGCACGGAGCAAGTCGAATCTTTCTCGTAACAAACGTCGGCCGGTGGTTATGGGTCCCGGCGCGAGGCCGGGACGACACTGAGGCCGGGACGACACTGAGTTTGCTGCATGATCTTTCCAAACAAATTTGCTCCGGATTCGCGCATCTAGCGTTTCGTGCCTCGCTCCATCTCAAGCTCGGCTTTGAGGCTGTCGATGTCGCGGTAGATCGAGGCGACCGCGAGCACGCGCCCGCCGCGCTTGTAGCGCAGCACGCAATCCCTGCCCTTGATGTCGCCATCGACGGCGATCTCGTCCCATTTTTCGGCGTGCCCGACATAGTTGATCGGCACGTCGTAATGCTGGCTCCAGAAGAACGGCACCGCATCGAAGGGCTGGCTCACGCCCATCATGTTGCGTGCCGCAGCCTGGCCCTGCCGCTCCGCGACCACCCAATGCTCGACGCGGATGCTCTCCCCGGAATATCGATCGGGCCAGCGCGCGATATCCCCCGCGGCGAAGATGCCCGGCATGCTGGTCTCGAGATTGGCGTCGACGATGACGCCGCGGTCGACCTTGAGCCCGGCCTGCTCCGCGAGCGCGAGCCGCGGCTTGACGCCAACGCCGATCACGACGAGATCGGCCTCAAGCGTGCTGCCGCCCTTGAGGCTGACCTTGTTGCCAACGATCGCCGTCACGCCATCCTGCAAATGAAAGACGACGCCATGTTCTTCGTGTAGTTCACGCACGAAGTCGCCCATGGCGGGGCCCAGAATGCGCTCCATCGGCCGCTGCTCCGGCGCCACCACATGCACCTCGATGTCCCGTTCACGCAGCGCGGCGGCAACTTCAAGCCCGATGAAGCTCGCACCGATCACGACGGCACGTTTTGCTTTTTCGGCGCCGGCGATGATCGCGCGGCAATCGGCCAAGGTGCGCAGCAGATGAACATGCGGCTGGTCGGCACCCGGGATTTGCAGCTTCACCGGCTCGGCGCCGGTCGCGAGGAGGAGCCGGTCGAACGGCATGGTCTGGCCGCTGCCGAGCACGACATGCCGCGCTTTCCCATCGATGGACGCGACCTCGGTGCTCAAGCGAAGATCGATCTTCGACTCCGGATAGAACTCATCCGGACGCAGCGGCACCCAGTCCTCCGGCGCCTTGCCGGCGAGGTAGTCCTTGGAGAGGTTCGGCCGATCCACTGGCGCGGCATCGTCGGTGCTCAGCATTGTGATCTCGCCGTCATAGCCGTCGCGGCGCAGCATCTCCGCGGCCGCAAAGCCTGCGGCACCGCCGCCGACGATGACGATGCGTCGCGGTGCGTTCACGGGCGCCGTCTTGCGCGGGCCTTGCTGTTCGCGCTTGCGCCGTACAGCGATGCGGCCGGCGTCCTGCTCCACCTGCCAGACCGACAGGGCCGAGAGCGCCGGTGCCCGTGTGGCCTCGCCGGTCGTCAGGTCGAAACAGGCGTGATGCCAGGGGCAGCGGATGCTGTTGCCGACGACGATCCCCTCGGCCAGCGGGCCGTGATAATGGCTGCAGAAGGCGTCGATCGCAAAAACATCGGACCCAACACGCACCAGCAGCACGGCGTCCTTGTCGACATGGCCGAGCAGCATGTCGTTCTTGAAGTCGTTAGGTGATACGCCAAGCGTGAGATCCGGACCTTCCGGCTTGCTGTCGTTGTCGGACATCGTGGGTGTCTCCCTTCGCTTTTTGCTCGAGCTTTGGCAGAGCGGAACTGCCTCGCCACCAAACTAGGATCTGGTGATCGATTCCCGATTCAAAAGGCATGGCGGCACATACCGGCCGAAATTTGCGGACGCACAGGCGCGGTGCGGCGGCGCAATCCATGCCCGGGCTGTGCAGTTCGTCCGCTCGAAATAACGATAGGGGGGAGGGAATGCCGGGTGAACACCTCACCCGTGGCTCCGCCTGATCGATGCTAGCAGATCAGAGGGTTTCCATGCTGGCTTAATCGGCGATCATCTGCTGAAGTCGTGGTGGCGTTCGACCGTCGACTGACTAATCGAGCTTGGAAGAATGACCGACACGACCGCAGCCAGGTGTTACGCACTTGGACGTGAGCGCTAACGAGCGACCACATTTTCGGAGCGCGCTTGCCCAGGCGCCGGATTTCGAGGCGCCAGACTTCGAAGCTGCTGTCACGCACACTGTCGCATTCACGAGACTTCGGCAGCTTCCTCGTACAGGTCGAACCAAGATTGACTCCGCGCGCTACCTGCGATTGATACCGCGCGGGGACTTTTGGAATTGTTGGGGGCATCATGCGTGGCCGTGTGCGGATTCTTGCTGTGGCTGCGTGCCTGGCCGGGTCCGCATCGGGGCCGATGGGCGGCGCGGCGCTGACGGAGAGCGTCAAGCCGACTGGATCGCGTCTGGTGATCTACCGCGTGTCGGCGCTGGGATTTGCAATCCAACCAAATTACTCGGTCGACAGACGGGTGGTCGGCGGCAGCCAGCCCGGCGGCTTCGTGACCTGCGATCTGCTGCCGGGCCGCCATGAGGTCGCCGTCTCCAACCTGCCGTTGAGCACCAATCTGTTCGGGTGTGGCAGCGAGAAGGTGAGCGTCGAGCTGCGCGCCGGCGGCACCACCTATCTCTCCGCCGAACCGCAGATGGGCTCATGACCCCCGGTCAGATCACCCTGACCGAAGTGACGGACAACCAAGGCCGTACCGACGTCGCCAACCTGCATCAGGCCAGCGGCGCCTGTGGCAAGGGATGAGCGGCTACCCGGCAACGGGCTCGCCGCAATCCCAACCGCGCCACCATGCCTCGACTGGTGAGCCTGAGGCGTCGGCTTCCGCCAGGGCGACCCGCAGGAACCGGTGAGTTCGTCAACAGTTTCCATATGCATCGCCTTCAGAGGGGCAAGCTGTCCGGTTGGCTCATCACGAGCCTGCAGGGCGCCGGATGGCCAACCCTCATCGGATGAGTGACGTCCTTCGCTTTGCCAGGGCGTCATCGCAGGAGCGGGATCAAATGACTCAATTCAACGACGATGACGTGCGCCGGCGTGCGTTTCACCTTTGGGAAGAAGCAGGCAGGCCGGCCAACAAGATGGACGATTATTGGTACGAGGCGGAGCGACAGCTTCAAGAAGAGCGGATCGAGCACGAGCTGAAAACACCGGATAATCTTTAGGCCTGATCGATCGCAGCCGACGCGGCCGCGCAAGGGCGAGCGTCGACCTGCGCCGGCGCCATCGCCTAGCTTTTCTTTCCGCCGAGCCGCAGACGGCATCGTGACCACTCCGTCCGTGCCCGTCATGGCCGACCTGCGGAAAATCCGGTGCATTGATTGCCGACTGGACGAGCAGAGGCTAAACCCGAGCCGGTGGCAGGGGAAAAGTACATGCACGCTCCGGTTGGAGGTCCGAAATCGAGTGCCGCACTGGGACCCGTATCTCTTCAAGGTTGTCATGCAGCATTACTGGGAGCTGACCCCGCCGCGCATTTCGACGCAGCTCGACCAGCACGCGCTTGCCGTCGACAACGCATTTCGAAGCGAGCTGAAGCCGAACGAACCTTTCGAATACCAGAACCTGTACGACTTCTTCTGTAACGCAGAAGGTTGCCTGATCTATCTCGACGGCAACCGGCGCGAAGGCCTGCTGAGCTTCGATAATGCCCACTTGCGGCCCCGCGCCTCCTTCTACCTCGCTGAGCACCTTCTGACGCCCTTGATCCTGCGCGACTGGCCGGAGGAACGGAGCAGCGCTCACCGCTGAAACGGCGGATAGCGCATCGCGCCCGTTGCAGCGCAGCATGGACTCGGAACGATAATCGCGGTCGTCAGTTGTCCCGCATGCCTCAGGTTGAAATCGCTAAGCCGCTCTCCCGAGCGATGAAGATCTATCGCCGCATGGCCAGACACGATCTGGACCAGAGCATGCGGCGCGATCTGGCGCGGCACATCCGCGGCCTGGCCGCACAAGGCATGCAGGATCCCGGCCGCCTCACGGTCTGTGGCCTCAGCTATCTGCGCGAACTGGAACGACAGCGGGCGTCTGAACGATCCTGATTGCAGAGCGGGCGTGCGCTCGCTCATCGCGCTTCACACTGGTTGATGTGCTGACGTCTGGCAGTTCGCCGCACATGAGGAAGCATCCCGCGGCGCCGTTCAAAATCGATCCTCCATTCGTCAAGGCATTCAAGCGCGCCTTGAAGCAATACGGCGCAGACAAGATGGATGAGGCATTCTCATCGGCGCGAACAGAGGACTTTCTGGACCTCATCGAGAAGCAGCTTCCTTCCACCGCCGTGAGCACGGGATGAATACCTGCAGCATCTCGCTGTCGAATGCGCGCGCGCCGCCTGACAATTCCGAAAATCGACCGCATCTGATCCGGATGTTGCCGCGATCTCATCCAACTATCGGCCAATGCTGCTGCCGATATTCCCTCGGCACGCCAAAGTGGCGGAGGGGGAAATGGGATGTCGGGGCGCCACCATTGGACGATGCGACGGCTCGTCGTGGCCATGCTCATGCTCATTCTGCGGCAGCAGCACGTCGGCCGGGCTTGAATGCGTTTGCGCGGCTGCCCCGGCAGGTCGATCCGGCGCCGCCATCGGCACCCCCGCCGCCGGTCGAGATCGCAACGTCACAGCCGGCCGACTCGACCGCGGACCGAACGCCTGCGGC
>NZ_JBARGP010000659.1:0-10091 GCF_049798375.1 Bradyrhizobium sp.
CCGCCGAGCTATCGCCGCATCACGCAGGAATTCGCCTATTGGGACGATATCGCGGTGCATTTCCGCAGCAGCGTGCACCGCGTCGGCGGCAATGGCTTCTGCGGCTGTGCGCGGCGCACGCTGCTGATGATCCTGCAGGACCGCGCGCGCGAGCTCGGCGTGACCTTGCAGTTCGAGACCGATGTCGAGGACGAGACGCGCTTTGCCGATGCCGATCTCGTGATCGTCGCCGACGGTGTCAACAGCCGCTTGCGTGAGAAACATGTCGACCACTTCGAGCCAGAGGTCGACTTGCGCAGCAACAAGTTTACCTGGATGGGATCGACCAAGCCGCTCGACGCCTTCACCTTCATCTTCCAGGAGACGGAGTGGGGCCCGTTCATCACGCATGCCTATCAATATGAGGCGGGACGCTCGACCTGGATCTTCGAGACCGATCCGCAGACGTTTGAGCGCGCAGGCTTGACCGGGCTCGACGAGCGGCAATCCGCCGAGCGGATGAAGCAGATCTTCGGCTGGTTCCTCGGCGATCATCCGCTGCTGACCAACCGCTCGATGTGGCGCAATTTCCCGATGATCCGCAGCAAGCGCTGGGTCAAGGGCAACATGGTGCTGCTTGGCGACGCCAAGGCCAGCGCGCATTTCTCGATCGGCTCCGGCACTAAGCTTGCGATGGAGGATGCAATCGCGCTGGCGGATGCCATGCAGCGTGAACCTGATGTCGCGGCCGCGCTCGACCGTTACGAACACGGACGGCGTGAGGAGGTCGAGAAGACCCAGCACGCCGCCGACGTCTCGCTGGTGTGGTTCGAACACGTCGATCGCTTCTGGCAATTCGATCCGGTGCAGTTCGCATTCGGCGTGATGACACGCGCGAAGGCGATCACCTACGACAACCTCACGCTCCGCGCGCCGGACTTCGTCGCCGAGGTCGACAAGGCGTTCGCGAAGCAAGTCCGTGCCAAGGGCTTTGACGTCGATGTCGACAAGCCGGTGGCGCCGATGTTCCAGCCGCTGCGCCTGCGCGAGATGACGATCGCCAACCGCGCAGTGGTGTCGCCGATGTGCATGTATTCGGCCGAGGAGGGCGTGCCCGGTGATTTTCATCTGGTGCATTACGGCTCGCGCGCGATCGGCGGGGCCGGCCTGATGTTCACCGAGATGACCTGCGTCGGTCGCGATGCCCGCATCACGCCGGGCTGCGCCGGCCTGTGGAATGACCAACAGGAGGCCGCCTGGAAGCGCATCGTCGATTTCGTCCACGCCAACTCGCGAACCAAGTTCGCGCTGCAGCTCGGCCATGCCGGCCGCAAGGGAGCGACGAGGCTGATGTGGGACGGCATGGACCGGCCGCTTGCGGAGGGCGGCTGGGACGTCGTCTCCGCATCGCCGCTGCCGTATTTTCCGGACAGCCAAGTGCCGCGCGAGCTCGATCGTGCAGCGATGGATCGTATCAAGGGCGAGTTCGTTGCGGCGGCCGAGCGCGGCGAACGTTGCGGCTTCGACATGCTGGAGTTGCATTGCGCCCATGGCTACCTGCTGGCGAGCTTCATCTCGCCGCTGACCAACCGGCGCAGCGATGACTATGGCGGCGCGCTTGAGAACCGGCTGCGGTTTCCGCTCGAGATCTTCGCGGCGATGCGCGCGGCCTGGCCGGCGCACAAGCCGATGTCGGTGCGCATCTCCGCGACCGACTGGGCCGAGGGCGGCATCACCGGCGATGACGCTGTCTTGATCGCGCGCGCCTTCGCGGAGGCTGGCGTCGACCTGGTTGATGTCTCGACCGGCCAGACCGTGCGCGAGGCGCAGCCGATCTATGGGCGCATGTTCCAGACCCCGTTCTCCGACCAGGTGCGAAACGAGGCTCGCGTCGCCACCATGTGCGTCGGCAACATCACCACTGCCGACCAGGTGAACACCATCCTCGCAGCCGGCCGCGCCGATCTGGTCGCGCTCGGCCGCCCGCATCTGGTCGATCCCGCCTTCACCACAAAAGCCGCCGCCTGGTATGGCGCCGACGTGTTCTGCCCGCCGCAATATCTGCCGGGCAAGGAGCAGATATTCCGCAACAGCGTGCGCGACCGGCAGGATTTCGAGGACCTCAAAATTAAGGCTAAGCCGAAGACCCGCGCGGAGTTGAAAGCGGAGGCTGCGAAGCCGCTTGCGGCGGAGTGAGCGGCCATGCCACGCTAGGCGCTTCGGATTGCCAGTGGAGCAGGGGTGATGAAGGCGATCATTGTTGGCGGGGGTGTCGGCGGCTTGACCACCGCCTTGATGTTGCGGGCGCGCGGCATCGATAGCGAGCTGTTCGAGCAGGCGGACGCGGTCCGCGAGCTCGGCGTCGGCATCAACACCCTGCCGCATGCGATCCGCGAGCTGGCGCAGCTCGGGCTGCTCGACAGGCTTGATCAGGTCGCGATCCGCACCCATGAGTTGTTCTATCTGACCCGCCACGGTCAGCAGGTCTGGCACGAGAAGCGCGGGCTTGATGCCGGCCACGAAGTGCCGCAATTCTCCATCCATCGCGGCCGGCTGCAGGGCGTGATCCACCAGGCCGTGATCGAACGGCTGGGCGCGGAGAAGCTCCACACCGGCTGCCGGCTCGGCGCCTTTACCCAGGACGAGCGCGGCGTCACGGCCCATTTCTTCGACCGTAACGGTGCCCATGTTCGCACTGTGAGGGGCGACATTCTGATCGGCGCCGACGGGATTCATTCCAAGGTGCGCCAGACGCTGTTCCCGAACGAAGGCCCGCCGTGCTGGAACGGCTTGATGCTGTGGCGCGGCGCCATGGACTGGCCGGTGTTCCTGACCGGACAGTCCATGATCATCGCCGGCGGCCTCAACGCCAAGGCTGTAGTCTATCCGATCGCCGAAGGCTCGAGCCCGGCGAGCCGGCTGACCAACTGGGCCGTGCTGGTGCGCCTCGGCGACGGCAGCGCGCCGCCACCGCGCCGCGAGGATTGGTCGCGTCTCGGCCGCGCCGATGAGCTGATGCCGCATGTGAACGGCTTCTCGATTCCCCAAATCGATTTCGGCGCGCTGGTGCGCGCGACGCCCGAGTTCTGGGAATATCCCTGTTGCGACCGTGACCCGCTGCCGCATTGGACCAGCGGCCGCGTGACTTTGCTCGGCGACGCCGCGCATCCGATGTATCCGGTCGGCTCCAACGGCGCCTCGCAGGCGATTCTCGATGCCCGCGCACTGGCCGATGCACTGGCGCGTTCTGAGCATCCGCGGCAGGCGCTCGCGGCCTACGAGCAGCAACGGCTGCCGATGACGGGCGAGATCGTCGCGGCCAACCGCCGCGGCGGCCCGGAGGGCGTGATCGATGCCGTCGAGCAGCTCGCGCCGCAGGGATTTTCCGACATCGACACCATCCTCAACTATGAGGCCCGCGAGGCGATCGTGCGTGGCTACGCGACCCGGGCCGGCTTCGCCGCGCGCATGGTGACGCGGCAAGCGTCGTAGCACCATCCTGCCGCCATTCGTGCATGAGCCCATCTGGCGCGGCTTGCACTGTATTACCTCGCCCCGCTTGCGGGGAGAGGTCGGATGGCGAAGATGACATCCGGGTGAGGGGGTACAGGTTTACGAACTAACACCGCTCGTGCGTCCGCCCCTCACCCCAACCCTCTCCCCGTAAGAACGGGGCGAGGGAGCGCACTGCGTACGGGCGAGAGTTTCGTTGAATAAGATATGGTGCATTCCTTACTGCGGCGGGGGCGGCAGGAAGTGGATGTTGTGCTCGGCGGCGAG
This sequence comes from Bradyrhizobium sp., assembly GCF_049798375.1. Taxonomy (GTDB): domain Bacteria; phylum Pseudomonadota; class Alphaproteobacteria; order Rhizobiales; family Xanthobacteraceae; genus Bradyrhizobium. The sequence continues at coordinate 3,760 of NZ_JBARGP010000659.1, forward strand.
CTTGACGACGTCTTCCGGGTTCTGCTCGCGCATGTTGTGGATCGCCCAGAACAAATCGTAGAGCCGGCGTGTCGGTGACACCCAGAACAGCGTCTTCGCGCTCTGCTGCGACTTGTTGAAGATGCCATGCGGCTTGCCCGCCGGCAGCCGCACCGTGTCGCCCGCGGTTGCGTGTTCCTCAGCGCCGTCGAGGAAGAAGTCGAGCCGGCCCTCCAGGATGTAGAGATACTCGTCCTGGTCGGGATGGATGTGCGGCGGCACGAAGGTGCCGACCGGGAAAGTCGCATGCCAGGAAAAGCTGTGCTCGGTGCGGGTCTTCGGCACGTAGATCTGGCCGAGGATGTTCCAGGTGATGCCCTGCATGCCCTCATTGGCGCGGGTGATGCCGGCGATTTCGGGATGGCTCATCGATTTGACTCCTTCGGTTCTGACCGCTCGGCCTACTTGGCCACGCAGTCCTTGGCGTAGCGGTCGCCGTCATTCTGGAACACCTTCTGTACGATCTCGGTCTGGAATTTTCCATCCGGCCGCTTGGCGACTTTGGTCAGGTAGAAATCCTGGATCGGATAGCCGTTGGTGTTGAACTTGAACGCGCCGCGCAACGAGGTGAAATCGGCCTTCTTCAGCGCCGCCGCCACCGCGTCCTTGTTGCCGAGATCGCCATTCACGGCCTTGACCGCGCTGTCGATCAAAAGTGCGGCATCATAGGCCTGCATTGCGTAACTGCCCGGCACGCTATTGTAGGCGGCCTCGTAGCCGGCCACGAATTTCTTGCTGGCGGGATTGTCGAGATTGGGCGCCCAGTCGGCGCCGCCGAACATGCCGACCGCCGCATCCTGTTGCGCGGGCAGGGTCGATTCATCGACCGTGAACGCGGACAGCACCGGAATGGTAAGGCCGGCCTGCTTGTACTGCTTGACCAGGTTCACGCCCATGCCGCCGGGCATGAAGGTGAAGACGGCATCCGGCTTTTGCGATGCGATTTTGCTCAGCTCCGGCTGGAAGTCGAGCGTGTTGAGCGGCACGTAGGACTCCTCCGTGACCTCGCCCTTGTAGTCGAGCTTGAAGCCGGCGACCGAGTCGCGTCCTGCTTGATAGTTCGGCACCAGCAGATAGACCCGTTTGTAGCCGCGGTCCTGCGCCACCTTGCCGAGGATCTCGTGCACCTGGTCATTCTGGTACGAGGTCACATAGAAAAACGGGCTGCAGTCCTTGCCGGCATAGCTCGATGGGCCGGCATTCGGGCTGATCAGGAAGGTCTTGCTCTCGATGACAGGGCGATGGATCGCCTGCAGCATGTTGGAGAAGATCGGTCCAACCACGAAGTCGACCTTGTCGCGCTCCAGCAGGCCCTTCACCTTGGTAATCGCGACATCCGGCTTCAATTCGTCATCGGCGATCACAACCTCGACCTCGCGGCCACCCATCTTGCCGCCGAGGTCCTTGACCGCGAGGTTGAAGCCGTCGCGGACCTGCTGGCCCAGCGCCGCGGCCGGCCCTGACAAGGTAACGATGACGCCGATCTTGAGCTTGTCGGCAGCCAGTGCCGGCTGCGCCGCGACCCCAGCGAGCAGCGCCAGGCTGGCCAGCTTCGAACTCGTTCTCATGACAATTCCCCCGGATTGACGCTTTTGCACGGTGCTGTTGCACTCGGTCAGATCATGCTGACCTCTGAAGCCTAATCCGATGCAGCCCTTTGCTGCAAGCCATAGGCTGCATGTGAGTGCGACGCGGACGGCCGCATGCAAGCGTCGCGCCAATTGCTTGAAGCCTAAAGGAATTGGTCTCACTGCCATGAATCGGCACGTTTTCCCTTGCCCGGCGAACGCATTGAAGGTCAAAGTCGTCATCTTCCGTATCGCCCGCGCAGATGATGCCGTCATGACCCTCGATTCCGAAACCAAGGCCGTCGAGCTGCCCGAGGACCACGCCGAGGAGCTGCGGCTGTGGCTCCGGCTCCTGACCTGCACGACCCTGATCGAGGGCGAGATCCGCACCCGGCTGCGCGAACGCTTCGACGTGACCTTGCCGCGCTTCGACCTGATGGCGCAGCTCGACAAGGCGTCTGAGGGCATGACGCTGTCGGATGTCTCCAAGCGCATGATGGTGTCGAACGGCAACGTCACCGGGCTGGTCGAACGCCTGGTCGAATCGGGCCATCTCGACCGCCGCACCTCGGAGACCGACCGCCGTGTGCAGGTGATCCGGCTGACCAAGCTCGGCCGTGCCGAGTTTCGCCGGATGGCGGCCGAGCACGAGACCTGGATCGCCGACATCTTCGGCGACCTCTCCGAGAAGGACGTCCGCGACTTGATGCGGCTGCTGGCCAAGACCAAGGGCTCTGCGCAGAAGGCCGTGCAGCGGCGGGAAGGATGAGTGTGAGCGGCACTGAGACGGTCGACTACGAGGTCGAGTACAACAACCGGGCGCGGGTGCCGGAGCATCCGCAACTGATGGCCGGATGGGCACGGGATGCAGCCGCCTATCGCGCCGAGCATGCGCCGCGCCGGCTGACCTATGGTCCCGGTCCGCGCAATGTCATCGACCTGTTCGAGGCCGATGGCGATGGCGATGGCGCCATCGTCATGTTCATTCATGGCGGCTATTGGCAGGCGCTGGACGGCTCGTCGTCCAGCCATTGCGCCCGCGGGCTGAACAGGCATGGCATCACGGTGGCGGTGCCGACCTATGATCTCTGTCCGCAGGTGACGATCGGCACCATCATCCAGGAGATGCGAAGCGCGGCGCGTGAGCTGGCCAGGCTCGGCCGGCCGCTGGTCATTAGCGGTCATTCCGCCGGCGGACATCTCGCGGCCTGCATGCTGGCGACAGATTGGCATGCGCTCGATCCAGCGCTCCCGCAGGATCTCGTGCGCGCGGCCTATGCCATTTCGGGCCTGTTCGAGCTGGAGCCGCTGGTCGCAACCTCCGTCAACAAGGCGCTCGGCATGGACAACGCGTCGGCGCATGTGGCAAGCCCGTTGTTCTGGATGCCGCCCGCGGGCAAGAGCCTCGACGCCGTGGTCGGCGGCAGCGAGAGCGCGGAATATCTGCGCCAGAGCCGCACCATCGCCGAGCGCTGGGGCGCCGCCGGTGTTGCGACGCGCTATGGCGAGATCGCCGACGCCAACCATTTCACCGCGATCGCGCCGCTTGCCGATCCCGATTCGGCGATGGTGGCGCGGCTGAAAGAACTGGCCGGCCGCTGAGGCCGGCCGCCCAAGGAAGTTGCAGGCAGTGCACAATCTTCGGCTCTTGCGCGAAAATGCTTTAGGTCTAAAATATTGAGGCTTGAAACGTGCCGGGCGTCCTTGCCAAATGAGGAGCGTGCGATGGCCAATGCTGCCAAAGCCGAGAGTCCAGAGAATGCGGCCTGCGCCGCCACCGCCCAAACCTACACCGCTCATGTCGACACATTCGCGCGAGACCATCTGCCGCCGCGCGAGCTGTGGCCCGAATTCGTTTTCAGCCGGCCCGAATTGCAATATCCGCAGCAGTTGAATTGCGTGACGAATTTCCTCGACCGCTGGGTCGCGGAAGGGCAGGGCGATGCGCCCTGCATCATCAGCCCCGAGGTCAGCTACTCCTATCGCGAGCTGCAGGCGCTGGTAAACCGGATCGCCAACGTGCTGGTGAACAGCCTCGGCCTCGTCACCGGTGGTCGGGTGCTGCTGCGCTCCGCCAACAACCCGATGATGGTGGCGACCTATCTCGCCGTCATCAAGGCTGGCGGCATCGTGGTCGCGACCATGCCGCTGCTTCGCGCCAAGGAGCTCGCTTATCCGATCCAGAAGGCGCAGATTTCGCTGGCGCTGTGCGACGGCAAGCTCGCCGATGAGATGGAAAAGACCAAGGCTGCGGCGCCGGCGCTGCAGCGCGTGGTCTATTGGGGCAACGGCAAGCCGGACTCGTTGGAAGCCCTGATGGCCGATGTCAGCCCTGAGTTCGCCGCCGTCGACACCGCTGCCGACGATCTCTGCCTGATCGCCTTCACCTCGGGCACCACGGGCGATCCCAAGGGCACCATGCATTTCCACCGCGACATGCTCGCGGTCTGCGACGGCTATGCGCACAATGTGCTGCGCGCCAAGCCGTCGGATCGCTTCATCGGCTCGGCGCCGCTGGCGTTCACGTTCGGCTTCGGCGGCGTGCTGTTCCCGATGCACATTGGCGCATCCTATGTAGTGCTGGAAAAGACTGCGCCGGACGAACTGCTCGCGGCGATAGAGCGCGACAAGGTCACCGTCTGCTTCACCGCACCGACCGCCTATCGCGCCATGCTGGGCAAGCTTGCGAGCCGCGACATCTCCTCGTTGCGCAAATGCGTCTCGGCCGGCGAGACCCTGCCGAAGGCGACGTTCGACGCCTGGCACAAGGCGACCGGGTTGAAGCTGATGGACGGCATCGGCTCGACCGAGATGCTGCATATCTTCATCAGCGCCGTCGAGGACGAGATCAGGCCCGGCGCCACCGGCAAACCGGTGCCGGGTTACGAGGCCAAGATCGTCGACGACGAAGGCCGCGATCTGCCGCCTGATACGCTCGGGCGGCTTGCGGTGCGCGGGCCGACCGGCTGCCGCTATCTCGCCGACGAGCGCCAGCGCAAATATGTCCACGACGGCTGGAATATCACCGGCGATACCTATCTGATGGATGCCGACGGCTACTTCTGGTACCAGTCGCGCTCCGACGACATGATCGTGTCGGCCGGCTACAACATTGCCGGTCCCGACGTCGAGGCGGCCTTGTTGAGCCATCCGGCTGTTGCCGAATGCGGCGTGGTCGGCGCGCCGGATGAGGCGCGGGGCACCATCGTCAAGGCCTATGTCGTGCTGGCGCCGGGCAGCGAGGGCAGCGACGCGCTGGTCGCGGAGCTGCAGGAGCACGTCAAGCGCGAGATCGCGCCATACAAATATCCGCGCGCCATCGATTTCGTGACGCAATTGCCGAAGACCGAGACCGGCAAGCTGAAGCGCTTTGCGCTGCGCCAGCTTGCAGCGGCGGGTGCCGGATCGTCGGGCCTCGCGGCGGAATGAGATGAAGGAGAGATCATCGTGAGCACGTCCAAGAGCTCGCCTAAGACACCGACGCTTGCGGTGCTGCCCTCGGCTAAGGTTGCTGAGAAGGCTGACGCAGAGACAGGTCTGCGCATGTTGCAGCCGAGCGGCTGGCCGGTGCCGAAGGGCTACGCCAACGGCATCAGTGCCGAGGGCCGCATCGTCGTCACAGGCGGTGTGATCGGCTGGGATCAGCATGAGGTTCTCGCCGACGGCTTCGTGGCGCAGGCGCGGCAGGTGCTGGCGAATATCGCAGCGATCCTCAGGGAAGGTGATGCGCGTCCTGAGCATCTGGTGCGGCTCACCTGGTATGTCGTCGACATGGACGAGTATCTCGCGAACCTAAAGGAGCTTGGCCGCATCTACCGGGAGATCTTCGGCACGCATTACCCGGCGATGGCACTGGTGCAGGTGGTGCGCCTGGTCGAGAAGTCTGCGCGGCTGGAGATCGAGGCCACGGCGGTCGTGCCGGGGCAGGTGATTGCGTATTGAGCTAGCCATTGGGGGGTGAAGCTCTCACCACCTCGTCACTGCGAGGTGCAACGCGACGAAGCAATCCAGAGTCCCGCGCGTCGCTCTGGATTGCTTCCGCCGTCGCCTCGGGGATATGGCAGACGTCGCTTCGCTCGCAAGGACATGTCCAGATACTGCTCCACTCTCCACTGTCATCGCCCGGCTTGACCGGGCGACCCAGTATTCCGAGACGATTGTGATTCACTGGAACGCCACCGCGTACTGGATCGCGCGCCTTCGCGGGCGATGACGGCTGAATGTGTAGTTGGGTCCTCGCCTCACAGTTCAGGCACGCTTCTCCGTCCTCGCGGCACATATGTACCCGAGCGTTGCCGATCGATGACCCTCCGAAACTAAAGAGGGGGCAGGGAAGGCCGGGTATCCGCTGATACCCGCGGCCCCCGTGCGAAAAAATGCACGGGGCAGGAACCACAGGCTCAGCCGGATAATCCGGCCTTCCCTGCGCGAATGGCTTACGGCTTATACGTGATCTCCCCGGGGACCGGCGTTCTTGCCCCCGTCGTCCACGATACTCGTCAAAGCATCGCGACTTGGCATCAGCACCGGGATGCCAGGACCACACGACTTCGCCGTCCGCGATTGCTGCACTCGTCAGTTGCCACAATCGCGTCCATCGCATCCCGCTTCCACGTATCGTGACGACGCGTACGCCCCTCTTCGATGAGGCGGGACGGGACGAATGATCGTCGTGATTTGCCCGACAAGGCAAGCTTGTGGGCCTGCGACATGGTAACGCGACGG
>NZ_JBARGP010000660.1:0-5753 GCF_049798375.1 Bradyrhizobium sp.
GCGGCGCGCGAGCCGCGGTTGGGCAATAGCTGCACCAGACCTTCGGCGGCGAGCACCTTGAGGGCTTCGCGCAGCGGGGTGCGCGAGATCTGCAGCCGCTCGCACAGGTCGCGCTCGGGAATCCGCGCGCCGGGAGGGATCTCGCCATCGAGCAAAATCGCTCTGATACGTCCGACAACCTCCTCATGGAGCATTCGCGCAAATTCCATTTTTGCATGCAAAATTAGGCTTCGAAGCCAGATTTTAGAACATTTCGCTTGAATGTGCCAGAGTTTGCATTCAGATTGTCAAAAACAAGAAGATGAGAGCGAGGGCGTCCATGGGCATCCAAGATCACGACGCACGCAAATCCGGGCCGCTTGCGGGTCTCAAGGTCATTGATCTCACCCATGTCATGGCGGGGCCGACCTGCACGCTGATGCTGGCCGACATGGGCGCCGACGTCATCAAGATCGAGAAATGGCCCAACGGCGACGACACCCGCCATTCGGTGCCGCCGAAGATCGGCGATGAGGCCGCGTCCTTCCTGATGATGAACCGCAACAAGCGCGGCATCGTGCTGGACCTCAAGACCGACGGCGGCAAGCAGGTGCTGCGGCGGCTGATAGCGAGCGCCGACGTGCTGGTCGAGAACTTCGCACCGGGCGCCATGGAGCGGCTGGGCTTCGGCTATGAGGAGCTGCACCGCGAGTTTCCCGCACTGATCTATTGCTCGCTGTCGGGCTTCGGTCGCACCGGCCCGTACAAGCACCGGCGCGGCTTCGACCTTGTCGCGCAGGCGATGAGCGGCATCATGAGTTTTACCGGCGAACGGCCCGATGGTCCGCCGGTGAAATGCGGTCCGCCATTGTCCGACATCACCGCCGGCCTGCTCGCCAGCATGGGCATCCTGGCTGCCTATACCCACCGGCTGAAGACCGGCGAAGGACAATGGGTCGAGACATCGCTCTATGAGGCGGCGTTGGTGCAAACCTACTGGCAATCGACCATCGCGCTTGCGGCGGGGACGGCGCCGCGCGCCATGGGCTCGGCGCATCCGCTCAACGCGCCGTATCAAGCCTTTGAAGCCTCCGACGGCTGGCTCGTCGTCGGCGGCGCCAACAAGAAGCATTGGCTGTTGATGCTGGAAGCACTCGGCGCGAGCGAGCTTGCGACCGATCCGCGCTTTGTCACCGGTGCCGATCGGATGGCGCACCTCAAGGAGCTTGACGCTGTCTTGAGCGAGCGCTTCCGGACCATGCCGCGCGCGCATTGGCTCGCGGCGCTCGACGAGAAGGGCGTGCCCTGTGGTCCCGTCCACGACATGCTGGAGGCGCTCAGCGATCCGCAGACGCTGGCGCGCGAGATGGTCGTCGAGGTCGAGCATTCCACGCTCGGGCCGGTGAAGACGATCGGGCTTCCCGTCAAATTCTCGGAGACGCCGGGCAAGGTGCGCACCGGCGCACCTGTCTATGGCGAGCATACGCGCGAAGTGCTCGCGGAGCACGGGTTTGACCAGAGGCAGATCGAAGCGCTCGAACAGGAAGGCGCAATCGTTTCGGCATCGACGGAGCGCACCGAACAGGTCGCCTGACGAGGGTGAGACGGACTACACAGCAAAATAAAAACAAAGATTCAAACGGAGGACATGATGCGCACCACGATGCCGGCTTTGCTGTTCGTATCCGCAATCGCGCTGACCGGCTTGAGCCCGGCTTCTGCAGCCTGGCAGCCCGAGAGGCCGATCGAGTTCGTTGCCACGGCAGGACCGGGCGGCGGGACCGACAATCTGGCGCGCGCAGTGCAGAACATCATCACCAAGTACAAACTGACCGGTGAACCGGTCGTCGTGGTCAACAAGGGCGGCGGCAGCGGTGCCGAGGGCTACGTGTACGCCAAGGCATCCGCGGGCGATCCCTACAAGGTGATCTTCGGCACCTCGAACGCCTGGCAGCAGCCGCTCGTCTCCAAGGTCGCCTTCAACTACACCGATCTGACGCCGATCGCGGCGATGGCGCAGGACGAGTTCCTGCTCTGGGTCAAGCAGGACGCGCCATACAAGACCGCAGGCGATTATCTGAAGGCGGCCGCCTCGCATGATTTCAAGATGGGCGGTGCGCAGTCGAAGGATACCGATGAGGTGCTGACCCGCATGATTGAGAAGGTCGGACACGTCAAGCTGACCTACATCCCATTCAAGAGCGGCGCGGAAGCCGCCGTGCAGCTTGCCGGTGGGCACATCGATTCCCACGTCAACAATCCCAGCGAAAGCCTCGGCCAATGGCGTGGCGGAACGCAGCGTCCGCTCTGCGCTTTCAGCCCGAAGCGGTTGCCGGAGGGACCCAAGGTGACCGCGACCGAGGGCTGGAGCGATGTACCGACCTGCGTCGAGCAGGGCCTCGACATCCCGCAATATGAGCAGCCGCGCACGGTGTGGCTGCCCGGCAAGATCACGCCGGATCAGGCCGCCTATTATGTCGACCTCATGAAGAGGGTGCAGGCGACGCCGGAATGGAAGGACTACATCGAGAAGACTTCGCAGGTCGATACCTTCCTGACCGGCGCTGATTTCGACAAGTTCATCAAGCAGGATCTCGAGCACCTCAAGCAGGTCGCGAGCGAGCAGGGGTGGCTCATCAAGTGAGCCGGTGAAGGACTGCGCAAGAATGCCCTGTCGTCTCACGCCCGGCTGGAAACAGCGATGATATCGCGCCGCGCTCTCGAAGTCGCAACCGCCATCCTCACCGGCAGCTTCGGTGTGGCGGTGGTCGTCTCCAGCCTCGACAACGGCATCGGCTGGTCGAGCGACGGCGTAGATGCCGGCACCTTCCCGTTCCTCACCGGCATCATCATCGTGCTTGGCAGCCTCTATAATCTGGTGAGAGGCGTGCTGCCGGCCACGACGCTCGCAAGCGTGCCTATTGCGATCACACCGTTGGAGCTGCGCCGGCTCGCCGGCCTGTTCGTGCCGGCCGCGATCTTCGTCGCGGCCATCCCGCTGGCCGGAATGTATCTCGCCGCAGCGGCCTATATCTTCGCGGTGCTCGCCATACCGAAGCATCAGTCTCTCCCGCGCGCGTTGGCTGTGGCGGCGACGACATCGCTCGCGCTCTATGTCGTATTCGAGCGCATGTTCGAGGTGACGCTGCCGCACGGTGCGCTCGGCGCCGCGTTAGGCTTTTAACGGAGAGCACCGATGGACAATCTCCACGAGCTCTTTCACGGCTTCGCCATCGCCGTCACCATGCCGCATCTCCTCCTGATGGTCATCGGCGTGCTGCTTGGCATTCTTGTCGGGGTGCTGCCGGGCTTGGGCGCGCCGAACGGCGTGTCGCTGCTGCTGCCGTTGACCTTCGGCATGCAGCCGGTGTCGGCCATCATCCTGCTCTCCAGCATGTATTGGGGGGCGCTGTTCGGCGGCTCGGTCACGTCGATTTTGTTCAACATCCCCGGCGAGCCGTCCTCCGTCGCGACCACCTTCGACGGCTACCCGATGGCGCGCGACGGGCGGCCGACGACGGCGCTTGCAACCGCCTTCGGCTCGGCCGCGTTCGGGGCGCTGGTCGGCGTCATCCTGATCACCTTTCTCGCATCATGGGTCGCGCAGGTCGCACTCGCGTTCGGGCCGCCGGAATATTTCGCGGTCTATTTCCTCGCCTTTGCGAGCTTCGTCGGCATGGGCGGCGCGGCGCCGATCAAGACCGTCGTGGCGCTGGCAATCGGGTTTGCGATTGCCGCGATCGGTATCGACACGGTGTCCGGCAGCGTGCGCCTCACCATGGGCGTCGACGAGCTCGTCAAGGGCGTGAGCTTCGTCGTCGCGGTCATGGGCCTGTTCGGCATCGGCGAGCTGCTTGTCGCGGTGGAGGAGGAATTTCACGCCCGCGCGGTCTCCTCGAAGATCGATTGGCGGGAGGTGTTTCGTGCGGTCGCCCGCCTGCCGCGGCATAGCGTGGCCTTGCTGCGCAGTGCTGCGATCGGATGCTGGATGGGCATCACGCCGGGCGGCCCGACCGCGGCGTCCTTCATGAGCTATGCCATCGGGCGACGTTTCTCGCGCCGCGGCCGATACTTCGGCACCGGCGAGGTCGAAGGCATCATCTCACCGGAAACCGCCGACCATGCGGCCGGCACCAGCGCGCTGTTGCCGATGCTCTCGCTCGGCATTCCCGGTTCGGCGACCGCAGCCGTCATGATGGGCGGGCTGATGATCTGGGGCCTCAATCCCGGACCGATGCTGTTTGTCGACCAGAAGGACTTCGTCTGGGGGCTGATCGCCTCGATGTATGTCGGCAACATCGTCGCCGTCGTGCTGGTGCTGCTCACAGTGCCGGTGTTCGCCGCGCTGATGCGGATACCCTTCGTCGTCATCGCGCCGCTGATCGTGATCATCTGCGTCGTCGGCGCCTATTCGGTGTCCAACTCCTATCTCGACGTGGTGCTGATGCTCGGCTTCGGCGTTGTCGGCTACCTCTTCAAGAAACTGTTCTATCCCTTGGCGCCGCTGGTGCTCGCGATCGTCATCGGCGACAAGGCCGAGGACGCGTTCCGGCAGTCGATGCTGATGTCCAAGGGATCGCTCGACATCTTCTTTGCAAACCGGCTGGTGACGAGCCTGGTGGTGGCCGGCATTGCATTGCTGCTGCTTCCGCTCGTTCTGCAGCTCGTGCATCTGCTGCGCAAGCCCGCGCCGGCCGCCGCCAAGACGAACAATCAAGAGAAGGCGATCATATGACCGTGAGACCGCTCGTCGCGCTGGCGATGGGAGATCCTGCCGGCATCAGTCCGGAGCTGACCGCGAGGCTGGGGGCGCTGGATGACATTCGCGCCCGCTGCGGTATCGTCGTCATTGGTGATCGCCGCATCTTCGACGCGGGCGCACGCATTGCCGGCGTCGCGCCGCAACTGAAGATGATCGAGCAGGGCACGAACTTGCGCAGGGACGACGCGGATGCGCTGTTCGTCGATCTCGGCCATCTCGATCCGGCTGACGTCGAGCAGGGCGCTGCGAGCCTCGCCGGCGGCACATTCGCGCTGGCCAACTACCGGTACGCGCTGGAGCTTGGCCGGGACGGGCGTGTCGACGCCGTCTGCTTCACGCCGTTCAACAAGCAGGCGATGCGGCTCGCCCGTGCCGACTATGATGACGAGATCGCATTCTCCGCCGAGGTCGTTGGATTGAAGACCGCGGCCAGCGAGTTCAACGTACTGGATCGGCTCTGGAATGCGCGCGTCACATCGCACATCCCTTTCAGAGACATCGCCGCGCGACTGTCCAGTGAACGAATCCATCGCGCGCTTGCGCTGACCGACGGCTGCATGCGCAATGCCGGCTTCGCACGTCCGCGCATCGCAGTGGCCGGCTTGAACCCGCACGCTGGCGACGGTGGCAATTTCGGCCGCGAAGAGATCGAAATCATTGCGCCGGTCGTCGCTGCGGCTCAGCAACAAGGGATTGCGGCCGAGGGGCCGTTCCCGGCCGACACGGTGTTTTTGCGCGCCAAAGCCGGTGCGTTTGATGCGGTGCTGACGATGTATCACGACCAGGGCCAGATCGCGATGAAGCTGATGGGCTTCGACCGCGGTGTGACCCTGCTCGGCGGCTTTCCGTTTCCAATCTGCACGCCCGCCCACGGCACCGCGTATGACATTGCCGGGCAGGGCGTCGCTTCAGTCGGCGCGAGCCGCGCTGCGCTGCTGCTCGCGGCCGAGATGGCTGCTGCTGCGTCGTCAGGTCGCCGGCCGTGAGCACCGGCTCAGTCGCGGGCCGATAG
>NZ_JBARGP010000661.1:0-17201 GCF_049798375.1 Bradyrhizobium sp.
GCCGCCTGCTGCCCGCGGCGCGCGCCGGAGAAGCCCGCCTCCCGCTTGCGGCGGATCTCATGACTCTCGATCAGCGTCGCGCTGGCGCAGAAGATGGCTGGCAACGCCAGGAACAGACCACCCACGGAGGCCCCAAAGTAACTGCTGATGAGGCCGGCCAAGACCGTGGCCGCTCCACCCAGCGCAAAGCGGACCAGATATTCGTACCACCTGCCCTCGCGGAGCGATGACGGAGATATCCGGATCGGCGTCACGTCGCGCCTCCAGCGAGCTTTAACAAACCGACAGCGACAGCTAGCCAGACCACGAGCGTCAGTAGCGTGGCCGGGAGCGCCCGCAGCCGCGCGCGAATGAGAAGCTGGCAGACGACGACGCTATAGATCGCGAGGGCAAGCGCGCCTGCCATCATCGCATGGCTTTGCAGCACCGCGTAGTCGACGCCGTGCTGATAAATCGCAATCCCGAGCGTGGCGAGCGCGACCGAGGGCGCGGCGCCGAACAGGCCGGCAAAACTCTTCGGACGCAGCACATCTCCCAGCATTGCGAAAGCGGACACCACGACGCCGCCGACCACGAAACGGATCAGATATTCGGTCATGGCGTCATCTGGGTTTCGACCGCGGATCGGCGTCGGCCTGATAGCCGGTCCACAGCCGCAGCAGACGCTCCAATCCAGCGCCGAGCGCGAAGCCTGCGACCACGTCGGTCGTCCAGTGCGCCAGGACCGCAACGCGTGTCAGCGACAGGCCGACGGCTAGCGCCCGGATGGTCCAGCGCGGCCCGGCCGGCAAGGTGCCGGCCGCGGAGGCCAGCGCGCCCATGTGCAGCGCATGACCGGACGGAAAGGCATCTTCACGCTTGCCGGAAAACGACACGCCGTGCATGTGGCCGAGCACCGTCTTGCGATCCGGCCGAGTCTGGTCGAACAGCACTTTGAAGCCGTGCGGCAGCAGCGAAGCGGCCACCGTCACCAGCAGCGCGTGATTGCCCGCACGCCGCAGCAGCTCGCTGCCGCCGCGCGAAGCGAGCCAACCCACCGCGGCCAGCGCCATCAGCACCTTCTCGTCGGCACCCCAGGTCAGCGCGCGCGCGACTTGTTCAGGTGCGGGTTTGGTGTTGCGCGCGACGGCGTCGGCGACCGCCACATCGGCCCTGGTCGGCTTGACGGCGATGGGAAATGGGTTGCTGAGCGTCCGGTGGACGCGACTGGCTGACATTCGGGCTGCTGTACTCATCGGCTTACGGACTGCGAAGGTTGGCCCGCTTCAACGCCGGTCCGCCGCAAGAGTTCATCAAACTATCATAATCGTCACGCGCTTGCGCAGCGGCCGCTGCCAGGCCTGCGCAGGAACGTCCGGCCAGGTCGCCCGTTGGCGTCGCACAAGGCGAGAGCTTCCGGCAGCGACAGCGCAAAGGACATTTGATTGAGGCGGCAGACAAAGATGTGATGCATCGTCCCTCATCGAACTGGATCGCAGCCGCCAAGCTCGGCCTCGTCAGCAGCACATTCTCGACGCTGGTCAGCCAACTCGCGGCCGCGCGGATCGGCCGCGACGCGGCGGTCGGCTGGATGACGGTGGCCGCGATTCCGTTCCGTGACGGCATGCTCACGGCCGAGCCGAGCTGGCAAGCGATCGCGGCCGGCATCGCGTTTCATCAATGGGCCGACTTCTCCTGGGCGCTGGTGTTCTTCGGCCTGTTCGGCCGCTGGACCGCGGAGTTGCGGCCGCTCGCGATCCTGGCGCTGGCAATACCCTGGGCTGTCGTCACCTCCGCCACCGAATGGCTGCTGCTGGTGCCGCTGTTTCCGTTCTTTCAGCCGCTGTTCACGCTGCAGCAGCCCTATTGGATTGGGCTGCTGGTCCATATGTCCTCAGCGGCAATGTATCCGCTGTTCGTCTGGCTGCGCTATCCGTTCGGCAGCGCACCGCGATCGAAGGACGTTCGCTTTGCCAAGGCCTGGGCACTCGGCGGCGCGGTCACCGTCGTGTTGCTGGCCGGCATTGCCGGGCTCGGCGCAACGGGACATGAATGGCCGTGGCGGGGTGCCGACCGAACCGCCGACCAAGTGTACATCCGCCACATGACGACGCATCATCGTCAGGGCATCGAACTCGCCGGGCTCGGCGCGGAACGTGCGCGCGATCCACATCTCGCCGCGCTCGCCCGGCTGATGGTCGCGAGCCAGGCGGGAGAGAACCGTATCTTCGAAGGCTGGTGGCGGAGCTGGTTCGACACCCCGCTTCCCGACTGCTCGGCGCGCGAGCGCACCGACATGCCGGGCTATCTGACCGAGGCGCAGATGCGAGAGGCGCGCAATGCGCCAGACGACGCGTTCGATGCAACCTTCGTGCGGCTGATGAGCCTGCATCATCGCGGCGCCGTGCTGATGGCCGACCAGGAATGGCACAGCCGCGGCGACGCGCGGCTCCGGGTCATGGCACATGCGATCCGCCACGAGCAGCAGGGCGAGATCGCGCTGATGGACGGCGTGCAGGGATTTGCCGCTGTCAGAATAGCGCTCGGCGCCATGCTGACGGACAACGTCAATCCGCGCGACCGCGCCGGAACCCGATAGGAACCTGCCTTTATGTCAAGGATTGTACCTCCCGAGGAGAGGCAATCACAATGCGGGTGGTGGTGCTGTTGCTCTGCATCGTGACATTGGGGGGATGCGAGCGGGAGAAGCGCGAGCTGCGGCTCGATCCTCCTGTCGCAGACGCGTTAGACAAGATCGCGCTGATGCCGAACCGGATCGCGGGCGCGCCGCCCCAGGTCTATTTCGCGCTGGACAAGCCGTATGAGAGCAACGCCTACAATCTAAGCGAGGGCAAGCGGCTCTACTCCTGGTTCGGCTGCAAGAGCTGCCATGGCGACGGGGAAGGCGGGATCGGGCCTTCTTTTCTCGATGGCTGGTGGTACTACGGGCCCGAGATGGTCTCGATCTTCGCCTCGATCCGCGACGGCCGTCCGCACGGCATGCCGGCCTTCAAGGACAAGATGACAACCGACGAGATCTGGCAGCTGGCCGGTTACGTGCAGACGATCGGCGCCTATTCGGCAAAGACCGCGGCCCCGTCGCGTAACGACGAGAAGCAGACCCGGCCGGCCGAGAACCGCGCGCCTGCGGCAATCCAGTTCAACGAAGGTCCGATACCGGTTCATCCCGATCAGGGACCGACGCCGTGATCCGGCGGCTGGTTCGCGTCGGCCTGTTGCCAACATGCCTGCTGCTTGCAGGCTGCGACAACTGGCAGTCGGCGTTGGACACGCATGGTCCGTCCGCGCTCAGCCTGAAGCATCTGATCATCTTCATCGTCGCGGTCTGCTCGATCGTCTGGGCGCTGGTGATGATTGGCATGATCACCGCACTGTGGCGGCGACGCGGCGAGCGGCCGCGGCCGACCGAGCTGCTGCCGGAGCGCGAGCGCCGCATGGGACGCGTCGTCACGGCGTTGGTCGGCCTCACCACGATCATCATCGCCATCTTCACGCTCGCAAGCTTCGTCACCACGCACGCGCTGAGCGTCGCCGGACCGGACGACCTCACCGTTCGGGTTCGCGGCCTGCAATGGTGGTGGAGCGTGGAGTATACCGGCCCCGACCCATCGCAGCGCTTCGAGACCGCCAACGAGATTCACGTTCCGGTCGGCCGCAACGTGCACCTGCTGCTGGAAGGCGACGACGTGATCCATTCGTTCTGGGTGCCGAGCCTGGCCGGCAAGCAGGATTTGATCCCGGGCCGGCTCAATGAGATCACGATCCGCGCCGATCGCGCCGGCACCTATCGCGGACAATGCGCGGAATTTTGCGGGCTGCAGCATGCGCATATGGCGTTCCTCGTCATCGCGCAGGAGCCGGCCGATTTCGAGCGCTGGGCGGATGCGCAGCGCGCGCCGGCGGTGCAGGCGGACGATGAGGAGATCGCAACGGGCCGCGATGTGTTCATGGCGAAGCCGTGTGCCGGTTGCCATACCATTCGCGGCACGCAAGCCGCCGGCACGCCCGGTCCCGATCTCACGCATATCGGCAGCCGTCGAACCATCGCCGCCGGACTGTTCGAGACCACCCGGGGCTCGCTTGCGGCCTGGATCGCCGATCCGCAGACCCTGAAGCCCGGCAACAACATGCCGCTGGTGCCGCTGACGCCGGACGAGCTGCGCGCAGTCTCGGCCTATCTCGCGAGCCTCAAATGAGTGATGCGGCAGTCCGAACCGAGACGCTCGATGTCGAGTTGGCGCGCGACGAACTCGATACTGCGCTTGCGCAGACCTGGAAGACCGAGCCTGGCCTCTGGGGCATGCTGACTACGGTCGATCACAAGATCATCGGTCGTCGTTACATCTTCACCGCCTTCGTGTTCCTCGCGCTCGGCGGCGTGCTCGCTTTGTTGATGCGCCTGCAGCTCGCTGCGCCGGAAGCCCGAATGATCGGGCCGGATCGCTTCAATCAGATCTTTACGATGCATGGCGCGAACATGATGTTCCTGTTCGCGGTGCCGGTGATGGAGGCGATGGGCGTCTATCTCGTGCCTCTGATGGTCGGGACACGTAATATCGCCTTTCCGCGCCTCAACGCATTCTCCTATTGGATATTCCTCGCTGGCGGGCTCCTGCTCTGGATCGCGTTTGCAATCGACATGGGCCCCGACGTCGGCTGGTTTGCTTATGTGCCGCTGTCCGGTCCGCAATATGCGGCGGGCAAGCGCGCCGACATCTGGGCCCAGATGATCACCTTCACCGAAGTTGCGGCGCTGGCGGTTGCGGTCGAGATCGTCGTCACCGTGTTCAAGCAGCGCGCGCCCGGCATGTCGCTCGATCGCATCCCGCTGTTCGTCTGGTCGATGCTGGTGACCTCGTTTCTCGTGATCATGGCGATGCCGGCGATCATGGTGGCGAGCACCAGCCTGATCCTGGATCGGCTGGTCGGCACGCATTTCTTCAATCCGGCGGAAGGCGGCGATGTGCTGCTCTGGCAGCATCTGTTCTGGTTCTTCGGCCATCCCGAGGTCTACATCATCTTCCTGCCGGCGGTCGGCATGGTCTCGACCCTGGTCGCGACCTTCGCGCGGCGTCCCGTGTTCGGCTATCTCGCGCTGGTGATGGCACTGATCGCCACCGGCATTCTCGCCTTCGGCCTGTGGGTGCACCACATGTTCGTCACGGGCTTGCCGCGGCTCGGCGAGAGCTTCTTCACGGCGTCCAGCATGGCCATCGCCATCCCCGCGGGCATCCAGATCTTCTGCTGGATTGCGACATTGTGGGACGGCCGGCCGGTGTTCAAGACGCCGCTGCTGTTCGTGATCGGCTTCATCGTCACCTTCGTGATCGGCGGCCTCACCGGCGTGATGGTCGCGTCCGTGCCGTTCGACACGCAAGTCCACGACACCTACTTCGTCGTCGCGCATTTCCACTACGTGCTGATCGGCGGCGCGGTGTTTCCGCTGCTCGGCGCAGTTTACTATTGGTTTCCCAAGTTCACTGGAAGGATGATGAGCGAGCGGCTCGGACGCTGGGCGTTCTGGCTAATCTTCATCGGTTTCCATCTCACCTTTTTTCCGATGCACATCCTCGGCCTGGAAGGCATGCCGCGGCGGATCTACACCTATCAGCCCGACCTGCCCTGGCACGGCATCAACCTGTTCGTCAGCGTCAGCGCCGTCATCCTTGCCGCCGGCTTTCTGATCTTCTTCATCGACGCCATCATCAGTGCGCGATCGGGCAAGCCCGCCGGAGACAATCCCTGGGATGCCCCGACATTGGAATGGGCGACCAGCTCACCCCCGCCGGCCTATAATTTTGCTTATATCCCGGTTGTCGGCAGTGCCAATCCGCTGTGGGATCAGGTCGGATCACTGAACGTTGCCAGCGGACTGCGGACCGCGCGCCGCGAACTCGTGGTAACCACGATCACGGTCGCGGAGCCGCAGGCGCGCGAATCCTCGCCGCGCAACTCGATCTGGCCGCTGCTCACGGCAATCGCCACCAGCATCATGCTGATCTGGTCGATCTTCTCGCCCTGGGCGGTGGTGTGGGGCTCGATCCCGATCGCGATCACGCTGATCGGCTGGTTCTGGCCCGCCGGCACGCCGGAGGACGATGCATGAAACAGCGTATCGTACTCGATGTCTCCAAGCTGCCGCTGCACGGGTTCGGTGCTGCCAGCGTGACCTGGTGGGGCACGCTCGGGTTCATGCTGATCGAAGGCACCGGCTTTGCGCTGGTCATCGCCGTCTATCTCTATCTGATGAGCCTGGCCCCAAGCTGGCCGCTCAACGCGCCGCCGCCGGACCTCTTGGCGGGCTCTGTCATGACGGTGGCCCTGCTCGCCAGCGTCGTTCCAAACGTGCTGGTGTCGCGCTGGGCCCAGCAACAGGACTTACGGAAGGTGCGGATCGGCATGGTCGTCATGTCGGTGCTCGGCATCGTGCCGCTGATCATCCGCGTGTTTGAATTTCCTGCGCTCAAGGTCAAATGGGATAGCAACGCATACGGTTCGGTCATCTGGACCATGCTCGGATTGCACACGACGCACATCCTGACCGATCTCATCGACACGGTGGTGCTGGCCGTCCTGATGTTCAGTCGGCACGGCGACAACCGGCGCCGCTATGGCGACGTCCAGGACAACGCGATGTATTGGAACTTTGTCGTCGCGGCGTGGCTTCCGATCTATGGCTGCATCTATTGGCTGGCACGGATATGAGATTACCAAGCACATCGGCAAAACTGATGGCCTGGGCCGGCCTCGTGATCGGCGGCGTTGCCTGGGCGGTCAACACTCAGCTCGGCGAAATCCTGCCGACCGCGGACTGCATCGGCAAGCACCACGTCTCCGCGATCATCTCCCTTTTCGGTGCCTTGATCGTGCTCGGCTCCGGGGCGCTGTCCTGGCGCCTCGACAGCCGGCCGTCGATCGGCGATGACCGCAGCCTGCCGTTTTCGTCGCGGCTCAGCGCGCTGGCGGCGCTCGTCTTCACGTTCGCGCTGCTGATGCAGGGCGCAGCCTCTCTGGTGCTGAGCGGATGCGAACGCTGATCCTCATTGCCTTCATCATGACCGCGTTCAGCCGCGCGGCCTACGCGCATGGCGGCGCGGAGGCTGAGACACATGCGAGCTGGACCTTTGATCCCTGGATCGTCTCTCCGCTCGTCACGGTCGGTGTTCTCTACGCGCTCGGAAGCTGGCGGTTGCGATCGCGCAGGAGCGCGCGGCCGGCCCAGGACTGGCGGCCACTGGCGTTCTGGTCCGGCTGGATCAGCCTGGGCGGTGCGCTGGTGTCGCCGCTGCATTGGCTGGGCGAGCATCTCTTCACCTTCCATATGATCGAGCACGAGATTCTGATGGCGATCTCGGCGCCATTGATGGTGGCATCACGCCCGCTCGGCACCATGCTGTGGGCACTGCCGCGCAACGCCAGACGGCAGACGGCCGGACTGCTGTGCAGCTGGCCGGTCCGCGGGACTTGGCGCGCGCTTGCGAGCGGCGGCACCGCCACCCTGCTCCATGGCGTTGCCATATGGGTTTGGCATGCGCCGATCCTGTTCGATGCCGCGGTCGAGAATATCACGCTACACCGGCTGCAGCATGTCAGCTTCTTCGCCTCGGCCGTGCTGTTCTGGTGGGCGGTGCTGTGGCGCAGCCCGGCGGGAGCCGCGGCCTGGCATGTCTTCATCACCATGCTGCACACCAGCGTGCTGGGCGCCCTGATGGCGCTGGCCCCGCGCGTGCTCTACGGCGCGCAGACGGCCGCCGCGGCGGATTGGGGACTGACGCCGCTCGAAGACCAGCAGTTGGCGGGCGTGATCATGTGGGTGCCGGCAGGCACCATTTATGCCGGCGCCGCATTGGTCCTGCTGGCGCTGTGGATTCAAACGTCGAGCGAGAAAGCGAGGCGGGCCGATGTCCTCCATCCGCTCTAGATGGGTCTGGCTCGGAACCGCCATCGTCATCGCCTGCGCCGTCCTGGCTATCACCGGCGGCATGGCATGGTCATCGCGGCAGCAGGCCGAGCGCGTCGCGCGCGCGATGACCGGCGGCGATCCCGCGCGCGCCCCCGAAATCATGCGCCGCTATGGCTGCGGCGGCTGCCACACCATTCCCGGGCTTGCCGGCGCCGATGGCCAAGTCGGACCGTCATTGTCGGGCCTTGTCCACCGGGTCTATGTCGGCGGCAGCGCCAACAACTCCCCTGACAATCTGGTGACGTGGATCGTATCCCCACAGACATTCGCACCGCGCACGGCGATGCCGGCGACCGGGATCACCGAGGCCGAGGCGCGCGATGTCGCTGCCTATCTCTACGCGCAGTGACGAAGCCTACGGCTTTTCCGTCGGCCGCGCCGGCAACGCCTTGATATAGGCTGCGATGGCATTCCGGTCGGCCTGCGGCAACTGCGCGGTGTTCGTCACCACATCGGCCATCGAGGATCCGACCCGGCCGTGATCAGGCGTATTGCCCGAGGCCAAGACCTCGGCAATCTGAGCCTGTGACCAGTGGCCGATCCGCGCCGGCGTGATGTTCGGATAAAAGCCCGTGCCGACCTGATCCTGTCCACCGGCGAACCGCGTCTTGTCCTTGATGCCGCCGAACAGATCTCGCGAGGAATGGCATTCGGCGCAATGTCCCGCCGCTTCCACCAGATAGCGCCCGCGATTCCATTGCTCATCATGCGAAGCATCCGGCGCGATCTTGCCCGGCCTGAAATAGAGCAGCTTCCAGAAGCCGACGAAGCGGCGGATCGAGAACAGCAGGTTGAGGTCATGAGGCGGCGCGCGGCCTGAAACCGCCGGCAAGGTGCGCAAGTAAGCAAGAAGATCGGCGACATCCTCGATCGTCAGATGCGCATAGCTCGCGTAAGGAAAGACCGGATAGTAATGGCTGCCGTCCGGCGACACCCCGCTGAGCAGCGCATTGGCGAGATCCCTGGTCGTCCAGGCGCCGATGCCGTCCTTCGGATCACTTGAGATGTTGGGCGCGCGAAATGTGCCGTAGGGCGAGGCCAAAGCGAGCCCTCCGCCCAGCCGTAGACGATCCTTCTGTCCCAGCGAGGCGTGACAGGATGCACAGTCGCCAGCGAGAAACACCTGCTCGCCACGCTTGGCATCGCCGGCCTGGTCGAAGAGTGACGTGCTGTCGGCGGAGAAGGCCGGTCGTGGCGCGGTCACGAGCCAGGCGCCGATCGCGACGATGACGCCGGCTGCGCATAACAGCGCAACCGACACCGCCACGGTCCTCGGCTTCATGACAGCACTCCTTCACTGGTACTCACCGAATTTGCCTTCTGCGCTTCAGCTCATGCCTGATCACGCACTCCGGCGCAGTTGCGCGGCATGGCGCGTCGGCAAGGAATGATGGGCGTGACACGCCGCGACGGCCGCATGGCCGAAGGCGACGCTGATCTGATGCAGATCGGTGACCACGTCGCCGATGCCATAGACGTGACGGATGCTGCTCTGTTGCTTGTCATCCACCAATAAAAATCCTTCGGGCGTATGACGCGCACCGAGCCGGAGCAGCGGCTCGGATCGAACATCGGCGCCCATCGCCGGGTAGATCATGTCGAAACGCTCGACCGAGCCATCGGCAAGCAGCGCTTCCATCGCATTCGCGGCGCGTTGAAGCCGGCGAAGCGGGGCGGCGATCCGGACCCCTGCTTCCAGCAAACGGTGCCTGATCTCCGCGTCACGATCATCGCTGGGGATCAACGTGACATCCCCGCTGTAGCCACGCAGAAACAGCGCCTTGTGGCCGGCCTGGTCGAGTGGACCGAGCACCCCGATTTTTCGATCGATGGCCTCGTAGGCGTCGCAAACCGGACAATAGCGCAACAGGCCGCAGGCAACCGCGTCGACCCAATCCGGAAACGCAACCTGCCGGTCGACGATGCCGGTCGCCATGATGATGCGCTGAGCCGCGGTTTCGTGGCTGTCATGACGCACCAACAGCAGACCATCCGCCTGCTCGATCGACGTCACCTCGCCTCGAATGATCGGCACGCCGAGATCCGCCACCTGGTTGCGCATCTGCCCCAGCAGTTCGCGCCCGGGCACGCCGTTAGGGAATCCGGGCAGATTATGGCTGCGCGGGATGAGCGCGGCCCTGCTCGCGCCCGCATCGATGATCTGCACGTTGCGTCGAAACCGAGCCAGGTAGATCGCGGCCATCAGACCGGCCGGTCCTCCGCCGACGATCAGAACTTCGGGTTGCTGCATGAAACGATCCCACTCGAACCGATCGAAAGTTACGCCGATGCTCGCCGGTCAGAGACACCTGCCTGCAGCATTTCCTCTGGCTAGAACGTTCGAGCCGTCACCGGGGTCCAGACATGCGGGCCAAATCGCGGCCTGTCCCCGCGACCAGAACGCAAATATTGGAACAGATGACGAATGCGGGATTTGAGCTGTGTAACGTGATGACCATCGGGAGACGGCCATGCCGTATGCCTTGTTCGAGGGCGGTGAGAGGCTGACCCGGGTGTTTGAGACCGAGCAGGAAGCCTGGGATGCGGCGGAAACCGCGGGCCTGGTGGAGAGCGGGCCCGAGGGGACGCGATCTCTCGAGGATCATCTCGAGATCAGACCTTGCACGGCAGATTGTCAGGAACCCGCCGACGCCGGATCCGGTATTATCAAGTAGCCTTCGCAGCGAGCGCGATCCATGCAGGGGAACTGACGACCATGGCCGATCTGAGCGAGCGACCGCGTGCGCCCATCCTGCGCGCGACGGTCGTCGTGATGCAACTGATGAGCATCGTGCTGTTCGCGGGAGGGCTTTGGCTCGCGGTGCTCGGCGGCTCGATCTATTATGTGATCGCAGGCGTGGCGCTGGCGGTGACGAGCTGGCTGCTGATGCGCCGCAGCGCGCTGGCGCTCTGGGTCTATGCGGCGCTGCTGCTCGGCACGTTGATCTGGGCGATCTGGGAAGTCGGGCTCGACTTCTGGTCGCTGGCGCCGCGCGGCGACATCCTGGTGCCGCTCGGGGTGTGGCTGCTGTTTCCCTTCATCACCTGGCATCTGTCGCCAGGCTGGCGGACCGCGCGGCGCGCGCTGGGCGTGGGCGTGGTTGCCTCGATCGTCGTTCTCGGCGTTTCGTTGAGCTCGGATCGCGTTGCCATCGCCGGCAAGTTGCCTCAATCGACCCCCATCGCCGATCTCGCGGCCGCGCCGGCCAAGGCCGATTGGACCGCTTATGGCAGCACCGGTGCCGGGACGCGCTATTCCGACCTGGCAGGGATCACCAGGGACAATGCCAAGGATCTCAAGCTGGCCTGGGAATTTCAGACCGGCGACCACAAGGGCCCTGACGATCCGGACGAATTCACCAACGAGGCGACACCGCTGAAAGTCGGCGATCTGCTCTATACGTGTTCGCCGCATCAAATCGTGTTCGCGCTGGAGGCCGCGACCGGCCAGCTGCGATGGAAGTTCGATCCGCAGATTCAGCACAACAAGAGCTTCCAGCACATGACGTGTCGCGGCGTCGCTTATCACGAAACCGCGTCCGGCGCCGTGACCGCCGACGGCGCGCCGGCGCCGAGCGAATGCCCCAAGCGCATCTTCCTGCCCACCGATGACGGCCGGCTGTTTGCGCTCGATGCCGCGACGGGAAAGCCCTGCGATGGATTTGGCGATCACGGCCAGATCGATCTGAAGGAAGGCAACGAGATCAAGACGGTCGGCTACTACGAGGGCACCTCGCCGCCGGTCGTGACCGACAAGGTCTTGATCATGGCGGGCGCCGTCATCGACAATTATTCCGACAAGGTGCCGTCAGGCGCGATCCGCGGCTTCGACATCTACACGGGCAAGCTGATCTGGGCCTTCGACGCCGGCAATCCCGATCCCAACGAAATGCCGTCCGCGACCCATCACTTCACCCCGGGCTCGCCGAACGCATGGACGGTGGCTTCCGTCGACGAAAAACTCGGCCTGGTCTACGAGCCGCTCGGATCGAGCTCGCCGGATATCTGGGCGGGACATCGCACCCCGGATGAGGAGCGTTACGATTCGGCAATGGTGGCGCTCGACATCGCCACCGGCAAGCTGCGCTGGTCGTTCCAGAACGTGCATCACGATCTCTGGGACATGGATATGCCGTCGCAGCCAAGCTTGATGGACCTGCATCAGGGCAACGACGTGGTGCCGGCGATCTATATCCCCGCCAAGACCGGCAACATCTTCGTGCTGGATCGCCGTGACGGCCATCAGCTGGTGCCGGCGCCGGAACGCCCGGTGCCCCAAGGTGCGGCCTCCGGCGACCATACCGCGCCGACCCAGCCGTTCTCCGATCTGAGCTTCCGCCCGCAAAAGATGCTGACGGAGGCCCAGATGTGGGGCAGCACGATGTTCGACCAGCTGATCTGCCGGGTGAAGTTCAAGCGGCTGCGCTATGAGGGGCCGTTCACGCCGCCCTCCGAACAGGGCACGCTGGTGTTTCCCGGCGATTTCGGCATGTTCGAATGGGGCGGCATCGCGGTCGATCCGCGCCGGCAGATCGCGATTGCCAATCCGCAATCGATCCCGTTCATCTCGCGCCTGGTGCCCCGCGGCAAGGACAATCCCGCCGCGCCTGATGCCGCGCATCCGCCCGGCACGGAGGTCGGCGTGCAGCCGATGTATGGCGCGCCCTACGGCGTCGACCTCGGCATCTTCCTGTCGCCGTTTCATATTCCCTGCATGGCGCCGCCCTGGGGCAGCCTGGCCGCGCTGGACCTGAAGACCAACAAGATCGTCTGGCAGCACCGCGTCGGCACCATCCGCGACTCCTCCCCGCTGCCGCTGCCGTTCAAGCTCGGCGTTCCCATGCTTGGCGGCCCGATGGTCACCGCCGGCGGCGTCGCCTTCCTGACAGGCACGATGGACAATTACATCAGGGCGTTCGACGTCGAGGACGGCCGGCTGCTCTGGCAGGACCGGCTGCCTGCGGGCGGACAGTCGACGCCGATGACCTACGAGGCGGGCGGCACGCAATATGTCGTCACCGTCGCCGGCGGACACGGCTCGTTCGGCACCAAGCTGGGAGATTACGTCCGCGCCTACGCGGTGAAGCAGTAGACGCGGCGCTATTTCGGACTCGGATCGGTCAGCCCCCGCCCGGGCTCCTCCAGCCTGCCGGCGCGAGCGAGCTGCACGGCTCGGCCAAGCGCATGCGCGGCGTTTTCCACCTCCTGCTGAAATGCGCGGTCGTCGTCGAGCGCCTGGTGCGAGGTCGCGTAAGGCTCCATGTAGCCGACATAGCCATCGGTTTCACCCATGCGCCCGGCCGAGATCAGCGACATGTCAGTCAGCCAGTCCGAGAGCGAGCGCCGCAAGGTCTCAGCGCCGACCGCGTCGCCATGGACCGCGACGCTGAAATAGCGGCCGGCCAGATGCTTCGGATACGGCCAGCCCTCGAGCTCGAGCGCCTTTGCTTCGGTTGCGACCTTGCCGTGAGTCGAGCTCGGATCGGGGTTGCCGCCGTCGGCGCAGACCAGCCGATCCATCATCGCCTTCAGCACCGTCGGCGCCTGATACCAGTGCACGGGCGTGATGATCATGATGCCGTGCGCGGCGACCCAGAGCCGATAGATCTCGTTCATCCAGTCGTCGGTCTGGCCCAGCGCGTAATTCGGATAGCAGCTGCACGGCCAATGGCAGAGCGGCATCGCGGTCGACACGCAGGATTTGCAGGGATGAATCTCGTTGCCGAACTCCGACGTGAGCCGCGACAGGTCCAGATCATTCACGATGTAGCCCATCTCGCTGAAGACCTGATGTGCACGCTCGAGCAGCCGCCAGCTCTTCGACATCTCGCCCGGACAGGAGTGTTCGCTGCGCGGCGAGCCGTTGATGACCAGAATGCAGGGCGGTCGACTGATATCTTGATGCGCGCGCTGTGCCTGCAGGATCGCCTCGCGCGCGGCCAGCCAGTCCACGGCGATCTCATAGTCCGGGTCAGCAAATCCCTCCCCTGCCCTGCGCGTCACCGGCGCCTTCCGCGAGTGGCTATAAGCGTCCCACGCCGCAGCGATGACGGCGTCAAGCTCGTGAGCCAGCGGAGCAAACACGGGATCGGCAAAGCGGCGGCGATAACGCTTTTCGAATTCCTCACGGGACAATCTGACCGGTGGCATACCCTTGCGAACGTCAGGTGTCGACATGGGCTACCTTCTCCCTGATCGGCGCTTCCACGAAGCATAAGGAACAGGCCTATCTCGCCCTTGTTCCAGGACCACATGGGATGACCACCGCGACGGCGCGGCACCTCAGGTTCGACGGCGGGTGGGGGCATCAAGATCGATCGCGTACGCGTGACCTCGGAATCGCCCATGTCGGCCCGGCCTGATAGAGTTGGTTCCTCATTACGCATCCCGACACATCACGCCCGCCTGTGGCAAGCCTGACAACAATTCTGGAGGAGTGACGATGGCGCCAGCGCCCACATTCGAGACGGACTTCTGGAAAGACGCCAATTTGCGCAAGGTGTGGGACGACATCGTCCCAGGCGAACCGCGCAAGACGATCCCTTACCAGCTGACGCTGGACGCCATTCAGCTCTACTGCCGCTCCGTCGGCGAAGATCACCCGCTCTATTTCGATGAGGCTTATGCCAAGACGACTCTGTATGGCGGGCTGATCGCGCCGCCCTCGATCCACATCCTGCTGATGTTCGCCTGCACCCCGGCCGACGACTGGATGCGGACACCCGGCACCATCAATGCCGGCCAATCCTGGAGCTACAACAAGCCGGCGCGCCCCGGCGACACCATCACCCTGCAGGCCCGTGCGCTGGACAAATTTATCAAGCGCGAGCGGCTCTTCGTCGTCCACGACAATGTTTTCTTCAACCAGCATGGCGAGGTCATCTGCTCCGGCCGCGGCCAGACCATCCGTCCCGCGTGATCGCAGCGAGAGAGAAGGAGACCCGGCATGAGCACCAGCTTCGAAAACCTCGCCGTCGGCGACACCATCAATGGTCCGACATTCGACGTCTCTCGGGAATCGATCCGGCTATTTTGCGACGGCTCGCTCGACTATAACCCGCTGCATCTCGATGACGACTACATGAAGAACAGTTTCGGCAAGACCAATTTCGGCGGCATCATCATGCATGGCATGAACAATTTCGGGCTGATCACCCGGATGCTGACCGATTGGGCCTATCCCGCTGGCGCCATTCAGCGCCGCCTGGAGACGCGCTGGCTCAAGCCGGTCAAGCCGGGTGACACGATTCAACCGATCGGCGTGGTGAAGTCCAAGCAGTCGACGCAGAAGTCCCGTTGGGTGCTGATCGACGTGCTGGTGCGCAACCAAAGCAACGAACACGTCGCGGCCGGTGAAGCGATGGTCGAATTCCCGATGTCCTGTTCAATCATGGCCTGACCGGCGAGTAAAAGAAGGGCCGCGTCGATAGCGATTGCCGCGATCGGCACGCATCAGCGTGAAGCCGACCGCGCCGAGAACACCGAGGCCGAGCGCGAGACCGATCTTGCTGATCTGGTCCGCCGGCGGCAGCCGCTTGCGCGCGAGCCAGCCGCCGCTTGCGGTGGCGCCGACCTCCGCCGGTGCAAGCAGCGTGCCCTCGCTGCGTGCAGCGCGGTTTGCCCGCGACAGCAGGAAGCGGAAGATGGCGCCCATCACGTGCTCGGTCGGACGCGGAGCCAGCGCATAGGAGATCTGGCCGAGACGCGCGGGCCAGCCGACGGCGACCTCATCGCGCGGCGAACGCATCAGCTGCATGAACGTTTCGGCGACGTCCTCGGAACGATACAGCATAGGGCCGGGATCGAGATTGCGGCCCGACATGTTGGCGCCGTGAACGAAGCCCGGCGTATCGACCATGGCCGGAAAGACACTGCAGACATGGATATCAGGATGTGCCGCCAGCTCCTGCCGGAGGCTTGCGGAAAAGCCCCTCAGGCCGAATTTGCTGGCGGTGTAGGCGGCGGCAAATGGCGTCGGCGCCCACCCGCCGACCGAGATGTTGTTGATCAGCGTGCCTCGTCGCTGGCGCAGGAACACCGGCAGCGCCGCGTAGGCGCCGTTCATGGTGCCCAGCAGATTGACCTCGATGGTGCGCCGGTGCAGTGCGAGGCCGGCGTCCTGAAAGGCACCGAACACGCCGGTGCCGGCATTATTGATCCAGACGTCGATTGCGCCGAATGTCTTTTCCGCCGTGGCTGCGAGTCGCTGCACGGCTTCGGCGTCCGTCACGTCGGTCTGGACGGCGATGGCGCGGCCGCCAAGCGCGTTGCATTCCGCCGCGAGGTCTTGCAGCAGGTTGGCGCGGCGGGCGGCAAGCGCGAGGCTCGCGCCCTTGCGTGCCAGGGCCAGCGCCGTCGCACGACCGATGCCGCTCGATGCCCCGGTCACGACCACGCGATGCGCAGCGAGATCGCGCGGAATCGCGAGCGCATCGCTTGCCTTGACCGCGGATGGCAGCCAGGCGAGCGAGCGTCGGAGCTGCTGCGTGCCGCCGCTTTCGAACCATCTTCCATGAGCGAAGATCACCCGCTCCGGCCGCATCCGGAGCAGCCGCGACACTGCTTGCTCCACGGGGCGGCCGCCGAGCCGCAACAGTAGCCGTAAGTACGCCGGTGCCGTCCCATCCGGTGCGGTGATCCCCAGCAGGTTCGCGACGGCGCGGGAGACGAACGATAGCCGCTCCGGCGCAAGATTCTGCACGAGGTCGGTCAGGACCAGGGTTCGACTGGGCTTGTGAAACAGCTCGATCTCGGAAAACAACAAGCTGGTGATCAGGACGAGTTCGATGTCCTCGGCCCATTCATGCGGCGTCGTATCGCCCAACTCGCGATCGATGCGCAAACCGGAACGTCGGACCTGGGCGCGATCGGCCAGCCCCGGCGCGGCGGACAGCTTCGCCTCCGGCAACGCCTTTTGCCACTGCGGTAGGAACATCCAATGCGCAATATTGGGCGCGAGCAGATGTTTGATCGGCCCGATGCGTGTCAGCTCCTGATGCAAAGCTTGCGAATATCTGGTCGGTGAATGCAGCAGCAGATCGCCGCTCGTCAGCCGGATCACAGTCATGCGCACCGGAAGCGAAAACCCGGCGGCGTTGATGTGCCCGGCATCCACGATCCAGATGTTGTCCGCGACCGGTCTCAGATGGTGTTGATTGCCGCCCATGATGCCCTTCCTGGCTCACGATGATGTCAGGAGAACCGGGATGCATCGGCATGGTTTCAATCATTTCACGAT
>NZ_JBARGP010000662.1:0-5099 GCF_049798375.1 Bradyrhizobium sp.
CAATGGTGGGCACGCTTCGCTTTGCCCACCCTACAAACTTTGCCCCAACCTACCCGTGCGGCACCAGCACCTTCGTCATCGGATACGACGCCGCGGTGCCGAACTTTCCGACCGGCGGGCCCTCGTCATGGTAGCCGCGCGCCAGGTAGAAGCGATGCGCGGTCTCGGTGCTGAGCAGGCTGGCTGTGACAGCGCCGCGCTGAAGCGCCCTCGACTCCAGCGCCGCGAGCAACGCCGAACTGATGCCGCGAAAGCGCGCTGAGGGTGCGACGTAGTTCAGCGTGATCTCGCCGTCGTCCTTCACGCCACCAACGGCGACGATCGCCTCGCCCTCGACGACAAGCAGCAATGAACGGCCGATGCCGTCGGCCCATGATGCGACATTGTGCGGCGTCTTGTTGGCGAGCCAGCGGGACAGGACGACCCGGTCGTCGCGGTGGTCGGCGCTGCAGAGCTGCGCGATCGAATCCCGCAGCACCTGGCAGGCTTGAGGCGCATCGGCTGGCGTCGCGTCCCGGATGATCATTCCATTCCCCTCATATCTCGGGGGAATGGAATGCATTCCCCGTGTCAGTCCCGCTTGCCCTGCACCCAGTGCTCGAGCATCTGCAACGCCGACGCCCGATCGTCATCCGATGCCTTGGCGAACGCGCGATTGTAGTTTTCCTTGATCCAGGCCTCGTCCGGACTGGCCGCATCGCGCGCCAGCGTCAGGAACATCAGTCCGCGCGCAGCCTGCCGCGGCAGCCGGTCGCCGTTGAACAGCATCTGGCCGAGCAGCGCCTGCGCCTGGTGCTGGCCCTTCTGCGCGGCGGCACCGAGCCAGCGTGCGCCATAGCGGAAATCGTCACGCGAGGCGTCGCCGGTCTTCAGGTACATGCGCGCCAGATCATACTGGGCGTCGGCATTGCCGAAATAGGAGGCGGCGTAGGAGAACATCTCGCGGGCGCGCTCCGGATCGGACTTCACCTTCGAGTTCGGGATGCCGCTCAGGTAATAGCGGCCGAGCGCCACGAAGGCGTTGGCGACGACCTGCGCCTCCGGCGTCGACGGGTTGTCGTCGGCATGCGCATTGGCAACCCGGCTGAAATAGTCGAATGCCCGCAGATCGTCCTGCGCGAGGCCGCCTTCGCCATTGGCATACATCCGCCCGAGCTTCCACTGCGCGACTGGATGCCCCTCATCCGCGGCATATTGCAGCGCGACCACTGACTTGTCCGGCAGCGCCGCGGCCGTGCCCGGCTGCGGTATGCTCTTGCGCAGATTGGCCGCCATCCCGGACTGGACCGTCGCCACCGGCATCGCCGGGTCCGGGTTGATCGGGGCACCATCGAACGCAAAGGACGGCGCGGCCGCCAGCAGCGGAGCAACCCCCAGCATCAATGCAAAAACGATACGCTTAGATATCCGCATAGCAATGTTTCTCGTGCGCACCACCGGGATGGGTAACGGCCCCCGCGACCGCTGGCCCGACCTGCTGGGCATATTTCCAAAGCGCACCTGTCGTGTGGTGCGTCTCGCGCGGCGTCCATTTGGACTTGCGCTGTGCCAGCTCGGCATCGCTCAACTTTACGTTAAGGTGACCGGCCTCGGCATCGATCTCGATGATGTCCCCGTCTTCGAGCAGGGCGATCGGCCCGCCAATGGCGGCTTCCGGCCCGACATGGCCGATGCAGAAGCCGCGGGTGGCGCCGGAGAAGCGGCCATCGGTGATCAGCGCGATCTTGCCGCCCATGTCCTGCCCGTACAGCGCCGCCGTGGTCTGCAGCATCTCCCGCATGCCGGGGCCGCCGCGCGGCCCCTCGTAACGGATGACGATGACCTCGCCTTCCTTGTAGGTGCGCTTCTGCACCGCCTCGAAAGCATCCTCTTCGCGGTCGAAGCAGCGGGCCGGCCCGGTGAATTTGAGATTGGACATGCCCGCGACTTTCACGATCGCACCCTCAGGCGCGAGATTGCCTTTCAGACCGACAACACCTCCGGTCACGGTGATCGGCTGGTCGGCCGGCATCACCACGTCCTGGTGCGGATTCCATTTCACGCTTTTGAGGTTTTCGGCGATCGTCCGGCCGGTGACTGTGAGGCAGTCTCCATGCAAATAGCCATGATCGAGCAACGTCTTCATCAGCAGCGGAATGCCGCCAGCTTCAAACATGTCTTTGGCGACATAGCGGCCACCGGGCTTCAAATCCGCGATATAAGGTGTCTTTTTGAAGATTTCGGCGACGTCAAATAGGTCAAATTTGATCCCTGCCTCGTGCGCGATCGCCGGCAGATGCAGCGCGGCATTGGTCGAGCCGCCAGAGGCAGCGACCACGGCAGCGGCGTTCTGCAGCGCCTTCAGGGTGACGATGTCGCGCGGCCGGATGTTGGAGGTAATCAGCTCCATCACCTGCTCGCCCGCAGTCATGCAGAAGCTGTCGCGGATCTCGTAAGGCGCAGGCGCACCGGCGGAATACGGCAACGCGAGCCCGATCGCCTCCGAGACCGTCGCCATGGTGTTGGCGGTGAACTGCGCGCCACAGGCGCCCGCCGACGGACAGGCGACGCGTTCGATTTCGTCGAGGTCCTCGTCCGACATGGCGCCGACCGAATGCTTGCCGACGGCTTCGAACATGTCCTGCACGGTGACCTGCTGGCCGCGGAAATTGCCGGGCAGGATCGAGCCGCCATAGATGAAAACGGATGGCACGTTGAGGCGGACCATCGCCATCATCATGCCCGGCAGCGACTTGTCGCAGCCGGCAAGGCCGACCAGCGCGTCGTAGGAATGACCGCGCATGGTCAGTTCGACCGAGTCAGCGATCGCTTCACGCGACGGCAGTGACGAGCGCATGCCGTCATGGCCCATGGCGATGCCGTCGGTCACGGTGATGGTGCAAAATTCGCGCGGCGTGCCGCCGGCATGCGCGACGCCCTTCTTCACCGCCTGCGCCTGGCGCATCAGCGCGATGTTGCACGGCGCGGCCTCATTCCAGCAGGAGGCGACGCCGACGAAAGGCTGGTGGATCTGGGCCGTCGTCAGGCCCATCGCGTAGAGGTAGGAGCGATGCGGCGCGCGCGTCGGACCTTCCGTGACGTGACGGCTGGGCAGCCTGTTCTTGAGGTCGGTCTTGGCGTCCATCGCTGGTCTGTCTTCTGCCGGTGACGCTGCACGGGCGAGAAAACCCAGTTCATGAACCGATTTTCCCTACACCCTCACGCGCGCCGCCTAATGATGTAAGGCGTTATTTCACGAAGGGGTGTGGCTAAAAAGCGGCGCCTCTGCGGCGCGCCCGAAATCGTTACTCAATGGCGCAGAACTGTTGCGAGGTCGCAACAAACGTGGCCCCCAAGACACCATCAGTGGTCGCTACATACCACCTTCTTACTCCGTAGAAATACGTGCTGCTTTGATCATCGGCCACCATTTGGCGATCTCTGCACGCTGCAATGCGCCGAGCGCCTCCGGCGTGAGCTGATCCTGCGGAGTCATCTGCAACCCCAGGTCCTTCATCCGCTTTCGCACATCCGAATCGTTCAGTGCCGCGATCACCGCCTGGTTGAGCCTTTCGACGATCTCTTTCGGCGTCCCCTTCGGCACCCACAGCCCCGACCACAGCGTCATGTGGAAGCCTGGCAGGCCCGCCTCATCGACGGTCGGAATCTCCGGCGCGCTTTCGACGCGCTTGTCGTCGGTGACCGCATAGGCCCTGATAGCGCCGGCGCGGACCTGGTTGATCGAGTTCGAGGTCTGGTCGACGATCAGGTCGATCTGGCCGGCGACGAGATCGTTCAGCGCCGGGCCCGTGCCGCGATACGGCACGTATTGCAGCTTGATGCCGGTGACCTGCTCGAAATAGAGCCCGGCGATATGGCTGCCTGAGCCGTTGCCCGCGGTACCCGCAGCAACCGGCCTCGGCTGCGCTTTCATCCAGGCCAGTAGCTCCTTCAGGGATTTCGCCGGCACCGCGGTCTTGCTGACGATGATCATCGGATTGCTCGGCAGCAGCACCACCGGCTCGAGATCGGCGACGAGATCATAGCCGAGCTTGTAGACCGCGCCGTTGGCGACGTGAGTGCCGAGATGGCCAAAACTTACGGTGTAGCCGTCCGGCGCCGAATGCACCGCACGTCCCACGCCGATCGAGCCGCCGGCACCGGTGACATTCTCGATCAGGACCGGCTGGCCCAGCGTCTGCCGCATGTGCTCGCCAAGAATGCGCATCATCGCATCCGACGGCCCGCCGGCCGCGAACGGCACGATCACCGTGATTGCGCGCGAGGGGTAGGTGTCGGCAGCATCGGCCGAGGATACAAAGGCAAACATCGCAACCAAAACGGCGCAAATTCGTCGCATCGCTTCCACCCTGAATAGGCGCTCTCTATCAGAACGAGATCGACGTTTCCAAAGTCTCGGTCCTATTTATACAGCTTCGCTGTCATCGTCCGCGCAGGCGGACGATCCAGTACGCCGTGACGTTTTGGTTCGTTTTCTTCTGCCACGGAGTACTGGATGCTCCGCCTGCGCGGAGCATGACAGCGTTGGTGATGGCTAAAAGTTCAACACGCATCGCGACCGCCGATTTCATGGAAGCGCTGATCTAGAACTGCGTGTAGTCGATCGGCTGGTGGCGATCGAGCGTGCGGTTGACCGGCGGCAGCGGATATTTAAGGCCCGTGGCGCAATTGAACAGCATCACGCGATCATTTTTTGTGACGCGGCCGTCGGCCAGGCTCTGCTTGTAGGCGGCATAGGTCGCGGCACCTTCCGGGCACAGCAGCAGCCCCTCCTCGCGCGCGACTTCGCTGAGCGCAGATGAAATCTTCTCGTCATCGACCGCGATGGCAAAACCTTTGCTCTCGCGGACCGCGCGCAGGATCAGAAAATCTCCGATCGCCTGCGGCACACGGATGCCGGACGCGATCGTGTGCGCATCCTCCCAGCGCGCGGCGTGCTCGACGCCCTGCTCATAGGCGCGCACCATCGGTGCGCAGCCGGACGCCTGCACCGCGACCATGCGCGGGCGTTTTGATCCGATGAAGCCGATCTTCTCCAGCTCGTCGAAGGCCTTCCACATGCCGATCAGGCCGGTGCCGCCGCCGGTCGGATAGAAGAT
>NZ_JBARGP010000663.1:0-1658 GCF_049798375.1 Bradyrhizobium sp.
GCCTTGCTCTGGCACGCCGCATCGAAGGCATCGCACTGATTTTGGTCGAAATCGATCCTGGCCTTGCCGAACTGGCGCGCCGTAACGCCGCGGCCAACGCCATTTTTGCCGATGTGGCCATGCTGGATGTGACCGCCGGTGCACGGGCCTTTGCAGCAGCCGGCCTCAGTCCCGACAGCGTCGACGCTGTCCTGACCAATCCGCCATTCAATGACAGCGCGCGGCATCGGGCCTCGTCCGATCCGGCACGCGCCATTGCGCATATGGCCGCGCCCGCCACTTTGGAGGCCTGGGTGCATGCGGCCCGCCGGATTCTGCGATCGGGCGGGGGGCTGACGATGATCTGGCGGGCAGACGGGCTGGCTGAGGTGCTGGCGGCGCTGTCGCACGGCTTCGGAAGCCTGGTGGTGCAGCCGGTTCATGGTGACGCGAGCAAGC
Source organism: Bradyrhizobium sp. (assembly GCF_049798375.1). GTDB lineage: Bacteria > Pseudomonadota > Alphaproteobacteria > Rhizobiales > Xanthobacteraceae > Bradyrhizobium. The sequence continues at coordinate 439 of NZ_JBARGP010000663.1, forward strand.
CCGCGATCCGTATTCTGGTAAGGGCTGTCAAGGGCGGCCGGGCGCCGCTGCAGATGCTACCGGGCGTGATGCTCAACGGCGCTGGCGGTACCCCGGCCGCGGAAGTGGCGGCAGTGCTAGCCGGGCAGGGCGCGTTGGCGCTCGCCGAATTGCCGAACGCTTGATCGGGGAAATGCGTTAGTGGGGCAGTGTTTCCGAACGACGCTCTGGGACCGCCGTGAAACGGATCGCGGTCAGGAGGGTGCCGATCAGCAGCATCAAAAGGTAGATCTTCATGTGTTGCTCCGCCGCCCGTGAATTTTGGTAACGACGTGAGTTGAACGTCCGTTCCGAGCGTTTGAATGGCAGCGGCAGGCTAAAAAGTGGTTAACCTGAGGTAACGGAATGGCGGACATTTTGACACAACCCGGCGGCGAGCGTCAGCCAGGGCTGATCGACCGATGGAAGGCGATGCTGCCCGCGCGGCTGCGCGGCGCGCCGGTGGTGCCTGTGGTCCGGCTATCAGGCGTGATCGGCGCGGTGACGCTGCTGCGGCCCGGGATGACGCTGGCCGGCGTCGCCAAGATGCTGGAGAAGGCATTCTCGATGCGCAACGCCAAGGCGGTGGCGATCGTGATCAATTCGCCGGGTGGCTCGCCGGTGCAATCACGGCAGATTTACCTGCGCATCCGCCAGCTCGCGGCCGAGAAGAAGCTGCCGGTGCTGGTGTTCGTCGAGGACGTCGCGGCCTCCGGCGGCTACATGATCGCCTGTGCCGGCGATGAGATATTCTGCGATCCCTCGTCGATTCTCGGTTCGATCGGCGTGGTCGGCGGCACCTTCGGGTTTCACGAGCTGATCAGGAAGATCGGCGTCGAGCGCAGGCTCTACACGGCGGGCGAGCACAAGGCGATGCTCGATCCGTTCCTCCCCGAAGACCCCAACGACGTCGCGCGGCTGAAGAAGATCCAGCGCGAGATCCACGCGCTGTTCATCTCGCTGGTCAAGGAGAGCCGCGGAGCCCGACTTGCGGGCGCCGACGATCTGCTGTTCTCCGGCGAATATTGGGCCGGCGACAGCGCGATCTCGCTGGGCCTCGCAGATGCGGTCGGCGATCTCCGCGCGACTTTGCGCGCCCGTTTCGGCGACAAGGTCGCGACCCCCGTGGTCACGACGCCGAGCGGTATGCTGAGCGGGCTGTTGGGACGGCGCGCGCCGGCGGCAAGCGCGCTGGCCAGCAC
>NZ_JBARGP010000664.1:0-5487 GCF_049798375.1 Bradyrhizobium sp.
GCTCCTATGCCGGCCTCATGCACGCCGGAGACAGCGTCGATGCCGCGATCTCCAAATTCTACGGCGATGTTTCCGAACGGCTGACGGCGGCCTCGGTGCATCTGTTGTTCTTCGCGCTCGAGCTCAACCGCATCGATGATGCCGTGATCGAGCGCGCGTTGCAGACACCGGAACTCGGACATTATCGGCCGTGGATCGAGGATTTGCGCAAGGACAAACCCTATCAGCTCGAGGATCGCGTCGAGCAGCTCTTCCATGAGAAATCCCAGACCGGCTATTCGGCCTTCAACCGCCTGTTCGACCAGACCATCTCCTCGCTGCGCTTCAAGGTGTCGGGCAAGGAGCTCGCGATCGAGCCCGCGCTCAATCTGTTGCAGGCCCGCGACGGCAAGAAGCGCAAGGCTTCGGCCGAGGCGCTGGCCAAAACCTTCAAGGCCAATGAGCGCACCTTTGCGCTGATCACCAATACGCTGGCCAAGGACAAGGACATCTCCGACCGCTGGCGCGGCTTTGCCGATGTCGCGGACTCCCGCCATCTCAACAATCGCGTCGAGCGCGAGGTTGTCGATGCGCTGGTCGCCTCCGTGCGTGCGGCCTATCCGAAGCTCTCGCATCGCTACTATCGGCTCAAGGCCGGCTGGTTCAACAAGAAGAAGCTCGCGCATTGGGACCGCAACGCGCCGCTGCCCTTTGCTGCGACCGGCACCATTGCCTGGCCCGAGGCGCAGGACATGGTGCTGACCGCCTATCGCGGCTTCTCGCCGCGGATGGCCGAGATCGCCGAGCGCTTCTTCACCGATCGCTGGATCGACGCGCCGGTTCGGCCCGGCAAGGCGCCGGGCGCCTTCTCGCATCCGACCACGCCCTCGGCGCACCCTTACGTGCTGATGAATTACCAGGGCAAGCCGCGCGACGTGATGACGCTCGCCCATGAGCTCGGCCATGGCGTGCATCAGGTGCTGGCGGCCAAAAATGGCGCGCTAATGGCGCCGACGCCGCTGACCCTGGCGGAGACTGCGAGCGTGTTCGGCGAGATGCTGACCTTCAAGCGGCTGCTCGGCGAGACCAGGAACGCCAGGCAGCGCCAGGCGCTGCTCGCCGGCAAGGTCGAGGACATGATCAACACCGTGGTGCGGCAGATCGCGTTCTATTCGTTCGAGCGCGCCGTCCATCTCGAGCGCAAGAACGGCGAGCTCACCGCCGAACGGATCGGCCAGATCTGGATGTCGGTGCAGACCGAAAGCCTGGGCGAGGCGATCGAGATCAAGTCGGGCTACGAGAATTTCTGGATGTACATCCCGCATTTCATCCATTCGCCGTTCTACGTCTACGCCTATGCGTTCGGCGATTGCCTGGTGAACTCGCTCTATGCGGTCTACGAGAACGCCAATGAGGGCTTTGCCGAGCGCTATCTGGCGATGCTCGCGGCCGGCGGCACCAAGCATTATTCCGAGCTGCTGAAGCCGTTCGGGCTGGACGCCAAGGATCCGAAATTCTGGGACGGCGGCCTCTCGGTGATCGCCGGCATGATCGACGAGCTGGAGGCGATGGGCTAGGGCCGTAAAACATTTGTTGAACGGATCAATGGAGCGTGTTATACGGATGTATAATACGCTCTTTAGCTATAGAGGCCCGGCCATGAAGATCGAGATCAAGAAGATCGGCAATTCCGATGGCCTGCTGTTGCCGCGCGAGCTGATGCAGCGCCTCGATCTCAGGCGCGGCCAGCAATTGCACATCGTGGAGTTGCCGGGCGGCGGCTTCCAGGCCGTGCCCTATGACCCGGATTTCGAGCGGACGATGGAGATCGCGGACGAACTCATGGACGAGTACCGCGATACGCTCGCGGCGCTCGCCAAATGAGCGAGACCGAGGAGCCCCAACCCGATCAGCCGCTCTGGATCAGCTATGAGCAGGCCATCGCGATCCACGCCCGCCAGCTGCGCCGTTTCGGCGGCGCGTCCGGGCTGCGCGACGAAGGCATGCTGCGCTCCGCGCTGGAGCGGCCGGTCAACAAATGGAGCTACGAGCAGGCGTCGCTGCCTGAGCTCGCGGCGGCCTATGCGTTCGGCCTGGCGAAGAATCATGCCTTCGTCGACGGTAACAAACGCATCGCCTTCATGGCGATGATGACATTTCTGCGTAGAAACGGAATCGCATTTGCGCCGGATCCGGCGCAGGCGACCACCATCATCCTCTCGCTCGCGGCCGGCGAGGTCAGCGAGCAAAGCCTGACGCGCTGGATCAGGGACAATTGGCCTTCCAAATGAGCTGATAGGCAAAGGCTCACAATTTTCGCGCCGTTGCTCTCACAGCTGCTTTGCGCTATGCGACGCGGACAAGGATATTGTTTGGGGGACCCCGATGGCAGACCATGGCGAGATCGCCTACTCGACCGCTGACGGCAATGACTACCTGGCGCACGAGGCGACCTATGTCGGCTTCATCAAGCTCGTGAAGTTCGGCACGATCGGTGTTGCCTGCATTGTCATCTTGATGGCTATTTTTCTGGCTTGATTGTCAGCGCCCGCCGCGTCATTCGCGGCGGGCGTTCGGCTCTGCGGCCGAAACAACATCGAAATCCAGCCTGTCCAGCTCGTGCGCGTCCGCGCCGGAGGCCCCATGAAGATTGCCGTCGCCAAGGAAATCGACCCGTCGGAGCCGCGGGTGGCTGTCTCGCCTGACACGGTGAAGAAGTTCAAGGCCCTGGGCGTGGATATCGCGATCGAGCCCGGCGCCGGTCTCAAGTCGGGCATGCCGGATGCGGAATTTACCGCCGCCGGCGCGACCGTCAGCGCCGATGCGTTGAAGGAGGCCGACATCGTCATCAAGGTGAAGCGTCCCGAGGCGTCCGAGCTCGCGCAATATAAGCGCGGCGCGCTGGTGATGGCAATCATGGACCCCTATGGCAATGACACGGCGCTGAAGACGATGGCCGACGCCGGCATTGCCGCGTTCGCGATGGAGCTGATGCCGCGCATCACCCGCGCCCAGGTCATGGACGTGCTGTCGAGTCAGGCCAATCTCGCCGGCTATCGCGCGGTGATCGAAGGCGCAGAAGCGTTCGGCCGTGCCTTCCCGATGATGATGACCGCGGCCGGCACCGTGCCGGCGACCAAGGTGTTCGTGATGGGCGTCGGCGTCGCTGGCCTGCAGGCGATCGCGACTGCACGCCGGTTAGGGGCTATCGTCACCGCGACCGACGTGCGCCCGGCCACCAAGGAGCAGGTCGAGAGTCTCGGCGCCAAATTCCTCGCCGTCGAGGACGAGGAGTTCAAGAACGCGCAGACCGCCGGCGGCTACGCCAAGGAAATGTCTAGGGAATACCAGGCCAAGCAGGCGGCGCTGACGGCCGAGCACATCAAGAAGCAGGACGTTATCATCACCACCGCGCTGATCCCGGGCCGTCCGGCGCCGCGGCTGGTGACGATGGAGATGGTGAAATCGATGCGGCCGGGTTCGGTGCTGGTCGATCTCGCTGTCGAGCGCGGCGGCAATGTCGAGGGCGTCAGGCTCAACGAGATCGTCGAGATCGACGGCGTCAAGATCATCGGCTTCCCGAATCTCGCCGGCCGGGTCCCGGCCTCGGCCTCCAGTCTCTATGCCCGCAATCTTTTCGCCTTCATCGAGACCATGATCGACAAGGCAGCCAAGGCGCTCGCGGTCAATTGGGATGACGACTTGGTCAAGGCCACGGCTTTGACTAGGGATGGCGCCGTCATCCATCCGAACTTCCAGCCGAAGGCGTGAGTTAACTCATGGATTGCGCTTTCTCTCCGTCCTTCACCTCTCCCCAGCGGGGAGAGGTCGGCGCGCGCCTGAGCGCGCCGGGTGAGGGGGCGCAACCCACTTTGAGATCGAACCCCCTCACCCGGCGCGCAGCTTCGCTGCTCGCCACCCTCTCCCCTTCGGGGCGAGGGTAAGAGACCAGGAGAGAAGCCATGGAGCATGTGGTCCAAGCCGTCGATCCCTTCGTATTCAGGCTGTCGATTTTCGTGCTGGCGGTGTTCGTCGGCTATTTCGTGGTGTGGTCGGTGACCCCCGCGTTGCACACGCCGCTGATGTCGGTCACCAACGCGATCTCCTCGGTGATCGTGGTCGGCGCGCTGCTCGCGGTCGGCGTCGGCATGATCTCGGGCGGCAGCGGGCTCGCGCGCGGCTTTGGTTTCGTGGCGCTGATCTTCGCCTGCGTGAATATTTTCGGCGGCTTCCTGGTCACCCAGCGCATGCTGGCGATGTACAAGAAGAAGGTCCGGTAAGGGCTTGAGCTAACAGCCGCGCGAAACGGATGACAGGAACAACGGGGCACCTGCAATGAACGCCAATCTGTCGGCACTCCTCTATCTCGTGGCGGGTGTGCTGTTCATCCTGTCTCTGCGCGGTCTATCGAGCCCGGCGACGAGCCGGCGCGGCAACTTCCTCGGCATGGCCGGTATGGCGATCGCGGTCGTCACGACGTTGGCCAACCATCCGCCCGCCGACGCGATCGCCTGGGTCCTCGTCATCCTCGGTATCGCGATCGGCGGCGGCATCGGTGCGGTGGTCGCTCGCCGCGTGCCGATGACGGCGATGCCCGAACTCGTTGCCGCCTTCCACTCGCTGGTCGGCATGGCCGCGGTGCTCGTCGCCGCCGGAGCATTCTTCGCGCCCGAAGCCTTCGACATCGGCACGCCCGGCCACATCCACGCGCAAAGCCTGATCGAAATGTCGCTCGGCGTCGCCATCGGCGCGCTGACCTTCACCGGCTCGGTGATCGCCTTCCTGAAACTGTCGGCGCGGATGAGCGGCGCGCCGATCATCCTGCCGGCGCGTCATCTCATCAACATCGTGCTTGCGGTGCTGCTGGTGGTGTTCGTCGTCCGCCTGGTGATGACCGGCGGCGGCTTCGACTTCCTGATGATCACTCTGCTGGCGCTGGCGCTCGGCGTGCTCATGATCGTCCCGATCGGCGGCGCCGACATGCCGGTCGTGATCTCGATGCTGAACTCCTATTCCGGCTGGGCTGCGGCTGGCATCGGCTTCACGCTCGGCAATTCAGCGCTGATCATCACCGGCGCGCTGGTCGGTTCAAGCGGCGCGATCCTGTCCTACATCATGTGCCACGCGATGAACCGCTCCTTCATCTCGGTCATCCTCGGCGGCTTCGGCGGCGAGACCGCGGCCGCTGCCGGTGGCGGTGGCGAAGTCCGTCCCGTCAAGCTCGGCTCCGCGGATGATGCCGCCTTCATCATGAAGAACGCGCAGAAAGTCATCATCGTGCCTGGCTACGGCATGGCCGTGGCGCAGGCCCAGCATGCGCTGCGCGAGATGGCCGACACCTTGAAGAAGGAAGGCGTCGAGGTGAAGTACGCCATCCACCCGGTCGCCGGCCGCATGCCCGGCCACATGAACGTGCTGCTGGCCGAGGCCAATGTGCCCTATGACGAGGTGTTCGAGCTCGAGGACATCAACTCCGAATTCGCCCAGGCCGACGTCGCCTTCGTGATC
>NZ_JBARGP010000665.1:0-14883 GCF_049798375.1 Bradyrhizobium sp.
TTCTGGGAGGTGGTGATGACGCCATCTCTCGCCAACACCCGTGCCGATTTCATCTTCACCGGGCGCACCTCGCATGCGGCGGCCTCGCCGCATCTCGGTCGTAGCGCGCTCGACGCCGTCGAGCTGATGAATGTCGGCGTCAACTACATGCGCGAGCACATGCCGAGCGACGCGCGCGTGCACTACGCGCTGCTCGACACCGGCGGCATCGCGCCCAACGTCGTTCAGGCGCATGCCCGCGTGCGCTACTCGATCCGCGCCCGCGATCTGCCCGGCATGAACGAATTGGTCGGCCGCGTGCAGAAGATCGCCGAAGGCGCCGCGCTGATGACCGAGACCAAGGTCGAGATAAAGGTGATCTCCGCGGTCTCCAACATCCTGCCAAACACGCCGCTGGAGCAGGCGCTGTACAAGACCATGGAGGAGCTCGGGCCGCCGCATTTCGACGAGACCGACAAGAATTTTGCCGGTCAGATCCAGGCGACGCTGACCGACAAGGACATCTCCTCGGTCTACTACTCGATCGGCATGGATCCGGCCGAGCGGCCGCTGGCCGACTTCCTGGTGCCGCTCGATGCCAAGCGCAACCCGCAAGTAGGCTCGACCGATGTCGGCGACGTCAGCTGGGTGGTGCCGACCGTACAGGTGCATGCGCCGACGGTGGCGATCGGCACCCCGTTCCACACCTGGCAGGTGGTGGCGCAGGGAAAGACCCCGGCCGCGCACAAGGCGATGGTGCAGGCCGCCAAGGCAATGGCCGGGCTCGGCATCAAGGCGCTGAACGAGCCGCAGCTCATCGATGCGGCGCAGGCCGATCTCAGGAAGCGCGTGGCGCGGACGCCTTATGTCAGTCCGCTGCCTGATGATGTGATGCCGCCGCTCGACATGTCGCGCGTGTAAGGAGTCGAGACGTGGCAAAGAAGGTGCTGAAGAAGGCCGCCGCTCGAAAGACGAGCGCGCCGAAGACGAAGGCTATTGGCAAGAAGGCCGTATCAAAAGCGTCAAAGAAATCGGCTGCGCCGCCCGCTCCCAAGGCCCGTCTGCCCAAGGGGCCGATCTGGCAATGGTCCGCGGTCGATACGGCTGCGGCGATCCGCTCTCGCGCGGTGTCGTCATTCGAGGTCACGCAAGCGCATGTCGCGCGTCTGCATGCGGTCAATCCGAAGCTCAATGCGGTCGTCGTCGATCTCACGGAAGAAGCGTTGCAGGCGGCGAAGGCCGCGGACAAGGCGCTGACCAGGATAGGCGAGCCTGGCCTGCTTCATGGCGTGCCCGTGACCATCAAGGTGAATGTCGACTTCGAAGGCCAGGCCAACACCAATGGCGTGGCATCGCAGACCAATATCATCGCGCCCTCCGATGCGCCTGTGGTACGCAACCTGAAGCAGGCCGGCGCGATCGTGCTCGGCCTTACCAACACGCCGGAATTCTCGTTCCGCGGCTTTACCGAAAATCCGCTGTACGGGCTGACGTTGAACCCCTGGGATCCCGACATCACCTGCGGCGGCTCCTCGGGCGGCGCCGGCTCCGCCGTGGCGGCCGGCATCGGCACCATCGCGCATGGCAATGACATCGGCGGCTCGCTGCGCTGGCCGGCGCATTGCAACGGCATCGCCACCATCAAGCCGACGCAGGGACGCATCCCGGCCTTCAACGAGAGCGCTAGCGCGGAGCGGCCGATGCTGGCTCACCTGATGTCGTCGCAAGGCCCGCTGGCGCGCAGCGTCGCCGACGTTCGCCTCGCGCTCGAGGTCATGAGCCAGCGCGACCCGCGCGATCCCTGGTGGGTGCCGGCACCGCTCGTCGGTCTCAAGCCGAAGGGTCCGATCAAGGTCGCATTGGCGAAGCTGCCGGAGGACATGGATGTCGATCCGTCCGTGCGCGCCGCGCTTCGTCAGGCGGCGGATCATCTCGAACGCTCCGGCTATCGCGTCAGCGAGGTCGAGGTGCCCGACATCTCCGGCGTCTGGCAGACCTGGTGCGACATCATTAGCAACGAGACCATGGTACTGCAGGAAGCCTATATGCTCGCCAACACGTCGGAGGACTTCCACAAGGCGTGGAACGGCATGAAGGCGAAAGCGAATCCACTCGACCTGCAAGGCTGGATGAAGGCGACGGCCGCGCGCAGCGCGCATATCCGCACCTGGCAATTGTTCTTCGAGGACTATCCGGTGGTGCTGGCGCCGACCTCGGTGCAGCCAACGCCGGGTCCGCGCGAGGACACCATCAGCCCCGCGCGCGTGCAGGAGCTGTTCTGGAACGACCTCCGCTTCATCTCCGCGATCAACGTGCTCGGTCTGCCCGGCGCCGTCGTCCCGGTCGCTCTGCATGACGGCAAGCCGATCGGCGTGCAGCTGATCGCAGGCCGTTACCGCGAGGACCTCGCGCTGGACGCAGCGGCCGCGATCGAGAAGCGCGCCGGCATGCTGGTCAGGCAGCTCTGGGAGCGGATGGACTAGACGATAGCAGCTCCGGAGGACGGACCGCTGGGTTCTCCGGCCTGGTTCAGGCCGACGTAGGTATATACAAAACGATACAGCACAGGTAATTTGTGGGGGTCCTGCAGAGCAGCAGGGCTTGCCGATCGAGCTTGGAGCAGCGGCAGAGGCGCGGGCGGCGGGCCTCTGCGACTGACGATCGAAGCGCGCTGGAGAGCGGGCTTCCGCGGAGCTGATCTCGAACTTCGGCAGTCGCACGAATTTCAAGAGGAACGTCATGAAGCTCAGCCGCCGTCTGTTCGTTGCCACCATCAGTCTTGCATCCCTGTTGACGAGCGCACAGGCGTTTGCCGGCAGCGTCAATGTCGCGGTCGCCGCCAATTTCACCGAGCCGGCCAAGGAGATCGCGGCAGCGTTCAAGGCCAAGACCGGCCATGATGCGGTGCTGAGCTTCGGCGCCTCGGGCCAGTTCTTCACCCAGATCAAGCAGAACGCGCCGTTCGGCATCATGCTCTCCGCCGACGAGGAGCGCCCGAAGAAGCTGGTCGACGAGGGTTTTGGCGTGGCGTCGAGCCGCTTCACCTATGCAATCGGCAAGCTGGTATTGTGGAGCAAGGATCCGAACACGGTGAAGGGCGAGGACACGCTGAAGGCTGCCACCTTCAACAAGCTCTCGATCGCCAACCCGACTGCCGCGCCCTATGGCGCTGCCGCGGTGGAGACGTTGAAGGCGCTCAATCTCTACGCCACGCTGGAGCCCAAGCTCGTCAAGGGCAACTCGATCGGGCAGGCGTTCCAGTTCGTCGACACCGGCAATGCCGAGCTCGGCTTCGTCGCACTGTCGCAGCTGATGCTGAATGCCGGCGGCTCACGCTGGATGGTACCGCAAAATCTCTATACGGAGATCAAGCAGGATGCTGTGCTGCTGAAGTCGGCCGAGCACAACGAGGCCGCGACGGCGTTCCTCACCTTCCTGAAAAGCCCGGAATCGCGCGCCGTAATCGAGAAGTTCGGCTACGCGCTCGATCCGAAATCGGCGAGCTGAGATTCATGTCACGCTCTTGGGTTGAAGCGATGCGGCGCGCTCGTTCTAACGTCTGCCCGCTTGCGGGGAGACGTCGAGCGCGAAGCGATCGGGTGAGAGGGGACAGGTCTAACTACTCACGCTGCCCGTGCCTCTGCCCGTCCCCCTACCTCTCTCCTCGTAAGAACGGAGAGAGAGAACGCACCGCTCATCCCGTCCCATGAACCTCTCCTCCGATATCTGGCAACCAATTCGGCTGACGCTCGAGCTGGCGGCACTCACCACCGTCGTGCTGCTGATCGTGGGCACCCCGATTGCATGGTGGCTGGCGCGCTCCAAACGCTGGTGGAAGGAGATTATCGCAGCGCTGGTCGCGATCCCGCTGGTGCTGCCGCCGACCGTGCTCGGCTTCTATCTTCTGGTCGCGCTCGGCCCCAACGGCGCCGGCGGCGTGCTGGCACCGCTATGGGGCGCGCGAACGCTCGCCTTCACCTTCCCCGGCCTCGTGATCGGCTCGGTGCTGTTCTCGATGCCGTTCGTGGTGCAGCCGATCCGCAATGCATTCGAAGCCATGGGCGAGAAGCCGATGGAGGCTGCAGCCACCTTGCGTGCCTCGCCCTGGCGCGCGTTCTGGACCGTGGCGGTGCCGCTGGCGAGCCCCGGTTTTCTCACCGGCGCAATCCTCGGCTTCGCGCACACCGTCGGCGAGTTCGGCGTTGTGCTGATGATCGGTGGCAACATCCCGGGCAAGACCCAGGTGCTATCGGTCGCGATCTACGATTATGTCGAGAACGCGCAATGGACCGAAGCCTCGGTGCTCGCGCTCGGCATGGTGGCGTTTGCCTTCTGCGTCATCCTCACCATGATGCTGATCGAGAAGAAGATGGTCCGCGCCGCGTCATGACAGCTGATACGGTCAAGGTCGATTTTCGCGGGATGCTCGGGCGCTTCGAGCTGGACGCGCAGTTCGAGGTGCCGGCACGCGGCGTAACCGCGCTGTTCGGCCCCTCCGGCTGCGGCAAGACCACGCTGATCCGCTGCATTGCCGGGCTCAATCACATGGCCGGTTTCTGCTCGGTGGCCGGCGATATCTGGCAGGACGATAAGCATTTTCGCGCCCCCCACCAGCGGCCGATCGGCTATGTGTTCCAGGAAGCCAATCTGTTTCCGCATCTCTCGGTGCGCCGCAATTTGATGTACGGCCATCCGCGTACGACCGCAGGCAACGCGATCGGCTTCGACGAGGTCACCGCCCTGCTCGGCATCGACAAGCTGCTGGAGCGATCGCCGCGCCATCTCTCGGGCGGCGAGCGGCAGCGGGTCGCGATCGGCCGCGCTCTGCTCTCGCAGCCAAAACTGCTGCTGATGGATGAGCCGCTGTCGGCGCTCGACCAGATGACCAAGGACGAGATCCTGCCCTATCTGGAGCGGCTGCACGAGATTCTGCAGCTGCCGATCCTCTATATCAGCCACGACATGGCCGAGGTTGAGCGGCTCGCCGACCAGCTGGTGCTGATGCGATCTGGCCGTGTGGTGGCGGCGGGGCCGTTGCGCGACCTGCAGGCCGATCTGTCGCTGCCGCTGGCGCTATCGCGCGATGCCGCGGTCAGTCTCGATGCCGTTGTGGTGGCGCAGGACGCCGTCGACGGCATGGCCACGCTCGCCGTGGCAGGCGGAGAATTCCTCGTGCCATCCGAGCCCCTCCGTGTCGGCGACCACCGGCGCCTGCGCGTCGAGGCCGGCGATGTCAGCCTGGCGCGCGAGCGGCCCAGCAGAAGCACCATCGTCAATATGCTGCCGGTGAGGATTCTCAGCATTCGCAGCCAGGCCGATCACCGGATCACCGCCCTGCTCGGTCTCGGCCCGGACGGCACCGGCGCCAGACTGCTGTCGCGCGTGACCGAACGCTCCTGGAAGGAGCTCGATCTGGAGCCGGGCCAAGACGTCTTTGCGCAAGTCAAGGGCGTGGCGCTGGTCCGGCGCGAGGAGCCGACGGCGTGACAGAGATCGGAGCGACGTGATGGTGCGGGCAACGCAGCGAGACCGGACTCGCATGAACGATGAGCCGCAAATCGAGCTTGCCATCCAGTTCAGCAATGGTGGCCGGCTGACGGCGGAGGACCTGCTGTTGATCGAGACCATCCGCCAGGAGCGTTCGATCCTTGGTGCTGCACGTGCCAGCGGCATCTCCTATCGTAAATGCTGGCTGATGGTGGATGCGCTGAACCGTACCTTCGAGAGCGTCGTGTTCGAGACCCATCCCGGACGGCGGGGCGGCGGCGCCGAGATCACGCCGTTCGGCGAACGGTTGGTCGCGCTCTATCGCTCGATGGAGCGGCGCTCCCGCGCCGCTGCGACCGCCGCGCTGGAGGAGCTCGATCAAGCTACCGATCCGAACTATCGGAAGCGGGCCAGCGGCGCGGCCGCGGCAGCTCCGAAGGCTTGATAGCACCGGGCCCGATCGCGACAGTCTTGATCATCGCCCAGGCGGACAGGCCGCTCTCCAGAGCAAGACGCTCGACCGACTCCAGTGTCACGAGGGCATGCAGGCGCGTCGATCCCAGATCGAGCGTGACGCGTACATAAGGCAGCTGCAGCGGAACGATCTCTTGGATCTTTCCAGGCAGGCGGTTGGTAATCGACACATCCATCGGACGCGACAGCGCGATCGAGACGTCGCGCGCCTCGATCGTCACGGAGACCCCGGCATCGACCGGCGCATCCACTAGCGGCACCCGCAGTTCGCCATCGGTGAAGAACAGCGTCGATAGGCCGTAGCGTGGATCATGCCGCAGCACCCGGGCCGGCATGATGGTGCTGAGACTGACCGGTGTCGTTACCGCCTGCGACGGATCGCCGGCCATCGTCTCCTCCATCAGCCGCTAGTTGGCATGATCATACAGCACCCGGACGCGGATGGTGCCTTCGACCGCGCGCAGCTCGGCCAGCAGCTCCTCGCCCTCGCCGCGGATCACGTCGGTTTCGAGCACGACGTAGCCGACCTCGGGATCGGTCTGCAGGTACTGCGCGAGGATGTTGATGTTGTGCCGCGACACCGCTTCGTTGACCTTGCGCAGCACGCCCGGCACGTTGCGGTGGACGTGGATGAAGCGCGTGCCGGTGGCGCGCGCCGGCAATTGCACCTGCGGGAAGTTGACCGCGCCGAAGGTCGAGCCGACGTCGGAATAGTCGATCAGCTTGCGCGCGACCTCGCCGCCGATGCGGTCCTGCGCCTCCTCGGTCGAGCCGCCGACATGCGGCGTCAGGATCACGTTGGGCAGGTTCTGCAGCGGCGACACGAACGGATCGGCATTCGAGGCCGGCTCGACCGGAAACACGTCGATCGCGGCGCCCGCGAGCTTGCCATCACGCAAGCCGCTCGCCAGCGCATCGAGATCGACCACGGTGCCGCGGGAGTTGTTGATCAGGTAAGCGCCGTCCTTCATGTGCCGGATCTGGCGCTCGCCGATCATGTTGGCAGTGGCCGGCGTCTCCGGGACGTGCAGCGAGACCACGTCGCTCGAGGCGAGCAATTCGTCCAGGCTTTCGACTGGCTCGGTATTGCCGTGACGCAGCTTGTCGGTCTGGTCGAAATAGATCACGCGCATGCCCATCGCTTCAGCGAGGTTCGACAATTGCGAACCGATATTGCCGTAGCCGACGATGCCTAGCGTCTTGCCGCGCACCTCGCGGCTGCCATTCGCCGATTTGTCCCAGCCGCCGGCATGCGCCGACACCGAGCGCGGGAAGATCCGGCGGAACAGCATCACCACTTCGGCGATGGTCAGCTCGGCGACGCTGCGCGTGTTCGAGTACGGCGCGTTGAAGACGGGAATGCCGTGCCGCCGTGCGGCATCGAGATCGACCTGGTTGGTACCGACCGAAAAGCAGCCGACCGCCATCAGCCGGTCGGCGGCTTCGAATATCTCGGCGGTGAGATGGGTGCGCGAGCGGATGCCGAGCATGTGCACGCCCGACAGCATCCGCTTGAGGTCCGCGGAGCCCAGCGCCTTGGGCAGGCGCTCGACCTCGGTATAGCCGTTGGCCTCGAACATGCGCACGGCCGAATCGTTGACGCCCTCCAGGAGCAGAACGCGAATCTTGTGCTTGGGTAGCGATAAGGGCATGGGGCCAGCCTGAATCAGTCCGTCGATGAACGATAATGTAGCGGTTCTTGCAGCCGCCTTGCTGTGAAACTTGATAACGGCGCTGCGATAAGGCGCTTTCTGTCGCCTTCTCAGCATCTTGTCTACACCGCCCTGCAATTGCACCGGCGGCGCAAAATCGCCCGGCGCGCTTCCGCGACCGCACCGCAGCAACCGTAGATCGCTCCGATCGATTGATGACAAATTTGGCGAGCAGGACTAGCCTCACGCTCAACAAAAAACATCGGGAGGTCGTCACATGTCCGAGACAATGGTCGCGCCGGGAACATCGGGAGCCGCCAGCGGCGGGCTGCAGCAGGTCGACGTCGCCGTGGTCGGTGCCGGCTTTGCCGGGCTCTATTGCCTGCATCGGCTGCGTAAGGCGGGCTTCTCGGCGGTGGTGCTCGAATCCGGCGGCGACGTCGGCGGCACCTGGTACTGGAACCGCTATCCGGGCGCGCGCTGCGACATCCAGACCATCGACTACAGCTACACCTTCGACCCGGAGCTCGAGACCGCCTGGCAGTGGTCGGAGAAATACGCGACCCAGCCCGAGATCCTGCGTTATCTCGGCTTTGTCGCCGATCGCTATGATCTGCGCCGCGACATCCGCTTCGGCACCAAGGTCACCCAGGCCACCTGGGACGAGACCAGCGGCCGCTGGCTGCTCACGACCGACAATGGCGCTTCCGTCTCGGCCCGCGACTACATCATGGCGACCGGCTGCCTGTCGCAGCCGAAGCCGCCGGAGATCGACGGCGTCCAGGACTTCAAGGGCGAGATTTATTTCACCGGGCGCTGGCCGCATAATGAGGTGACGTTCGCCGGCAAGCGCGTCGCGGTGATCGGCACCGGCTCGTCCGGCATCCAGTCGATCCCCGTCATCGCCGAGCAGGCCGATCATCTCACCGTGTTCCAACGCACGCCGAACTTCGCCATGCCCGCGCATAATGGCCCGGCGCCCGCCGATCGCGCCGCTTTGCTGAACAGCGATCGCGCCGGCTATCGCGAGCAGGCGCGCGCATCCATGGCAGGCGTGCCGTATCCCCAGCAGACGGATGTGAGCTGGCAGCTCACCGACGCGGAGCGCCGCGCGCGCTTCGAGAAGGCCTGGGCCACCGGCGACCTCGTCTACATTTTGAGCCAGCTCTGGGCGGACCAGGCCGTCGATGCCGAGGGCAATGCGCTGGTCGCCGACCTGCTCCGCGAAAAGGTCCGTTCGATCGTGAAGGATCCCGAGACCGCGGAAGCGTTGTGCCCGGACGACCATCCGTTCGGCGCCAAGCGCCCCTGCCTCGAGACCAACTACTACGCCACCTTCAACCGTCCCAATGTCACATTGGTGAACCTGCGCAAGGAGCCGATCACCGCGATCACCGCGACCGGCATCAAGACCGACAAGCGCACTATCGACGTCGACATCATCGTGTTTGCGACCGGCTTCGATGCGATGACCGGCGCCATCAGGGCGATTCATCCCATCACTGGACGCGGCGGCAGATCGCTGTCCGACGTCTGGGCCGACGGTCCGGAAACCTATCTCGGCCTCACCGTCGCGGGCTTCCCCAATCTGTTCCTGATCACCGGCCCCGGCAGCCCATCGGTGCTGTCGAACATGGCGGTCTCGATCGAGCAGCATGTCGATTGGGTGGTCGATCGCCTGGCCGCGCTGCGTAGCGCCGGCTTCACCACGATCGAGCCGACCGAGACGGCGCAGGCCGGATGGCAGCGCCACTTGGCCGACTGCTCCATGGTCACGCTGCATCGGCTCGCCAACACCTGGTACACGGGCGCCAATGTGCCCGGCAAACCGCGCGGCGTGATGCCCTATACCGGCGGCGTCGGCCCCTATCGCGGCATCTGCAACGAGGTCGTCGATCGCGGCATGCTGGGCTTCAGGCTCACCGGACCCCGCGGCGCCGAGCAATGCAATGACGGCGAGATCGTGCGGCTGCAGCCGGACGTGCGGCTGGTCCTGAACTGGCTCGCTGAGATGAACCTGCCGCCGATCGAATCGATGGGCGCGCAAGGCGCCCGCGACTTCGTCGCGCAATTCAACGCCACACGTCCCGCAGGACGGCCGGTCGGCGAGGTGCTCGACGGCGCGCTGCCGGCAGGCGAAGACATGTTGAAGTACCGACTCTATCGGCCGGCGACGCCGGGACTGCATCCGATCGTGGTCTATTTCCACGGCGGCGGCTGGGTGCTCGGCGACGAGCAGTCGGACGATCCGTTCTGCCGCGACATGTGCCGCCGCACCAACATGATCTTCATCAGCGTCGGCTATCGTCATGCGCCCGAGCATCGCTTCCCGACTGCGGCGGAGGACGGCTACGCGGCGGCGAAATGGATTGCCGAGCACGCGCTCGAACTCGGTGGCCAGCCGGGCCCGATCCTGGTCGCAGGCTGGAGCGCCGGCGGCAACATCGCCGCCGTCACCTGTCAGCTCGCACGCGACCGCGGCGGGCCGGAAATCGGCGGGCAGCTGCTGCTCAATCCGGTGACCGACTGCAGCACCGAACATCCGTCCTATACGGAGAACGCCACGGGCTACTTCCTGACGCGCTCGCTGATGTACTGGTTCAAGGACATGTACTGCGCGCCGGCCGACCGCGGCGATCCGCGCATCTCGCCGCTGCGTGGCAACCTCAAGGGACTGCCGCCGGCCTTTGTGGTCACCTCAGAGTTCGATCCGCTGCGCGACGAAGGCATCGCCTATGCCGAGGCGCTGGCGGCGCATGGGGTGCCAGTCGGGCAGCTCAAGGCCCGCGGCCACTTCCACTCCTCCTTCACGATGGTGGACGTGATCATCACCGGCGTCAGCGGACGCGAGCAGATGGCCGAGGCGCTGCGCATGTTCGCCAAGGTGCCCGAAGCGGAAAGCACGGCGCCGCAGGTTCATGCGGCGGCGAGCTGACGCCGCTCAGCCACTGATGCGCGCAATGGCCTCATCATAGGCCTGCACCGAGGCCCGCGCCGTGGCGCGGACCTCGTCCGCGGTCATGCCGGGACGATACAGGCTCGAACCGAGCCCGAAGGCGCGCACGCCGGCCTTGGCGTAGTCAGCGAGGTTCTTGTCCGAGACGCCGCCGACAGCACCGACCACGACGCCCTTCGGTAGCACCGCCATCTGCGCGGCGATGCCGGAGGGGCCGAGCACCGAGGCCGGAAAGAATTTGAGCGCCGAGGCGCCACAGCGCAGCGCGAGGAAAGCCTCCGTCGGCGTGAACACGCCGGGCATCGTCACCATGCCGCGTGCGACCGCCATTGCCAGCACGTCAGCGTCGACGTTCGGGCTCACCATCAGCCGGCCGCCGGCGTCCGCAACGCGCGCGCAATCGACCGCTGACAGCACCGTGCCGGCCCCGATCAGCGCATCCTTGCCGAAACGCGCCGCGACCTTTCCGATCGATGTGAACGCATCCGGCGAATTGAGCGGCACCTCGATCAGCTCGAAGCGGGTCTCGATCAAGGCACCGACGATGGCCTCGGCCTCGTCGGGCTTGACGCCGCGCAGGATGGCGACCAGCGAACGCTTCGGGTTTGGCCAGGCAATCGGCTGCGTCATGATGCGAACTGCGCTCCCCAAAGATGGATGGCGGCCCTGGCGAGACCGCGCCGTGATGCCTGCTCGGCATCGATCATGATAACATCGAAGCCGCACGCCTTGAGCGCCGCCTCATACAGTGCACCCAGGCTGCCCGCAGCCAGGAGCCGGAGCTGCCCCGCGGCGCCGAAGCGCTGCATGGCATCAGCGATCTCGCTGCCGATCAGGAGTCCCGAGAGCCGCGCGGCGCCATCGGCGCGCTGCTCGAAGCCGAGCAGTTGCGCGGCGCGCAGGCGGAATAGCGAGGTTGTCAGTCCGCGCGGCGCCGCCTGCGCGGTCGCGAGCCCGTCGCGGAATGGCGCACCATCCTGCGTCGCTGCTCCGCCAGTCTCTACCGCGTGCGTCAAAATGCTGTGCTGAGCGATCACGGAGAATAGCTCGCCGGTCATGTAGGTCGTGAACGCCACAACAGTGCCGTTCTCGATCCTGACCCATTTGCTGTGGGTGCCGGGAATGCAGACGAGGCCAGTGAAATCGGCCTCGGTGATGCCGAGCAGCTGGGTCTCCTCGCCGCGCATCACGTCGGGTTCGCCGGCCAGCGCCTGCGCAACGCCGGGCAGGATGCGCACGTCACCTTGCGTGTCGACCTGGATCGCTCCCTCATGCAGCGCGTCGAGCCGCGTCGGCGTCTTCAGGTAAGGCGCCTCGACCCAGCCCTGCTTGGCACCGGCCATGCCGCAGATCAGCACCTGCAATGGCGCTGCTGCGCCGAGCTTGCCGAGATGATCGCGCAGCACAGGCGCGAAGCCGCTGGTCGCACAATGCAGCATGCCCTCAGGCCCGCGGCTTTCCGCCAGCACAGTTCCGTCAGCCGCCATCAGCCAGCTGCGAAAGCTGGAAGTTCCCCAATCGACCGCCACGAAGGCGGCTCCAGGCCGATCATTTGCCGAATTCAATCTGCGCTCCTCCGCCGCAGGCGGGCCACATGACTGTGCTGGTTTATGCATGATATTCGAGCACCGACAAGCGCGATACGTGCCCTCATCATTCCCGGATCCCCTGGATGTCTCCTGCTGAACATCGCGCGGCCAAGCTCGCGACGCGCCTGACATTCTTCGTCGCCGGCTTTGGCATTGCCTGCTGGGCCCCGTTGGTGCCGTTCGCGAAAGCGCGGCTCGCGGTCGACGATGGCACGCTCGGGCTGCTGCTGCTGTGCCTCGGCATCGGCTCGGTGCCCGCAATGCTGCTGACCGGCATGCTGAGCACCCGCTATGGCGACCGGCCGCTCATCATCGCTGGCGGCGTCGGGCTTGCCGCGCTGCTGCCGTGGCTTTCGATTGCCGCCACACCGATCCAGCTCGGCCTGGTCCTGCTCGGCTTTGGTGCTTCGCTCGGCTCGATCGATGTCGCGGCCAATATTCATGCGCTCGAAGTCGAGCACGCCTCCGACCGGCCGTTGATGTCCGGCTTTCACGCGCTGTTCAGCATCGGCGGCTTCGCCGGATCGGCGCTGATGACTGGCCTGCTCGCGGTGCAGATCGGCGCCTTCACCGGCACCTTGATCTGCACGGCGGTGATGCTGGCTGCGATCGCCGCCGCTGCGCCACGGCTGCTGCGCGCGGCCAAGGCCGAAGAGACTCCCCTGTTCGTAATGCCGCACGGCATCGTGCTGCTGCTGGCAATGCTGACGGCAATCACCTTCCTGGTCGAAGGCGCGATGCTGGACTGGAGCGCGCTGCTGCTGACCGACACCAGGCTCGTTGAGGCCACGCACAGCGGCATCGGCTATATGCTGTTCTCGATCGCGATGACGACGGGACGGCTGGTCGGCGATTCCGTGGTGGCGCGGATCGGCGACCGCGCCACCATGATGTGGGGCAGCTGCATCGCCATTGCGGGTTTCGCCGTGCTGCTGACGGGGCCCAATGCGGCGATCGCGCTCGCCGGCTTCCTGCTGATCGGGCTCGGCGCCTCGAACCTCGTGCCGGTGCTGTTTCGCCGTGCCGGCGCGCAGCGCGCGATGCCAGTCGGCCTCGCGGTCGCCGCGATCACCACGACCGGCTATGCGGGCATTCTGGTCGGCCCTGCGGGAATCGGCTTCATCGCCAAGCACTCTAACCTGCCGACCACGTTCTGGATTCTCGCCGCAATGATGAGCGCGGTGACGCTGTCTGCCAACCGCGTGGCCCGCAAGGACAGCTGATGGTAGCCGTCATTGCGAGGAGCCGCAGGCGACAAAGCTATCCAGAATCATTGCTGCAGCGCTGGATTGCTTCGCTTCGCTCGCAATGACGGTGTTGCTCATCTAAAACCTATGTCTGCGGTAAACAGGATCAGAGCGCCGCGGCGACATGGCCTCTCGTCCTCGCGGCGTGTTCAGCGTCCGAGCTATTGAAGTTGTTCCACCCCCTTCAGGAAGAGGGCGCAGGGAACGCCGGGTGAAGGCCTCACCCATGGCCCGCCTGCGGAAAAAAACGCAGGCGGCAGGTACCACGGGTTCAGCCGGTCATCCGGCATTCCCTGCGCGATGGGTTACGGCTTATACGAGGTCTCCCCGGGGACCGGCTTGATTGCCCCCGTCATCGGCGCGATGCCACAGCATCATCGCCAACTTGGCATCAGCACCGGGATGCCAGAACCCCACGACTTCGCCGTCCGCATCAGGTGCGATCGTCTTCGCACCATCCGCGTCCACCGCTCCCCGCCTCCACGTTCGTGACGATTGGCCGAAACGCCCCTCTCATCGAGGCGGGATGGTGACAGACAATCATGATTTCTGAAAAATGGAAACAGAAATGTTTTACGCGGGAGGCTTGATCGCTCCGATCAGCTTGACGCGGCTCGCAAAATTGCTGTTCGCGCATTTGATTTCGGCCGTTCGGAAGCGACCTGCCATGCCAATCTTTAGGCAAAACCCGCGCAACTGATTTGCCCGACGGACCAGGTTCGTAGGGCTATACTGCCAGCAGCGCCCCACAAATGGTGTCGTCCCGGGCAAGCGCGCAGCGCGCCGACCCGGGACGACGGCGGAGTGCGTGGCGACGGCCGCGCGCACATTCTCCGTTCACACCTCCACCGCCGGCTTCTTTGGATGACGGCCTTCGGCGAGGTTGCGGACCACCACGTAGAAGATCGGCGTGAACAGCAGGCCGAACAGTGTCACCCCGAGCATGCCGAAGAACACGGCGACACCGACGGCCCGGCGCATCTCCGAGCCGGAGCCGGTCGAGATCACCAGCGGCAGCACGCCGAGGATGAAGGCGAACGACGTCATCAGGATCGGCCGCAATCTCAAACGACAAGCTTCGATGACGGCCTCCAGGCGGTCGCGCCCCTCGTTCTCGATGTCGCGGGCGAATTCGACGATCAGGATCGCGTTCTTGGCCGCAAGCCCGACCAGTACCACGAAGCCGATCTGGGTCAGCACGTTGACGTCCTGCCCCATGATGCGCACGCCGATGGTCGCCGCCAGCAGACACATCGGCACGATCAGGATCACCGAAAACGGCAGGCTCCAGCTGCCGTACTGCGCTGCCAGCACCAGATAGACGAACAGCACGCAGATCGGAAACACGTAGAGTCCGGCCTTGCTGCCGTTCACCTGCTGATAGGACAGGTCGGTCCATTCATAGGAGAAGCCGCTCGGCAGGATCTGTTCGGCCAAGCGCTTCATGCTGTCGATCGCGGTCGCCGAGCTGACGCCAGGCAGGGTATCGCCCTGCAATT
>NZ_JBARGP010000666.1:0-3661 GCF_049798375.1 Bradyrhizobium sp.
GGGCCGTCGATCGCAGCGAAGCGCGTCGTCATCAGCGTGGCGATGGCATGGCTGTCGGTGCCATCGATCAGCACGAACCAGTCCGCGCCGCGTGAGGTTGCGGGAATGCCCCCGGTGGGGCCGGAGAGACCGGCATCGCCTTCGAGCAGATGCATCGAGATGATGCCGTCGAGACCGGAAGGATCGAGTTCGACGCGCAGGGCATCGCGCAGCGCGCCGTCCTGGCCGGGCTTGGGGCGCAGGCGGATGAGGCCGAGCAAGGCGCCGCGGCCGGTGCCCTTGCTGATGGTGATCCGCGCGACGCTGCGAATCATGTTCTTGAACTTCGCCATGGTCGTGACAGACCATTCGGTCTGATCGGCGAGCCGCGCGCGGTAAGGCGCGCTGTCGAGCACCTCGATGGTGTTGGTCGAATAGAGGCTGAGATATTTCGGGCTGCCCTGCTCGGCGACATAGCGCCGCGCCTCGATGAACCCAGCGATCGCGACACGCTCCTCCAGATGCTCGCGGTCGTACCAGCGATTGAAGTCGGTTTCGTCAGATGGATCGATGTCCATCGAGGTCAGCAGCATGCCTTGTCCGGCGATGGGCATTGTGGGAGTCCTTGTCTTTCGTTGATGTTCGCGGGCTATCGCGCAGTGGGCAGTGCGCACCCTCTCCCCGTTCTTACGGGGAGAGGGTGGGATGAGGGGCAGACGCCCGATTGGTGTGAATTGTAGACCTGTACCCCCTCACCCGGATTGCTTCGCAATCCGATCTCTCCCCGCAGGCGGGGCGAGGTTGCAGCGGGGCGAGCCGTAGGAGGTGTGCCAACCCTGACCCTCCAGGGGACGGTGAAGGACGTCAAGCAGTGCTGTCTTGTATTACCGCGGCCTCGTGTGCGCCGCCATATCCGCAATCGATTTCATGACCGCATCGCGGATGCCGGGGTCATAAAGATTGTGACCTGCGGCTTCGATGACACGAATTTCGACCTCGCGCCAGACCGACGCGAGCGCCGCCGAGGTTGAGGGCGGGCAGAGCAGGTCATAACGGCCCTGCACGATGATGCCGGGAATGCCCGCAAGCCTGCCAGCGTCGCGCAGCAACTGGTTTGGCGCCATGAAACAGTCGTTGTGGAAGTAATGCGCCTCCATGAACGGCGTCGCCGGCATCGCATTGCCGGAGCGCACCGCGAGCCGGTCGAGTTGGGCGCGGCCCGGCTTCACCTCGGACAGTGCACGCTCGGTGTCGTGCCAGGCGCGCGCGGCGGGACCATGGATGGCCGGATCGGGATTGAGGATGCGCCGCCAATACGAGGCGACTACTGCACCGCGCTCTTCGACAGGCAGCATCTCGACGAAATCGCGGTGCAGGTCGGGATAGAAGCGCGCCAGCGCAGGGCCAAAAGCAGTCTCGACTTCGGCGCGCGTGCCGAGGAATGTCGCGCGCAGCACCAGGCCCGCGACGCGTGTGGGATGCGCCTGCGCATAAGCCAGCGCCAGCGTCGCGCCCCAGGAGCCGCCGGAAACGATCCAGCGTTGAAAGCCGAACCGCTCGCGGATGACCTCCATGTCGGCGATCAGATCGGGCAGGGTGTTATTGACGCGGCTGCCTTTTGGCTTGCTGCGCCCACAGCCGCGCTGGTCGAACAGCACGGCGTGAAAGCGCTCGGGGTCGAACAGCCGGCGATGGTCGGGCTGACAGCCGGAGCCGGGCCCACCGTGCAGGTAGACTGCGGGCACGCCGCCGGAACGGCCGACGCTCTCGACATAGATCTCATGGCCGCCGGAAACGCGTAGCCATTCGGAGGTGAGCGGGGCGAACGGATCGGCGCGCGACGCGGCGTGTCCCGCTTCGGCGTCAGGCACCAGAATCATCCTTCTCCAGCGTGCCGCCGGCAAAGTTGCGATACAGGAAACGGTCCTGTCCGGATGCCGCATCGAGCTCGGCCTGCTTGAAGATGCTCTCGTGCAACGGCGACAGCGTGCAAGCCGGGTCGGTATTGCCCGCATCGCCCGTGAGCGCGAAGGCCTGGCAGCGGCAGCCGCCGAAATCGACCTCGCGGAATTCGCAGGACTTACACGGCTCCTTCATCCAGCCGGTGCCGCGATAGCGGTTGAAGGCTTCCGAGTTCTGCCAGATCCAGGCGATCGAATGGTTCGAGCGCACCGACTCGAATTCGAGCCCGGTGATGCTCTCGGCGGCGTGGCACGGCAGCACCTTGCCCGCGGGCGAGATGTTGAAGAACTGCCGGCCCCAGCCGCCCATGCATTTCTTCGGCCGCAGCGCGTAGTAGTCCGGCACGACATAGTCGATCGTAAGAACGCCCTTCAGCCGCTCGCGCGCCTCCTCGACCAGCCGATCGGTCTCTTCGAGTTGCGCGAAGGTCGGCATCAGGCTGGCACGGTTCTTCAGCGCCCAGCCGTAATATTGCACGTTGGCGACCTCTAACCGGTCGGCATCGAGATTGACGGCCATCTGAATGATATCGGGCAGCTGATGCAGGTTCTGCCGATGCATCACCGCATTTACGGTCAGCGGCAGATCGAGCTCGCGGGTCCACTTCGCGACCTCGAGCTTCTTGGCATGGCCGCCTTTGTGGCCGCCGACGCGGTCGGCGACGCCGGGCTCATTGCCCTGGAAGCTGATCTGCACATGGCAGAGTCCGGCGTCGGCCAGCTCCTTCAGCCGCTCGCGCGTCAGCAGCACCGCGGAGGTGATCAGATTGGTGTAGAGCCCGATATCATTGGCGTGCTGGACCAGCTCGACCAGATCCTTGCGCGCGGTCGGCTCGCCGCCGGAAAAGTGCACCTGCAGCACGCCGATCTCGGCGAGTTCCGACAGCACCTTCTTCCATTCGGCCGTCGTCAGCTCATTGCCCGCGCGGTCAAGCTCCAGCGGGTTCGAGCAATACGGGCATTGCAGCGGGCAGCGATGCGTGAGCTCCAGCAGCACGGCGAGCGGAATGCCAAAGGTCTCGGCGACCGAGCCGCGCGCCTCTAACACCGCGAGTCCATCACCGGCGTCGGTGCGCGGTTGGATATCAGTGAGTTCGGTCATGAGGTCTTCTCCCGAACTTCGGTTAGGAAGCCCTTGTCGGCGAGGTCCTGCAACATGGCAACGACGTCAGTCGCGATGGTGTCGCGCGGTGCGGCATATTTCGCCGCCAGCTCGTCGATGATGACGGCGACACTGCGCACGCCATCACAGAGCTGAAGCACTTCGACGGAAATTTCGTCCGGCGCCAGCACGCGCTCCGGCGCCAGGATCACCCAGACCTGCCGCGTCTCGTCGTATTTCAGCTTGGTATGGCGCGGCAGCACCGGCCGGCTGTGTTCGCTGACTTGGATGTTGCGCGGCGCCATGGAAGCCCTCTAACGCATCAAGCGACAATGCGGCTCAAGAGCGGCCGCGGGGAAGTCCTTCACCCTCCCCTGGAGGGGGAGGGTCGGCTCGCTTGGGCGTAGCGCAAGCGAGCCGGGGGGGGGTGAAGTTGTCGGGCACTGCGTTCGCCGCACGATCACCCCACCCCGTCTCACATCCTCGCTGCGCTCGATGTGAGCCAACCCTCCCCCTCCAGGGGAGGGTGGCAGGGTGCCTTGCGGCGCCACTATGCGATACGAGCTCATCCTGACTAACCCTCCTTCGGCACGAAAGCGCCGGGCGGGATGTGACCGTC
>NZ_JBARGP010000667.1:0-3294 GCF_049798375.1 Bradyrhizobium sp.
GCGGCGATCAATCCCGGCAATTCCGGCGGCGCGCTGGTCGACATGACCGGCAAGCTCGCCGGCATCAACACCGCGATCTATTCGCGCTCCGGCGGCTCGCAGGGCATCGGCTTTGCCATTCCCGCCAACATGGTCCGCGTCGTGATCGCGTCCGCCAAGAGCGGTGGCAAGACGGTGAAGCGGCCGTGGCTCGGCGCCAAGCTGCAGGCGGTGACGCCCGATATCGCCGACAGCCTCGGCCTGCGCTCGCCCACAGGGGCGCTGGTCGCCAGCGTGGTGCCGAACAGCCCGGCGGCGCGTGCGGGGCTGAAGGCCTCCGACCTGATCACGGCGATCGACGGCCAGGCCATCGACGACCCGAACGCCTTCGACTACCGTTTCGCCACCCGTCCGATCGGCGGCACCGCGCAGATCGACGTGCAGCGCGGCGGCAAGCCGGTGAAGCTCCAGGTCGCGCTGGAGACCGCGCCCGACAGCAACCGCAGCGAGATGGTGATCAATGGCCGCTCGCCGTTCCAGGGCGCCAAGGTTGCCAACATCTCGCCGGCGGTCGCCGACGAGCTGCACCTCGATGCCGATACCGAAGGCGTGGTCGTGCTCGAGCCGGGCGAGGATACCACGGCGGCCAATGTCGGCTTCCAGAAGGGCGACATCATCATGGCCGTCAACGGCCAGAAGATCGTCAGGACCTCCGAGCTCGAGAAGCTCTCGCGCGACGGCTCGCGGATCTGGCGCATCACGCTGCTGCGCGGTGGCCAGCAGATGAACGTCACGCTCGGCGGATGAGTCCGAAGCGGCCGCAGCAGGGCTCAGGCTCCAATCTCTTCGCCGCGGCGGGGCTGGAGCAGGATGCGCCCCGTCCGCTGCCGGAGAAGCTGCGGCCGCACCAGCTGTCAGACGTCGTCGGCCAGGATCACATTCTCGGGCCCGACGGCGCGCTGACGCGGATGCTGGAGACGCGTACGCTCGGCTCGCTCATTTTCTGGGGGCCGCCGGGCACCGGCAAGACCACGGTGGCGCGGCTGCTGGCTGACGCGACCGAGCTGCATTTCGAGCAGATCTCGGCGGTGTTCTCCGGCGTCGCCGACCTGAAAAAGGTGTTCGACGCGGCGCGCAGCCGCCGTGAGATGGGCAAGGGCACGCTTCTCTTCGTCGACGAGGTGCACCGCTTCAACCGCGCCCAGCAGGACTCGTTTCTGCCCGTGATGGAAGACGGCACCGTGGTGCTGGTCGGCGCCACCACCGAGAACCCGTCATTCGAGCTCAACGCGGCCCTGCTGTCGCGCGCGCGCGTGCTGGTGTTCCATTCGCTCGACGCAGCTGCGATCGAAAAGCTCTACGCCAATGCGGAAGCGGCCGAGGGCAGGGCGTTGCCGCTGGATGACGAAGCACGCGCGGTGCTGATCCGGATGGCCGATGGCGATGGCCGCGCCGCGCTGACCTTGGCCGAGGAGGTCTGGCGCTCGGCGCGCAAGGACGAGATCTTCAACGCGGTGCAGCTGCAGGACATCCTGCAGCGTCGCGCCCCGATCTACGACAAGTCGGCCGACGGCCATTACAATTTGATCTCGGCGCTGCATAAGTCGGTGCGCGGCTCCGATCCGGATGCGGCGCTGTATTACTTCGCGCGTATGCTCGATGCCGGCGAGGACCCGCTGTTCCTGGCGCGGCGCATCGTCCGCATGGCGGTGGAGGATATTGGTCTGGCCGATCCGCAGGCGCTGGTCGTCGCCAACGCCGCCAAGGATGCCTATGACTTTCTCGGCTCACCCGAAGGCGAGCTCGCGATCGCGCAGGCCGTGATCTATGTCGCGACCGCGCCGAAATCGAACGCCGCCTACAAGGCGTTCGGCGCCGCCAAGCGGGTGGCGAAGGAGAACGGCTCGCTGCTGCCGCCCAAGCATATTCTCAATGCGCCGACCAAGCTGATGCAGGGCGAGGGCTACGGCTCAGGCTATCAATACGACCACGACACGCCGGACGCGTTCTCCGGCCAGGACTATTTTCCCGAAAGCCTGGGGCGGCAGCATTTCTACGATCCGCCCGAGCGCGGCTTCGAGCGCGAGATCAGGAAACGGCTGGAGTATTGGGACAAGCTGAGAAAAGAGCGGGGCGGTTGATGTTATTTCCCCGACTGCATGAACTCCGCGATCTCCCGCGTCAGCCGGTCGTCTTCGGTGTTGATCGAATAGACCTCCGACATGTGGCTGTGCTGCGGCAGCATCACCGCGCGGGCGCAGCCCGATGGACGTTTGCAGGTGGCCTGCCTGAGCAACTCGAACTGCTCGACGAAGCGCGGCGGATCGAGCTCGGCGGAGGCGATCAGCAAAGGCAACGCAGTGGCCTGCAGGCCTGCGAACGACGAGCGCTCCTGGTAGCGCGAGGGATCGGAGCCGAAATAGGCCAGCTCGGGGTCGCCGAGCGGGGAGGCCGTGAGATCGTAGATGCCGGAGACCATGATCGCGCCGGCGAGGCCGCCGCCCTGGACCTTGTAGAATTCGGGATGCGCGACATAGCTCGCGACATGCACCGCGCCGGCCGAATGGCCCATCAGGAACACGCGGCCCGGATTACCGCCTGACTTCGGCACGTTCGCCGCGACCCATTGCACGGCGTTGGCGATGTCCTCGGCGGCGGCCGGCCAGGGCGATTTCGGTGCCAGCCTATAGGCCATGTTGACCCCGACATAGCCGTGCCGCACGGCCCACAGCATGATGTTGTCGTAGAACGGGCTGTCCGGCGTGGTGCGCTTGTTGCCGCCGATGAAGGCGCCGCCATGCACGAAGATCAGGACCGGTCGCGGCCCGCCGCCGTTGGCATCGGGCGTAAAGACATCGAGCAAATTGCGCTCGGCCGGGCCGTATTTGACGTCGCGCTGCACCTTGACGCCCTGATACGGCTCCTTCTCCTGCAGCGGCGCGTAGATCGCGGCCGTCTTGACCGGGTCGACCGTGCGGCCGATCTCGATCAGCTTCCAGGCGATATCGTCGGGCATCGGGCTCTGCTGGGCCTGTGCGGACGTCAGCCCCAGCAATCCTGCCGCGACCATCAGGGTCAGTTTCGCCCACGCCATCCGATCTGCTCCAGCCTGTGACGCAAGTCCTTGCCCGCCGAATTATAGCGATTTCGCCGTGACTGACAGTGGCTTTTGGGATACCCACCGGCCATGAGCCGCCGTATCAAGCGAACCACAGCCCGGTCGGACCGTCCGGCCGACCGCCGCAAGGGCGATCGTCCCGGGGACATCAAGACCGAGCATTCCAAGAGTGATCGCCCGAAGGGCGAGCGCACGCG
>NZ_JBARGP010000668.1:0-2857 GCF_049798375.1 Bradyrhizobium sp.
GACAGATAGGCCGACATGGCGCCGACCGGCGGCGCGATCGACATGTCGTTGTCATTGAGGATCACGATCAGGCGGGAGTTCATCGCGCCCGCATTGTTCATGGCCTCATAGGCCATGCCGGCGGACATCGCGCCGTCGCCGATCACGGCGATCACGTTGTTCTTGCCGCCGGAGAGGTCGCGGGCGACGGCCATGCCGAGGCCGGCCGAGATCGAGGTCGAGGAGTGCGCAGCGCCGAACGGATCGTAATCGCTCTCCGAGCGCTTGGTGAAGCCAGAGAGGCCACCACCGGTGCGCAAGGTGCGGATGCGATCGCGGCGGCCGGTCAGGATCTTGTGCGGGTAGGCCTGGTGGCCGACGTCCCAGATCAGGCGATCGCGGGGGGTGTCGAACACGTAGTGGATGGCAGTGGTGAGTTCCACGACACCGAGACCGGCGCCGAAATGACCGCCGGTCACCGAGACGGCATCGATGGTCTCCTGGCGCAGCTCGTCGGCGACCTGCCGGACCTGCTCCACCTTGAGCCGGCGCAGATCGTCCGGTGTCTTGATGGTGTCGAGAAGCGGCGTTTTACTATAATCGGTCACGGCGATATTCCAATTTTGCAGGTCGGGTTCAAGGGCCGACGTCAGAGAGGTTCATCGTAACGGGCGGCGAGATCTCAACCATCTAAGGTGTCATCCGCGCGGACCAAAGGCAAAGAAGACAGCCTAACTGCGGCCGAAGTCTGTCTGTGTGACGTAAATCACTCTTGGCGGTGTCCATCCGGGCCTTTCGCCAAGTCGTTTCACCAACTCATTCCGACAAGTCTTTCGCAGCGATCGCGTACCAAGTCATTTCGTCAGCTTCTGCAGACACTTAACTCGGCCGCGTTCCCGGGAGCACGCGCCTCCAAAAGCCCGCAGTTCCTGGAAGCCTTACACCAAAGTGCGCCTTAAAGCCAACCCAGCGGAATATGGCAAGCCCGCCAACGCTATGGCTGGCCAGAACGTTAACCGCGGCGGCGCGCCGCGGGTTCCTTGGCGCTGCCCGGATTGACGGCAACAGATCCCCCTAAGGGGCCCGATCCCGCGAGCTCGGACCACGCCTGCTCACGCTCTGCGCCATCAGACGCCGTGGCGATTGCTAGCGCGCCAGCGGGGTGAGCCATGCGTTCGCGGAGGGCCACCGGGCCACAGACGATCATGAAGAAGTCGTAGGCGTGCGGCCGCTCGTTGGCCATCACGAACTGGAAATGCACCCGGAAGAACTGCCAGCGGAACAGATTGTAGTGCTCCGGTCTGATGATTTCGCGGAAGCGCACCGGCACGATGGTCGGATTGCGCCTGGCGCTGCCCGGGTCGATGCCATGGGAGGCGATCGGGTCGAGGGGGAAGAAGTTCATCACGTCCTTGCGCGCCTGGCAGTCGATCCAGTCGATCTGTGGCTCGACAGCAAGCCGGGCGAGGTGGTCGCGGA
The DNA here is from genome assembly GCF_049798375.1 of Bradyrhizobium sp. GTDB lineage: Bacteria > Pseudomonadota > Alphaproteobacteria > Rhizobiales > Xanthobacteraceae > Bradyrhizobium. Next base: position 1,459 of record NZ_JBARGP010000668.1, read on the forward strand.
AGTCGCTCGCCGCCTTATGGAAGCCGACGATCGGGAAATTGCTACCGACGGTGAGCAGCATGATGCGCGGACCGTGGCGGCCAAGCGCCGGATCGAGCTGCAGCGCCCGCGCCAGCATCTCCGCAGCCAGGAACGATCCCGAGCTGTGACCGACCAGGACGATCTCGTCGGCCTCGCTCGTGCGCGCCACCTCGGTGAGGTACTGCGCGAAACGATCGATGCGCTGATCCCAGTCTGGTCGTCGCCGGTGCGAGAACTGAATTGTCCAGATCGTGTCGCGGAGCAGATAGAGCACGTAGGTCTGGTTTTCAAAATAGCGCAGCGCACCCCACAGCAGCGCAATGAAGATCCCGGATCCCGCGAGCCAGGGCAGGGGCCATGGCACGCCCAGCGCATCGAGCCCCTTGCCGAACACGAAGCCGGTGCCGGCCGCAACCAGCGCCTCCAGCAACAGGATGATATGCGGCCAGGTCATGAAGATCGCGAACCGCCAACTGGCGCGCCAGAACCGGCCGATGGTGCCGCAGAAAATCATCTGCCAGTAGAGCCACACGGCATGTGGCACGGTGCGCCAGATCGGCGCGGCAAGATCGTTCTGGATGAAATCCTCGAAGCGGAGGAAGTCGTAGTCGGTGCGAGTCCGCCAGCCTTGTCCATTGTCTTGCGTGCCGGTCTCGATCGACCAGGAGGTGATCTCGTCGTCGGATCGGCTGTGCGGCCGGCTGATGGTGGCGGAAAGCTGGTAGAGGCGAGCGAACTTGCGCAGTTCGGTGCGGAACATGCGGTAGTATTGCGCGAGCCCCCGCGGGTCGTAGCCCTGCACGTAAATGATATGGCGGTTCGACACGCGCACGCGCTGTGAAATCCCAAAGCGTTTCCATGAGACCGAAACGGGCAAAGATCATGCTGCTTCATCGCCCGGCGTTCGTGGAAACGGGCAATGAGACAGCCGCTGGCCCCCGGGCTCCCCAACGCGACTATAGCAGGAGAGGGCGCAGACCGAGACGGATTTGCAAACAATTCCAGCAGCTGTGCACAGCGCCGGCCGCGGTGCGGCAGATCGGCACATGCTGGATCAAGCCCGGTCCGGCGGAGCGAGGAAGCCGCGATATCGGCAGCTGCCAAACCGTCGGCTGCCGGCCTTCAGCTCGTTTTGGGGCTCACTGCACGTCGAGCGGCTCGACGCCGGCGGCTTGGCCGCTGGCGTCGGTGGTGATCTTCTCGACCCGCGCTTCGGCTTGGCGCAGCAGTTCCTCGCAGCGGCGCTTCAAGGCCTCGCCGCGCTCGTAGATCGTCACCGACTCCTCGAGCGGCACCTTGCCGTCCTCGAGCCGCTTCACGATCGTTTCGAGCTCCTCGATTGCGCGCTCGAACGACAGCTTCTTGACGTCGGTGATTG
>NZ_JBARGP010000669.1:0-21968 GCF_049798375.1 Bradyrhizobium sp.
GCGAGCTCTTAACGGTTTGCTCATCCCTGAAATCTACCGTTCCGGTTGTATCGCTTCACTTCGCAAGCAAGTGAATCGCGTGAATTCATCAGTGTGGAGGTCGGCGATGTCTGATCTGAGTTCGCCCAGACAAGCGCTACGGCTTCCGGCCGACTGCAGCATTGCGTGCATAAGAGCGGTCTGCGATCTGATCCGCGATGCATTCGGCCGTCACGAGCGGCTCGAGATCGACTGCTCAGACGTCAATAAGGCTGACGTCACGTCGGTCCAGCTGCTGCTGTCGACCGCCAAGACCGGCAGAGCCGAAGGACGCAAGGTCGTCCTGACGGCTTTCTCGCAGGCGCTTCGCAACACTCTGCACCGCGCCGGCTTCACCAGCGACGAGATCATCGCGCATCATCTAGATAGACCATAAGAGGCGCCAATGGCGACGATCCTGACAGTCGACGATTCACCGAGCATGCGCCAGATGATCAGAATGACGCTCGAGCCGGCCGGTCACAGCGTGATCGAAGCGGGCGACGGCGCCCAGGGTCTCGCCAAGGCGCAGGCCAGCAAACCCGACATGGTGATCACCGATCTCAACATGCCCGTCATGAACGGCCTGGACCTGATCCGCGCGCTGCGAAAGCAACCGACGCTCACCGGCCTGCCGATCGTGTTCCTGACCACTGAATCCAGCGATGGCGTCAAGCAGGAGGCGAAGAGCGCCGGTGCCACCGGATGGATCACCAAGCCGTTCGTCCCGGCCCAGCTGCTCGCAGTGGTCGGCAAGCTGGTGCGCTCATGAGCTTCGCCGACGCCACTGCAGTTTTCCGTCAGGAAGCAAGCGAACTGCTGGAGGTGTTGGAAGGCACGTTGCTCGATCTCGGCCAGCGCCCGCACGACAAGGAACTGGTCGATACCGCGTTCCGCGCCCTGCACACGATCAAGGGATCGGGCGCGATGTTCGGGTTCGACAAGGTCGCGACCTTCACTCATGAATTTGAGACCGCGTTCGATCGGGTGAGGAAAGGCGAGATTGTTCCGACGCAGGAGCTGATCACGGTCGCGCTCGCGGCCAAGGATTACATTCGCGCCTTGATCGAGGCCCCGGATGAGACCGATACGATCATCGGTGACGCCATCCTCGGTGACCTCACGCAGTTCGTCGCGCCGCGTGCGCTGGTCGCAGAGCCAGCCGTCGCTGCGGCGCCGGCCACTGCACCAGTGCAACCGGCCCGTCCGGCAGGCTGGAAGCTTTATCTCGAGTTCGAGCAGCACGTGCTCCGCAACGGCTCGAACCCGCTCGATCTGCTGGAGGATCTCTGCAAGCTTGGTCCCTGCTTTGCCGTGCCGTTGACCGACGCGATTCCGATGCTGGATGAGCTCGAGCCGGAAGATTGCTACCTCAAATGGGACGTCACGCTGCACTGTGATTGCGATCGGAGCGCGATCGACGACGTCTTCATGTTCGTCAGCGACGAGATGAAACTATCAGTCGCGCCGCTGGCTCAATCCGACCTCGCGCCGCCAATGGTCGCGCCGAGCCAGGATTCGCTGATCCTGGAAGTCGAAGGCCAGGACGAGCCGGCCATTTCTATTGTCGTAGAAGCTCCGGCTCTCGTCCCCGAGCAGGAGCCGGCTGCGCCATCGCCGGTCGCGGCCGCAACGGTCGCGCCTGTCGCACCGCAAGCTCCTGCCAAGGTCCGGCGCGAGGAGCCGAAGCGGACCGAGGACCGCGCAGGCGCCACGGTGCGCGTGCAGGCCGAGCGGCTCGATGAGTTGATGGACCGGGTCGGCGAGCTCGTGATCGCACAGGCGCGGCTTAGCCAGTTGGCGGCGGGCAGTGACGACCTGTCGATCAAGATGATCGCCGAAGAGATCGAACGGCTGGCGGGCAGCCTGCGCGATACCACGATGGGCGCGCGCATGGTGCCGATCGGCTCGCTGTTTGGCCGCTTCCGTCGTCTGGTGCACGATCTGTCGCGCGATCTCGGCAAGCCCGTGGAGTTCGTCACCTCGGGCGAAGACACCGAGCTCGACAAGACCATGATCGAATGCCTGGCCGATCCGCTGGTGCATCTGATCCGCAACGCGATCGACCACGGTATCGAGGATACGGCAGCGCGATCGGCCGCCGGCAAGATCGAGTCCGGCCGCATCGAGCTGCAGGCGGTCCACTCGGGCGCGCAGGTGCTCGTGATGGTGCGCGACAATGGTGGCGGCCTCAATACCGCGCGTATCAAGGCCAAGGCGGAAGAGCAGGGCCTCATCGCGCCGGGCGCGACGCTGTCCGACAGTGATATCCATCAGTTCCTATTCCATCCGGGCTTCTCGACGGCGCAGACCATCTCGGCGCTGTCGGGCCGCGGCGTCGGCATGGACGTGGTGAAACGCACCATCGAGAACATGCGCGGTTCGATCGACATGTCGACCAGGCCGGGTCAAGGCACCACCGTGACGCTGCGGCTGCCGTTGACCTTGGCGATCATCGAGGGCCTCCTGATCCGGGTCGGCGAGGGGCGCTACATCATCCCGCTGTCTGCGGTGGAGGAATGCGTCGAATTGACGCCGGATGACCAGCGGCCGCGCGGCCGAAGCTTCCTCAATGTGCGTGGCAGCCTGGTGCCATTCCTGCGGTTGCGCGAGCTGCTGCACGTGGAGGCCGCGGCTGAGCCGCATCAGAAGAACATCATCATCTCGACCGGCGAATGCCGCGTCGGGCTGGTGGCGGACCAGATCATCGGCAGCCACCAGACCGTGATCAAGTCGCTGTCGAAACTGCATTCCGATGTCACGATCTTCTCGGGCGCGGCCATTCTGGGCGATGGCACCGCAGCGCTGATCCTTGATGTGGCGCAGCTGGTGGCGCGGGCCCAGGCCCAGGCCGAGAAGCAGATGAACGAGGCGGCCTGATGAGCACCGAGCAGAAACTGGACGCCCCAGCGGCTGGCGATGGCGCGCTTCAAGTCGTCATGATTGGGCTGGGCGAGGAGAAGTTCGCGCTCGAAGCCGAGCTGGTGCGCGAGATCATCGATCCGGTGCCGGTGACAGAGGTGGCAGGGGCGCGTGCGTTCGTGCCGAGCGTGATCAACGTGCGCGGCAACGTGATCCCGCTGGCGGATCTGCGCATCCGCTTCGGGATGCCGATCAGGGAAGCCTCCGTCGACACCCGTATCGTGGTGGTCGAGCTCAAGATCGACAACGAGCCGGTTCTGGTCGGACTCACCGCCGACAAAGTGTACGAGGTGACCGAGATCGTTCGAACCGATGTGCAGCAGACGCCGCGCGTCGGCATGCATTGGCGACCGGAGTTCATCCGCTTCATCACCAAGTGGCACGACGAGTTCGTTATCGTACCGAACATGGAACGTATTCTGAACTAGGGGACGTCCGGCACGGACGGGGGCTGATATGAGATTTACGATCAAGGCCAAGTTGGCGAGTGCATTCGGCGCGATCATCATTCTGTCGGGTGTTGCCGGCGGCATCGCCTATCTGAAGCTGAGCGACATGATCGGCAATGCCGATAGCATGGCGCTACGCGCCAAGCGGATGGAGAAGGCCGCCGAGATCGAGAAGGAGCTTCTGATCCAGCTTCGGGCGGAGAAGAACGCGGTTCTCGGGCCGGAGCAGGAGGTCGAAGAGCACATTGCCAGCGCCGCCAAGAGCCGGGAAGCGGCGTCCAAGACCAGGGATGAGGTCTATGCCCTGGCGAGCGAGCAAGGAAAGCGGCTCCTCGACGGTTTTGCGGCGACCTATTCCAAGATGATCGCGTTCCAGGACGAGACCTTCAAGCTGGCGCGGACTGACAAGACCAGGGCCACCGAGCGCACGCTCAAGGAGGGCAACAAGGTCGTCGCGGACACGCTCGATGCGATGGGCGCATATGTTACCAACACCAAGAGGCAACTCGCCGATCAGGTCGTGCAAGTCCGGGCGGAGGGCCAGCAGGCCCAGCTCGTGCTAATGACGATCGTCGGGGCGTCGCTGGCGATCGCGATCGGCGCCGCCCTGTGGATCTCGCTCAGCATCAGCCGCGCGCTGGGACGCGCCGTCGACCTCGCCAGCTCGGTTGCGCGCGGCGAGCTCAGCCAGACGATCCCGACGGCGAGCAATGACGAGATCGGCGATCTGGTCCGCTCGCTCAACCGCATGGTCGAGAAGCTGCGGCAGGTGGTCTCCGAAGCGCTGACCGCGGCGCAGAACGTCTCGGCCGGCAGCCAGGAATTGTCCTCTTCGGCCGAGCAGCTTTCACAGGGCGCGACCGAGCAAGCCTCGTCTGCCGAGGAAGCCTCGTCCTCCATGGAGGAGATGGCGGCCAATGTGAAGCAGAACGCCGACAATGCCAGCCAGACCGAAAAGATCGCGACGCAGTCCGCCAAGGATGCCGAGGCGAGCGGCTCCGCAGTCGGCCGCGCCGTGCAGGCGATGCAGACGATCGCGGAGAAGATCTCGATCGTTCAGGAGATCGCACGCCAGACCGATCTCTTGGCATTGAACGCAGCGGTCGAAGCGGCACGTGCCGGCGAGCATGGCAAGGGCTTTGCGGTGGTTGCCTCCGAAGTACGCAAGCTCGCCGAACGGAGTCAGGCGTCCGCGGCCGAAATCGGCACGCTATCGTCCGATAGCGTCAAGGTGGCGCAGGACGCAGGCCAGATGCTCGCCAGGCTGGTGCCGGACATCAAGAAGACGGCGGAGCTCGTGCAGGAGATCACGGCCGCCTGCCGAGAGCAGGATGTCGGGTCGGCGCAGATCAACCAGGCGATCCAGCAGCTCGACAAGGTCGGCCAGCAGAACGCCAGCGCGTCCGAACAGGTCTCCTCGACATCAGAGGAACTGGCTTCGCAGGCCGAGCAGCTGCAGGCGACGATCTCTTTCTTCCGGATCGACAACGTCATGGCGGAGCCGAGCTCGAGGGGCGGGGCGTCGATCGATCATGCGGTTGGGCAGCTTCGCAGCAAGGCAGCAAAAATGGCGGCCGCAGATCGCGGCGGCAAGAAGCCGGCGCCGAGCAAGGCCGCCCCGCGTCGTCAACAGAAGGTGGCCGGCGGAGGTGGTTTCGCCTTCGCCCTGGATGATGGCGCCGACGAGCGCGATGCGGACTTCCAGCGTTAGAGGGAGAAGACGCGACCTCAGCGATCCAGCCAAGAAAACAAAATCGGCCTCTTCCCCACCGGGAGAGGCCGATTTGCATAGCGGCCGCGAAATCTGCGGGCTCAGGCCACCTGCAGCGACCGACCGCCCTTGCGCGGGAGTAGCGCCAGCGACTGCGAGGTTGCGATCGATGTGACCTCGTCCCAGCGCGACAAGAAGGCATCGACGCAGTCGGGATCGAAATGCTTTGTCCGGTTCGCGATCAGATGGTCGCGGGCCTCAACGAGCGGCATCGCGTCCTTGTAGGGACGGCGCGTCGTCAATGCGTCGAACACATCTGCGACCGCCACCACGCGCGCCGCGATCGGGATCTCGGTACCCCGGAGTCCGTTCGGATAGCCGCCGCCGTCCCATCGTTCATGATGCGCCGCTGCGATCGTGGCGGCGAGGCGGATCAGGTCACATTCGCTATCCGCGAGGATATGCTCCCCGATTTCGGCGTGAGTCCGGACCACCGCCATCTCGTTTTCCGTCAGCCGGCCAGGTTTGAGCAGAATGTGATCGGGAATCCCGACCTTGCCAACGTCGTGGAGTGGCGCTGCCAGATAGATCTCGCGGCAGAAGCGATCGGGGAAGCCGAGCTGCTCGGCGATGACCCGGCTGTATCTCGCCACCCGCAGCGTATGCTCGCCGGTGTCGTTGTCGCGATATTCCACGGCGAGAGCGAGACGCAGGATGATCTCCTCCTCGCGTTCCTGCAGCTTGCGCGTGGCCGCTGAAACCTCGGTCGCGAGATGGGAGGCCCGATCGTTGAGCTTACTGACTGCCTGGCCAAGGCTGACGAGGTTGCGCAGGCGGACGCGAACCTCAACGCTGTCAGAGCGTTTCGGAAGAAAATCCGTTGCACCGGCCTCTAATGCGCGAAGCTTGGTCTCGTCGGAGACGCTCGACGTGACCATCGCCACGGGGGTCTCGGTGAAGCCCGCTAGAGCGCGTAGCTCGCGAATGAAGCGGATGCCGTCCATCTTCGGCATCTCGTAGTCGACCAGCACGATGTCGAAGTGAAGTTCCCTTGCAATCTCGAGCGCACTGACCGGATCACGACATGTCGTGGCCACAACGGAGCCGTCCGTCTGGATCAGGCGCTTCAGGAAATCGAGTACCGAGGGACTATCGTCAACGATAAGCGCTTGGGTCAGCATCAACCGATCACTTCTGTTGAATGGTTCCACAACAGCATTGCCTCGCGGCAGGCTAAGGTCCGGTTGTTACCTCGCACTTAATTTCCCCGTGGTGTTCCGGATGTACGCGGCTTTCTTGCCATTCTTTAGCAATTGCTAATCTGGGCTTCCTAGCGTGCAACCGTCTCGGGAATCGGCCAGTATTTTCCCGAGGCTGGATGAGACGTTTGTTCGTTTCAATTTGCGTCGAAATTCCCGACCGACGTCGACAACGCCGAGCCGCAGATGATCGTGACCGCCTTATGAGTATCGAGCACAGACAGGACATCTCGGCCGCGCAAGACGGAGCGCTTCAGGTCGCGATGATCAGGCTTGGTGAAGAGAAATTTGCGATCGAGGCCGAGCTGGTGCGCGAAATCATCGATCCAGTAACCGTGAGGAAGGTAGCGGGCGCACGCGCGGTCGTGCCGAGCGTGATCAATGTGCGTGGCAATGTGATTCCGCTTGCCGATCTGCGCATCCGCTTCGGCATGCCGCCGGCGAACGCGTCGATCGATACCCGCGGCGTCGTGATCGAGCTCAAAATCGACAACGATCCGGCTCTCGTCGGACGTTCTGCAGACGAAGTCTACGAGGTCACCCAGATCGTGCCTGCCGACGTGCAACAGACCCCGCGCGTGGGGATGCACTGGAAGCCGGAGTTCATCCGCTTCATCACCAAGTGGCTTGAAGAATTCGTCATCGTTCCAAACATGGAACGCATCCTGAGTTGAGAAACCCGAAAGATCTCGAGAGGCTAACAATGCGGTTCACTGTCAAAGCTAAGCTGGCGAGCGCCTTCGGCGCGATCATCGTGCTGTCGATGATCACGGGCGGCATCGCCTACACCAAGCTGACCCAGTTGGCCGATGCTTCGGACATCCTCGTTCAGAAAGCCGTTCGGATGGATCAGGCCAGCTCGCTGCAGAACGAAATCTTCTACCAGACGCGCGGTGAGCGCGACATCATCATCGCATCGAGCGACGCGGAGATGCAGAAAACAGGTGAGGAGATCAGGCGGCGCCGCCAGGAAGCCGCCCGCATGCGAGACGAGATCGTCGCCAAGACGAGTGAGACCGGCAAGCAACTTCTGGCCAAATTCTCGGATGCGTTCGATAAGATGAATGCAGTCGAGGATAAGATCATCAAGCTCGGAATGGAAAATTCCAGCAACCGGGCCACTCAGCTGTGGAATGCGGAGGAAAGGCCGGCTCTCAAGGACTGGAACGACGCTATCGATGCGCTCTGGTCGCAGGCCGATCGCGGGACATCAGAGAACAAGAGCGGCCTGTTGTACGCCCTCCAGACCATCAGGCTCGAGGGTGCGCGGTTCCAGCGCGAGACCATTGCGTCGTTTTCCTCCGCCGACATGGATGACCTGAATGTCAGGATGAAGGCAATCTCCGAGCGTACCGACGTTCTCAAATCGACGATTGCGCAGGGATCCGCGGCGGCACGTGCGGCGGGACTTTCGGTGCAGGCGCTGGAGACGCAAAGCGCACGTCTGTTGAGCATCGCCTCGCGCGTGAACGACATCGTCAAGGAAGGCAGCAACATCCAGGCTGCGGCGCTTGCGAGCACGCAAGGCAAGGCGCTCTCCGAAGCCGCCATCGCTGCCGTGAACGAGTATATCGTCCACGCGAAGAAGAGCATGGACGAAGCGGCTCGGCAGGCGGCGCAGGACGGCGCAAATGCCAAAACCATGATGATCAGCATCATCGTGGTGTCGCTGCTGATCGCTGTCGGTTCCGCAATCTGGATTGCGCTGAATATCAGCCGCGGGCTCGGCCGTGCGGTCGGCCTCGCCGAAGCGGTTGCGATCGGCGATCTCAGCCAGAAGATTGATGCGATTAGCGACGACGAGGTCGGCGACCTCATCAAGTCGCTGACGACGATGACAGGCAATCTGAACGCCACCGCCGCCGTGGCCTCCGAGATCGCGCAAGGCGATCTGACCGTCGCTGCGAAGCGGCTTTCCGACAAGGATACGCTCGGCATCGCGCTGGAGCGCATGGTCGAGAAGCTCCGCCAGATCGTGGCTGAAGCCTTGACCGCGGCGCAGAACGTTTCGGCCGGCAGCCAGGAGCTTTCGGCCAGCGCCGAGCAGCTCTCGCAGGGCGCGACCGAGCAGGCGTCCTCTGCGGAGGAAGCGTCCTCCGCAATGGAGGAGATGGCGGCGAACGTGAAGCAGAATGCCGAAAACGCGAGCCAGACTGAGAAGATCGCCGCACAGTCGTCGCGGGATGCGGAAGCCAGCGGTGCGGCCGTCGGCAGGGCGGTCGAGGCGATGCAAACTATTGCCGAGAAGATCACGATCGTGCAGGAGATTGCTCGACAGACTGACCTTCTGGCGCTGAACGCAGCGGTTGAAGCGGCGCGAGCCGGCGAACACGGCAAGGGCTTTGCGGTGGTCGCCTCCGAGGTGCGCAAGCTTGCCGAACGCAGCCAGGCCGCGGCCGCCGAGATCGGCACCTTGTCGTCCGACACGGTGAAGGCGGCGCGGGAGGCGGGCCAGATGCTCGCGAAGCTGGTGCCCGACATCAAGAAGACCGCCGAACTGGTCGAGGAAATCACCTCCGCCTGCCGTGAGCAGGATGTCGGCTCGGCGCAGATCAACCAGGCGATCCAGCAGCTCGACAAGGTCGGGCAGCAGAATGCCAGCGCCTCGGAGCAGGTGTCGTCGACCTCTGAGGAACTGGCTTCGCAGGCCGAGCAGCTGCAGGCCACGATCGCCTATTTCCGGATCGAAGAGGCCGCGGCGCCTGCTGCGGCGAAGCCGATCGATCGTGCCGTCGGGCAACTGCGCGCCAAGGCTGCCAGCATGGCGGTGGCGGAGCGCGGCGGTAAGAAGCTCGCGGCGGTGAAACCGGCCCGCGCCGTCAGGGCGGGCGGCGGTGGTGGCTTTACATTTGCCCTGGATGACGGCGCTGACGAGCGTGATGCCGATTTTCAGCGCTGACGTCCGTCTTGAGTTGCGGCGTCGCCTGTCGGGCTACGCCGCCTCCCAGTTGTCGCTCTATGAGGGAAGCCTGACATGGCCGACACAGCCCAATATCTGACGCTCGGCCTTGCCGGGGAAACGTTCGGCATTTCGATTCGCAATGTCCGGGAGATCCTGGACATGCGACCGATTTCGCGTCTGCCGCATGCGCCGCATTTCCTGCTTGGAATGATCGACGTGCGTGGGGTCGGCTATCCGATCGTGGATCTCAGGCTGAAGCTCGATCTGCCAAGCGTACCGTCGACCGATGCAACGCGGATCATCATCCTCGACGTGCCGGTCGAGGACCGCATCGTCGGCGTCGGCTTCGTCGCCGATTGCGTTTTCGAGGTCACCGATATCGACGAGAGCACGAGCGAAGCGGTGCCTTCGGTCGGCGGCCGCTGGCAATCCAACTACATCGCGCGCATCGGCCGCAAGGCTGATAAATTCATCATCATCTTCGATCTGGCGAAGTTGATGTCCGACTCCGAGGTGGCGACCGCGGGCCATCCAGAGCTGGAATCCGCCGGCGTCGTGGCGTGACATGGCGACGGCAAGCCTTTCGCACCAGATGCATCTTTCGGATCGCCATTTCCGCTCGGTCTCCGAGCTGATCGAGAACCAGGTCGGCATCAAGCTGCCCGAAGCCAAGCGTCTGATGCTGGAAGGACGCCTGCACAAGCGCGTCCGAGCGCTCAACTTCTCGGGCATCGCGGAGTATGTCGACAAGCTCTTCGACGAAGGGCTGCCCGAGAGCGAGCTGACGCATCTGATCGATGTCGTCACGACCAACAAGACCGATTTTTTTCGCGAGCCGTCGCACTTCACGTTCATGACGGACGTCGCGGTGCCGTCGCTGGTCAAGGCGGGCGGTCGTCAGGAGCTGAAGGTCTGGAGCGCGGCCGCCTCGATGGGCATGGAAGCATACACCGTGGCCATGGTGCTGGACGACATGGCGCGCAACTCCAGGCCGTTCCGGTTCCGGATTCTCGGCACCGACATTTCGACCGCGGTGCTCTCGTTGGCTAGGCAGGCGATCTATACGCGCGACATGCTCGCACCGGTTCCAACGGAATTTGTGAAGCGCTATTTCCTGCGATCGAAGGATCGTAACAGCGACGAGGTTCGGGTCGTGCCGGAGCTGCGCCGCATGACCAATTTCATGCGCATGAACCTGATGGACAGCCGATATCCCATCGATCGCGACGTCGACATCATTTTCTGCCGCAACGTGCTGATCTATTTCGATCGCGAGACCCAACGCAAGGTCGTCGAGCGGCTCTGCTCGCACCTGAGGCCCGGAGGTTATCTGATGGTCGGCCATTCGGAATCGATGATCCACAGCCTGGTGCCGGGACTGAAGCAGGTCCAGCCGACGATCTTTCGTGTTTAGCGGAGGGGTGCGCCGTGGCCGAACCAAAAATTCGCGTGCTGATCGTCGACGACTCCGCTTCGGTGCGCCAGATCCTGTCGACGATCCTGAGCGAGGATCCGGACATCGAGGTCATGGCGACGGCGTCGGATCCGTTCGCGGCGGCGCGCCGTCTGCAGAGCGAATTGCCCGACGTCATCCTGCTCGATATCGCGATGCCGAAGATGGATGGCATCACCTTCCTGCGCAAGATCATGGCGCAGCACCCGATCCCCGTGATCATCTGCTCGTCGCTGACCGAGGATGGCTCCGAGCAGATGTTCGAAGCGTTGGAAGCCGGCGCGGTCGACATCGTGCCCAAGCCCCGCGTCGACACCCGGCAGGCATTGTTCGAGAGCTCGGCGCGGCTGCGTGAGGCGGTAAAGGCGGCGGCGCGGGCCAAGGTGCGGCCGCGTCCCGCGCGTCGGCCCATGATCGAGAAGAAGCTGACGGCGGACGCGATCATGCCGCCACCGCTGGCCGGTCGGTCGCGGCCGGTCACCGAACGCATCGTCTGCATCGGCGCCTCGACCGGCGGGACCGAGGCGCTCGCCGACGTGCTCGAGGCGCTGCCGCCGCATTGTCCGGGAATCCTGATCGTGCAGCACATGCCGCAAGGCTTTACCGCAGCTTTCGCGCGTCGCCTGAACGGGACGTGCCAGATCCAGGTCAAGGAGGCCGAGGACGGCGAACTTGTGCAGGCCGGTTGCGCCTATATCGCGCCGGGCTCGAAGCACATGCTGCTGCAGCGAACCGGCCTGCGCTATCACATTGCGATCAAGGATGGCCCACCGGTATCGCGGCATCGCCCCTCGGTGGACGTGTTGTTCCGCTCGGCAGCACAATTTGCCGGACCTAATGCGCTCGGAATCATCATGACGGGAATGGGCGACGACGGCGCGCGCGGCCTGTTGGAGATGCGCAAGCTCGGTGCGCCGACGCGTGCGCAGGATGAGGAGAGCTGCGTCGTCTTCGGCATGCCCAAGGAAGCGATTGCCCGGGGCGCCGCGGAAAAGATCGTGCCGCTGCGCCTGATCCCGCGCGAGATCACGCTCTGGCACCAGGCCGGCCAGGTCGCAACGACGGGTTGATGCGGTGACGATCTCGACCGACATGACGGATACAATCGCAGCGGCGGTGACCTCGATCGCCGACGTCTCCTCGCGCATCGAAGAGTCCTTTGCCGACGTCGGTAATCGTCTCAGCCAGGGGCATCGGATCTTCAAGGAGCTCGAGCAGAGCCTTGTGGTCCTGGCGCAGGAGCTGTCGGGAACGGGAATCGAGAGTGCCTCGCAGGCGCTCCAGGATATCGGGGACCGGCTCAATGCGGTCGCACTCGCGTTGCCTGCCGAAGCCGTCCTGCTCGGCGGCATCGGCGATCAGGCTAAGCAGGCCTGTGCCATCCTCAAGCTTCTCTCTAGCCACATCCAGATGATCACGATCGTGGCGCGCAGTGCCCGGATCGAGGCCGCATCGTTCGATGGCGAGCGCCAGAGCTTCCTCGATTTTACCCGCGAAGCGTTTGAGCTGGGGCAGGCCGCGCAGCGCTGCGTTGAAGCGTGCGCGCGCGACGGCCTCTTGCTCGTCAAGGCGGTGGAAGATGCGTTGGCGCGGCAGAAGGAGTTCGATGGCCTCTATCGCGCTGAGCTCGCAGCGGTCGCCAGCGGATTGATTGCAGCCCGCGCCGACCTGACGTCCCAGCAATTGAACGGCGCGAGGCTCACCGACATGGCGAGGACGAGCGCCAACCGGATCGCCGCAGCGATCGCGGAAGCGATCGTCGCGCTACAGTCGGGCGACGCCACCCGCCAGCGCCTCGAGCATATTTGCGACGGGCTCGGCGGCATGACGAGGCCGGCGCCGAGCCTCGTGCCCGCCGCTTCGGAGCCCGCGACCTGGCTGATCGGGCAGGTTGAGGCCGGCCAGCTGAAGGACACCAAGCTGGCGTTCGACCAGGATTTGGCGCGCACCGTCGGCTCGCTTGGCGCGATCACCTGCGACACCGACACCCTCCTCAAGCAGAGCCGCGCGCTCTATGGCGGCAAGACCGACGATTCCTCGTCTTTCCTCGTCGTGGTGCGGCAGCAATTGTCGCAGGCCTCGAAGCTGATCCTGGCCTGCGAACAATCCGGTGCATCGGTCGATCAAGCGCTGTCGCTCGTGACCGGAACGGTGGATCGCTTTCGCCAGGCCATTTCCGGGCTTGGCGAGGCTGTAGACGACATTACCCTGATCGGCATGAATGCGGGTCTGCGGGCGGCTCGCGCCGGCACCAAGGGCAATGCGTTCGTCGTCATCGCCAACGAGCTGAAGACCGCGGCCGACCAGATGTCGGCCGCCGCAACGCGGCTCAGGTCCGTGCTTGACCCGATCGAAGGCCTGGTCGGTCAGTTGCGAGAGCATCGCACAAAGAACGATGCCGTGGAGCTGGCGCGGCTGGAGCCTGCCGTGCTGAACGCCCTGCACGAGGTCGAAACCGGCAACGAGCGACTGACCGGGATGATGACGCGTCTTGCCGGTGAGAGCGTGACGTTTGACGAATTGCTGGATCTGGCGCGCGGGCGGATCACCGCGCTCGGCGAGGCCGCGGCTTCCCTTCCGAGCCTCGCAGCAGACATCGCGGCCCAGGAGTCCATTCCGGCGGCACCCGCTTTGACGGCAGCCGATCGCACAATGCTGGACGAGCTGTTTGCACGCTACACGATGGAGCGCGAGCGCGACGTTCATCGCGATGTCTTGCAACGGTTCGGCTTTGGCTCCGCCGTCCCCGTGTCGACGCCGGCGGTTGAGGAAGACGACGGCATCCTGCTGTTTTAGCCGAACCCTTGGCCTTGGGGTACAAATTTACTCCTCGGCTGCATTGGGCGCGAGCCCGTTTACTATTTCATTACCTTCAAAGGTAACGACCTTTTGTTAGAATCGCATCATTGTTCTTGGCCGGGGGAAAGCCATGGTCAGGAAAATTGCGATGCCGGCGCGCTGGCGCTCGTTCATTCGTCGTTGGCAAGGAGCACCGCTCACCTGGCTGATCGCCGCCGGCTTCGTCCTGATGGCGGGGACAGCGGTCGGCACCGCGTTTACGGTCGAGCGATTCCGGCAGGATGCGGTCGAGAGCAGCCGTAACAGTCTGAACAGCACGGTTCGGCTCCTCGCCCGGCATTTCGATCGGGAATTTGCCGATTTTTCCGTCCTGCAGAAGAGCATCGTCGCGGAGATTGAAAGTCTCGGTATCGAATCGACCGTTGAGTTCCACGCCGCAATGGCAACGCTCACCATCCATGAGCTGCTGCGCGCGAAGGCCCGCGGCTGGTCCGACATTGCCGGCGCTAACCTGTTCGATTCACGCGGCGTCCTGATCAATTCGTCCAACACTTGGCCGGTCGCCGATGTCAACATCTCCGATCGCAACTATTTTCGCCGCCTCAAGGAAGATCCGGCACTGCCGGAGGATGTCGAGGTCGTGCAGGGGCGGTTCGGTGGTGGCCCGGTCATCGTATTTGCAAGGCGCGTTTCGGGCCCGCATGGCGAATTCCTCGGCGTCGTGACTCGAGCGCTCGCACCCGCGGTGCTGGAGTCCTTCTTTGCTTCGACAGGGCTGGGTCACGATGCGTCGATCGCGATGCATCATCGTAACGGCCAATTGTTCGCTCGCATACCCCATGTCGGCGGCCTGATCGGTCAAAACTTTCGCAAGGGTCCGCCCGACCAGGTCGCAGTGTTCGACGAGCCGTTCATCTCGACTCGTCTCAAGAGCCCGATGGACCACAAGGAGCGGCTGCTGGCGTCGAGCATGTTGACCAGCGAGCCGATCGTCATCGTGGCGACCCAGACACTGGAGGCCGCGCTCGCGACGTGGCGCCAGCAAACCAAGTTTTTCGTGGCCATAGCCGTTTTCTCCGTCGTGCTCCTGATTGCCACGCTCACGCTGATCTTCCGCCAGATGACGCGCCGGCTCTCAATCGAAAAGGAGCGGCTCGACGTGGCGATGAACACCATGACCGCTGGCCTTTTGCTGTTCGATCGCGATGAACGGCTGATCGTCTGCAATCGCCGCTATATCGAGATGTACAAGCTGTCGACCGATGTGGTGAAGCCGGGAGCCAACTTCCGTGACGTGATCCAGCACCGCTACGATACCGGGTCGCTCTCCGAAGACGTCGATGCCTATTGCGAGGGAATTTTGGCATCCCTCGACAAAACCCACACTTCGGTGGTCGAAACCAGCGACAGACGACTGATCGAGATCAAGAATCAGCCCGGTGCGTCGGGCGGATGGCTCGCCACACATGAGGACGTGACCGACCGCATTCGCGCCGAAGAGCGCATCGCCCGCATGGCTCATTACGATGCCCTGACCGATCTCCCGAACCGGGTGCTGATGCGCGAGCATTTGGAGCGTCGCGTCGGCAAGCTCAAGGACGGCGAACCATTCGCCGTCTTCTACATCGATATCGACGAGTTCAAGAACATCAACGATTCGCTTGGTCACCAGATCGGCGACGAATTGCTACGACATGCAGCAGAGTGCCTGCGAAGCTGCGTAAACGCGAACGATCTTGTCGCGCGGCTCGGAGGCGACGAATTTGCGATCATACGGGCCGGCAGCGCCGATCCGTCGGAGCTCGCTGTGCTCGCCGAACAGATTCTCGCGGCGCTTCGGGTGCCGGTGATGTGCCAGGGCCAGCAAATCGGTGCCGACGCCAGTATCGGCATTGCGATTGCGCCGCTGCACGGCGATACCGCAGATGATCTCTTGAAGCACGCAGACCTAGCCATGTATGCGGCCAAATCCGAAGGGCGTCATACGTTCAGACTGTTTACCGCCGAATACGACGCCAATGCGCGGCAAAGGCGGCAGCTCGAGCACGATCTTCGTCAGGCGCTCGGAGGCGGCCAGTTCGAAGTCTATTATCAGCCGCTTGTCGATCTCGCGACCGACGTCGTGATTGGTTGCGAGGCTCTGCTCAGATGGCGCCATCCCGAGCGCGGCATGGTCTCTCCTGCGGAGTTCATTCCGGTCGCGGAAGATATCGGGCTGATCGGCGAAATCGGTGAGTGGGTCCTGGAGCAGGCCTGCACGGAAGCGGCAGGATGGCCGGACAACATCCGCGTTGCAGTCAATGTCTCGCCGCTCCAGTTCCGTGCGAAGACACTGGCGCTCAAGGTCGCCGAGGCCCTTGCGAAATCGGGGCTTCTGCCCGGGCGGCTCGAGCTCGAGGTGACGGAGACGGTGCTCATTCGCGACGACGATCAGGCGCTCGCTATTCTGCAGCAATTGCGTGAACTCGGGGTCCGCATCGCGCTGGACGATTTCGGCACCGGCTATTCGTCGCTCAGCTATCTGCATCGATTCCCGTTCGACAAGATCAAGATCGATCGGGCTTTCATCAACGATATCGGTAAGGCGGAGGGGACGTCGGCGATCGTGCAAGCGGTCGTGCACATGGCATCCGCACGACAAATGGTCACGACAGCGGAAGGCGTCGAGACAGATGCGCAGCGGGAGATCCTGCGCAACCTCGGTTGCAGCCAGATGCAGGGCTTTCTCTTCAGCCCGGCAGTGCCGGCGCTGCAGGCGAGGGACCTGGTCATGTCTCGCGCGTCGGCTGCTTAACGGGTTGGTGCTCGCACCAACGATAGAGAAAGCGAAGGTCGCAATCCCTTTGCGATGGCTGCCGGAACGCTCTCTTCACCGCCAACCGAGCGCAGGGGCGACGTGGGTCAGGATCGCCTCGATGACGTGCGTGTTGTAAGCGACGCCCAATTGATTCGGGATGGTGAGTAAGAGTGTGTCGGCCTCGCGGATCGCCTCGTCTTCCCTGAGTTGCTCGATCAAGACGTCAGGCTCGGCGGCATAGCTGCGGCCGAAGATCGCCCGTGTGGTCGGATCGATGAAGCCGATCTGATCCTCGTTTTCTTGGTCGCGGCCGAAATAGGCGCGGTCGCGATCGTCGACCAGCGCAAAGATGCTGCGGCTGACCGACACGCGCGGCGCGCGCGCATGACCGGCTTCCTTCCAGGCGGTGCGGTACGCCCGAATTTGCGCAGCCTGCTGTACATGGAAGGGCTCGCCCGTCTCGTCGTTCTTGAGCGTCGAGCTTTGCAGGTTCAAGCCGAGCTTGGCCGCCCAGACCGCTGTTGCGTTCGAGCCGGCACCCCACCAGATGCGGTCGCGCAGGCCTTCTGAATGAGGTTCGAGGCGGAGCAGGCCCGGCGGATTGGCAAACATCGGCCGCGGATTGGGCTTGGCAAATCCTTCACCGCGCAGCAGGTCGAGGAAAAGCTGCGCGTGGCGCCGGCCCATATCGGCATCGCTCTCGCCCTCTGCGGGCTGGTAACCGAAATGGCGCCAGCCGTCGATCACCTGCTCGGGCGAGCCGCGACTGATGCCGAGCTGCAACCGGCCCCCGGCGATGAGGTCAGCTGCGCCGGCGTCCTCGGCCATGTACATCGGGTTCTCGTAACGCATGTCGATCACGGCCGTGCCGATCTCGATCCGGCTGGTCCTGGCGCCAACAGCCGCCAGCAGCGGGAAGGGCGAGGCGAGCTGGCGGGCGAAATGATGGACCCGAAAATAAGCCCCATCCAGGCCCAGCTGTTCGGCCGCGACCGCAATCTCGATGGATTGCAACAGGGTGTCAGCCGCCGTCCGCGTCTGCACCTGCGATGAGGGCGTCCAGTGCCCAAACGACAGAAAGCCGATCTTTTTCATGCGGCCGGTCTAGCAGAATTCCGACCGTAGTTCAGTCACTATCGCAAAGACGGATCAACTTACCGTCGCCTGAGGCTGTCACGACCAGCAGTGCGCTCGCCGTGACCACCACGAGGGAACACAGGGGCGCATAGGCCTAGCTCCCAAACCACGGGCATGATTTGATACGACGCGAGTTCAGCAAGCAACAATTTTCCTTCGATCAAGCAAGGACGACAAAGCAAATGACAGGCAAGCGTGTGGTATTCACCGGAGGAACCGGCAAGGCCGGCAGGCATGCTCTGCCGTGCCTGCAGAGCAAGGGCTACGAGCTTCTCAACGTCGATCTCAAGCCGTTCGATCACCCTGGCATCGGGACCCTGATCGCCGATCTGACGGACAGCGGCCAAGCCTTTAACGCCCTGACCACGCATTTTGGTTTTGACGGTTTTGAATCAGGCAAGCCGCCGACGGCGCCGGACGCCGTCGTCCATTTTGCCGCGATCCCGCGGGTGCTGATCGAGCCGGATAACGAGACGTTTCGCGTCAACACCATCAGCACCTATAACGTCATCGAGGCCGCGGCGAAGCTCGGCGTCCGCAAGATCGTGATCGCCTCCAGCGAGACCACCTATGGCGTCTGCTTCGCCGAGGGCGACAAGGATTTCAAAAGCTTTCCGCTCGAGGAAGATTACGACATCGATCCAATGGACTCCTACGGATTGTCCAAGGTCGTGAACGAAAAGACCGCGCGTGCCTTTGCCATGCGCTACGGCATCGACATCTATGCGCTGCGCATCGGCAATGTCATCGAGCCGCATGAATACGACAAATTCCCCGGCTTCATCGCCAATCTCCCGTCGCGCAAACGCAATGCCTGGTCCTATATCGACGCCCGCGACCTCGGAGAGATCGTGCATTTGGCGATCGAGAAGGATGGGCTCGGCTTCCAGGTCTTCAACGCCGTCAACGACACCATCACCGCCGACATTCCGACGCGCGAGGTGCTGCGCCGCTACTGCCCCAATGTTCCGATCACCCGCGAACTCGGCGACAACGAGGCGCCGCTGTCGAACCGGAAGGCACGGGAGGTGCTCGGGTTCAAAGAAGCGCACGACTGGCGGAAATACGTCAAGGCCGGGTAGACAACCGATGCCTGATCGCTTGCATGCACAGCGCCAGCACGATCGTCCCGACAATGAAGACAGCAGCCGCGGCGACGATCGCCGGGCTGATGTTCTCACGGATGCTGGCGAACATCTGCCGCGCCAGGGTTCGCTGGTTTGGCCCGGCGACGAACAGCGTCAGTACGACTTCGTCGAGCGAGGTCGCAAACGCAAACAGCGCGCCCGAGATGATGCCGGGAAGCGCGATCGGCAGCGTTACCGAGAGCAGCACGGTGCGCGGCGATGCGCCGAGACTCGCTGCGGCATGCTCGAGCCGCGCATCGACGCCTTGCAGGGCTGACGACACGTTGACCAGCACGAACGGCACCGCCACGACGGTGTGCGCGATGATCACGCCGAGATAGGTATTGATCAGCTCGTAGCGCGCGAACATCAGCTGCATGCCGACGCCGAGCACGACGGCGGGAACCACCATCGGCAGCAGAAACAGCGTCCGCACCGCCGACAGCAGCAGCGAGGATCGCGTGCTCCGCAATCCGAGGCCAGCGAGGGTACCAAGCACCGTCGCCAGTGCGGTGGTGCCGCTGCCGATGATCAAGCTGTTGACGATCGACAGGCGCCAGGACTCGGCCTCGATCAACTCGCGGAACCAGCGGGTCGAGTAACCCGGGATCGGATAGTTGAGGAAGACGCTGTCGGTGAATGACAGCGGTAGTACGGCGATCAATGGTCCCAGCAGGAACACGACAACCAAGCCCGCGAAGACAAACTTCGTGACCGAAAGTGTCTTCATGCCCGCTGCTCCTCTTCGGAAGCGAGCCGGATGTAGACGGCATAGAGCAGGATGGTCATCGCCAGCAGCACCAGGCCGAGCGCGCCGGCCATGCTCCAATTGGCCGCGGCCGTGGCGTAATAGGCAATGACGGAGGAGATCATCTGGTCGTTGGCCCCACCGATCAGGGCCGGCGTGATGTAATAACCGAGCGCGGCCATGAAGACGAGCAGGCTGCCGGAAACGACGCCGCGCATCGCGAGCGGCAGCAGCACGTGAAGGAAGCCCCGCAACGGATGCGCGCCCAGCGACGCCGCGGCCGGCATCAGGTTTCTCGGGATCGCGATCAGCACGCTGAAGATCGGCAGCACCATGAAGGGCAGCAGCACATGCGTCATGGCGATGACGACGCCAAGCCGGTTGAACATCAGCGGAATTGGATCGGAGATGACGCCGAGCGCCTTCAGCGTCGCGTTGATCAGACCGTTATCCTGCAGCACGATG
The DNA here is from genome assembly GCF_049798375.1 of Bradyrhizobium sp. Taxonomy (GTDB): domain Bacteria; phylum Pseudomonadota; class Alphaproteobacteria; order Rhizobiales; family Xanthobacteraceae; genus Bradyrhizobium. The sequence goes on from NZ_JBARGP010000669.1 coordinate 19,788, forward strand.
TACCAGGCCGCGGTGCGCACCAGCAACGAAGTCCAAAGCGGCAGCAGCACGGCGCCGAGCAGCAACTGCCGGCGCCAACCCTGCACCGATGCCGCAACCATCGCAAACGGCAGCCCAATCGCGATGCAGGCGATGGTGACGATCGCCGCGGTCACGAAGGTGCGGATCAGGATCAGCCGATTTGCCGAGGCCCCCTCCGGCATGGCGGCAATGTCGCCGGCGGCGTTGCGCTCCAGGTCGACTGCGGCGAGCAGGTTTTTGTCGGTCCAGCGGGACGCCACGGCGTCAGATATCGTCGTCCAATAGGAAACCTCGCTCCAGCGCGGATCGATCGCCGCGAGGTCGACGTCGCCAGCGGAGGTGCCAAGGATGCGGCGGGTCTTGCCGAGCAGGCTGCGGAAACCGGATTGCGCGCTGTTGAGCCGCCGCACCAGATCGCCGAACTGCTCGTCGTTGGTGAGCGCCCGGATATCAGCGACGAAGGCGGCTTGCTGCGATGGCGTTGGGACCGCGCCGTGATCCCATCGCTTCAGGGCCCGCGCCGTGCGCGGCAGCGCGTTGGTCGCGACCGGGTCCGAGACGGCCGAGGTCATCATGGTGACGAGCGGGGCCGCGAAAAAGCAGATCATGAAGGCCAGCAGCGGCGCCAGCAGCAGCAGCGATCTCAGGCGTTGGAGGATATCTGGCCGCCGCATGATCCCACCACCCACACGTCCGACGGCGCAAATGAGATCGCGACTTCGTCGCCGATTTCGGCGAGGCGGCGCGCGCGGTCGCTCTTGATGATCAGGCGCTGTGCGCCGACGGCAGCAACCAGCCTGATATGGTCGCCGAAATAGACCGCATCGACGATCCGGCCGGTCAGGCCGTTGGTCGCGATCGACGGCTCGTTGATCCTGATCACCTCCGGGCGGATCGAGATCTGAACGCGGCTGTCGTTGATGCCATTCGAGCCGGCCCGCGCCGACAAGGTCAGCCCGGACTCGGAGGTCAGGCGCAGCGTGTCGCCCGATCGCTCCTCGATCATGCATGGTAGCAGGTTGGTCTCGCCGATGAACTCCGCCACGAATGACGTTCGCGGCAGATCGTAGATCTCCCTGGGTGCGCCGATCTGCTCAATCCTGCCGTGATTGATGACGGCGATCCGGTCCGACATCGTCAGGGCTTCGTCCTGGTCGTGGGTGACGAACACGATGGTCAGGCCGAGCCGGCGATGCAGGTCGCGAATGTCGAGCTGCATCTGTTCGCGCAGCTTCTTGTCGAGCGCGCCAAGCGGCTCGTCCATCAGGATGACCTGCGGCTCGAACACCAGCGCGCGCGCCAGTGCGACCCGCTGCTGCTGGCCGCCGGAGAGCTGCGCGGGCTTGCGCTCGGCCATCGCGCCGAGCTTTACCGTGTCGAGCACGCGCACGACGCGCTCGGCGATCTCGGCCTTCGCCATGCCGCGCATCTTGAGCGGAAAGGCGATGTTGTCGCGCACGCTCATATGCGGAAACAGTGCGTAGCTCTGGAACACGACGCCCATGTCGCGCCTGTAGGGCGGCAGCTCGTCGACGCGGCGGCCGTCGACATGAATGCTGCCGCTGGTCGGCTGCTCGAAGCCGGCCAGCATCATCAGAAGCGTGGTCTTGCCGGAGCCGGACGGACCGAGCAGACTGACGAACTCGCCGCGCGCGATGTCAAGATCGAGATGATCGACGACCGTCTGGGCGTGAAAACGTTTGGTGACCTCTTTGAACGAGATGAATGGTGTCAACGCGCGAGCCAGGCATTGAAGCGCTTGGACAGCTCTTCCGAATTGTCGGTCCAGAAACTGACGTCGAGCGGGATCGCCTGCTTGAGATTGTCAGGCGTGGTCGGCAGTTCGGCGGCGTATTTCTCCGGCACCAGCTTCGCCGCGGCTACGTTGGGCAGGCCATAGGCGATGTATTCGGGCAGCTTCGCCTGATTCTCGGTCTGGCTGGCGAAGGCGATGAAATTCATCGCGGCATCCTTGTTCGGCGAGTTCTTCAGGATGACCCAGCTGTCGACCGCGTAGATGCTGGCCGGAAACACGAAACCGAAATGCTTGCCTTCGGAACGGTTGATCGCGCTGATGCGGCCGTTATAGGCCGAGGTCATCACGACCTGGCCCGACGACAACAGCTGCAACGGCTGCGCACCGGCTTCCCACCAGACAAT
>NZ_JBARGP010000670.1:0-4875 GCF_049798375.1 Bradyrhizobium sp.
CGCCTGCTACGCCGGGACCGGATGAGGCGGCGTCGAGCCGCGTTGCTGCGGTGACCGCGCCGGAGAAATCTCATTTGATGGCGAACCTGCGCAAGGCGGGTACGACCGGCGCGCTCGCAGCCAATACGGCGCCTGCGACGGCGAAGCATGCCGAGGCCAAACCGGAAGCCAAGCCCGAGGCGAAGCCGAAGGTGCTCGCCGCGAAGCCCGCCGAGGTCAAGCAGGCCGCGGCACGTCCGCCGTTCAAGCCACAGCCGAGCTCGGACGCAGCGGCACCGGCGCCAACCCAGCAGACCGCATTCGCCTCGGGCGCCGCGCCGATCATGTCGACCAACTCGTTCAACAACCGCTTCTCCGCGGTGAAGTGAGTTTGATCCGCGCTCGAAGGCGCGGGCTCGCAGTCTTCCCGGGATGCGACGACGTGACTGAGCAATTCGTGATGGCCGGGCAACGCCCGGCCATCTGCGTCGATGCGCCTGTTGCTTCCGATTCAACTGTCAAACAGCCACGCCGCGGTCGTCCCCGGCTCGACCGGGGGGCCCAGTACGCCGTAGCAGTCGTGATCGGTCGAGGCGCCGCAGCGTACTGGATGCCCGCCTTCGCGGGCATGACGCCGGAATATCTGTCTCAGTACGTCGTTACACTCTCGCCGTCATTGCGAGCGAAGCGACGTGTCCGCCATAGCCCGAAGGGCGACGGCGGAAGCAATCCAGAATCCCGACTTGGCTCTGGTTGCTTCGTTGCTTTCGCTCCTCGCAATGATGGCGATATTTCTTCATCGTTCACGCGCCAAACCTGGTCCGATAATCCTGCGGCGTGGCGGCGAGCACGCGCCAAAAGCTGCGACGCATGGTTTCCTCTGAGCCGAAGCCGCAGCGCTGGGCGATGCGCTTCACCGGCAGGCGGGTCTCCGACAACAGCCGCCGCGCGGCCTCGACCCTGAGACGATCGATGGCGCGGAGCGGCGTCTGCCCGGTGGCGCGGGCGTAGTGGCGGCTGAAGGAGCGCTCGCTCATGCCGGCCTGGCGCGCCAGCCGCGCCAGCGACAGATCGTCGGCGAGGTGTTTGCCGATCCAGTCATGCAGCGCGCCGAACTCGTCATCGGCCGCCTGCAACGACAGCGCCTCGCTGAACTGCGCCTGCCCGCCCGGGCGCTTCAGGAACATCACCAGATAGCGCGCCACCGATAGCGCAGCGCCGCGTCCGAGATCCTGCTCGACCAGCGCCAGCGCGAGATCGATGCCGGCGGTGACGCCGGCCGAGGTCCAGACGTCGCCGTCACGGACGAAGATCGGATCGGGCTCGACACGAATGGCCGGGTAACGCCGTGCCAGCTCGTCGCAATAGGCCCAGTGCGTCACCGCGCGCCGTCCGTCGAGCACGCCGGACGCGCCGAGCAGGAAGGCGCCGGTGCAAACCGAGGCGACGCGACGCGCGCGGGCCGCACGCTGCCGCACCCATTGACACAGTTCGCGATCGGCCGCCGCCACATTGACACCAGGGCCGCCGGCGACGATCAGTGTGTCGGCAGCAGCCGTCGCGCGCGGTAGCCGCACGGTCGCGATCTCCAGGCCGGATGAAGTTGCGACCTGCGGCGCGCCCTTTGCCACCATCCTGAGCGCATAAGGCGGCGCGTCACCAGCCTGCACGGCCTGTTCATTGGCGGTCGCGAACACCTGAAGCGGTCCGGTGACGTCGAGCAGCTGCACGTTCGGAAATGCCAGCACCTCGACAACGCGCGCGGCGTGACGGCGCGGCGACGCGCGATGCGAGCTTGGCGGAGAACGAGGGGTCTTTGGCATCTCCGCCACACCGTGCCCCGCTACGCTGCCGTTGTCCATGCACAAAGAAGGAGACCGGCATGCTCGCGTCAGACACCCATCTCACCATCGGCTCGCTGCTGTTCGAAGGCATCGACCAGATCGATCTCACCGGCCCGTTCGAGGTGCTCTCCCGGATTCCGAACGCGAGCTACCGCCTCTATGGCAAGACGGCGGGCGCCGTCCGCGACGTCAAGGGCCTGCGGCTGGCGCCCGACGCGACGCTTTCGGATGCGCCGCAGCTCGACGTGCTGCATGTGCCCGGCGGCTTCGGGCAGCAGGCGCTAATGGAGGACGAGGAACTGCTGGGCTGGATCAGGCGGCAAGCCAATGCTGCGCGGATCTTCTCGGTCTGCACCGGCGCGCTGCTGTGCGGCGCCGCGGGGCTGCTGCGCGGCCGGCGCGCCACCACGCACTGGTCAGCGTTTCATCTCCTGCCGCTGTTCGGAGCCATCCCGGTCAATGAGCGCGTCGTTCTTGACGGCACCTGGCTGTTTGCCGCCGGCGTCACCGCAGGGATCGACGGCGCATTGCGGCTGGCGGCCGAACTGCGCGGCGAGGACGTGGCGCGCACAATCCAGCTACACATGGCCTATGCCCCGGAGCCGCCATTCGACAGCGGCACGCCGGAGAGCGCGCCGCCGGCAATCCTGAAACAGGCTCGCGATTCGGTTGCCGACATCACCAGCCAGCGCGAGATCACCGCCCGACGCGTGGCGACACGGCTTGGCATCGACATTTCGGATGTGAGCGTTCGCTGAACCGGATTCGAGCAAACGACGCTGGCGGGAAGTGTGGGCAGTCTGGCGCTCCGCCAGGACGCCCGATCCTAAATCACCCTTGGCCGCTGACGACCAATTTTCAGGAGACGATCATGACGACAATGACATTCACCAGGACCGCCGCGCCGCAATGGCTGCTCGATATGTGGAAGGAGATCGACGACAAGACCTTCGGCAAGGGTTTCGACTGCTTTGCCGAGGACGCCGTCTGCAATCTCGGCGTGGCCGACTGGCACGGACGCGAGGCCATCCGCAACAATCTGCGCCAGTTCATCGACCGCGGCTTCACCGCGCTGCATGAGGTGGTGGAATATTGGGACAGCCCGCTGCTCAAGATCTTCCACGGCAAGGTGGCGATGAGCTTCGACGACCCGACCGTCGCAGCCGTACGGCCGACCATGACTCACTTCTTCTACATGGACGAGAAGGACCCGACCAAGGTGAAGCACTGGATCGGCGCAGTCGGGCCGACCGGGTTTTGAGCAAGACGCCGGCGAGGCTCGCCTCGCCGGTATCGGTCGAGCGTCACCGCTCCCTCACCCGGACCGATACGCCCATGGCGTCGAGCAGCCGAAACATCTGCTCGTCGCCGATCCTCAAGCCTGCGAAGTCGGCCAGGGTCGTGAGGTTCAACCCGCTCACCTCGGCACCTCCGAGATCGGCACCGCTCAACTTCGCACCGTCCAATATCGCCTGAAACAGGTCGCAATTGCTGAGGTCGGCATCGGTCAGGTCCGCGCTCGACAAATCAGCTTCACGCATCCGGCTGCCGGCGAGGCTGCACCCCAGCAATTTCGCCTCCGACAGTTCGACCAAGTCCATCCTGCAGGCGAGAAAGCCCGCGCGCGTTTCGATCCGTTTGCGGCTCAGGGCGCGGCTGAAATCGACCTTCGTGAATTTCACCCCGGTGAGATTGCAGTCGCGCATCTCGACCGCAAACAGCTCGGTGCGTTCGAATATCGAGAGCGACAGGTCGCACGCCTTGAACGCCGCCCGCTTGAGGTCGCTGAAGGCGAAGCTGCATCCTTTGCCGGCTTCGCCGGTGAAGACGCAGTTTTCGAACGCGGCGCCGGCAAGCTCGGCATGCGCGAAGCGGCATGAGAGGAAGCGACAATCGGTGAAGCGCGCATCCGCGAGGATGGAGTTGGAGAATTGAACCCGCTCGAACTGGCAGCCGACGAATGACGCGCCCTCGCAATCCAGCTCCGGCCAGCGATCGTCGGCCATCCGCAGCAAGCGGACGGGGCTGCCGGCGGAGAGATCCCGACTGATCTGTTGAGCGAGCGCATCGACGCTCATAGCAATGACATTGGCGGCGCCAGGTTGCAGTATTTACCGTAGATCGCCGGTTATGCCATCGGTTAACATCCCGGTACAGCGTCAACCTTGCGCGATGAATTCCAAGGTGAAGCGCGCGTAGCCTCAAGGGCGATGGAGCTACCATGACATCCGAGGCGGCGTCGACACAATGCGGCGACTGCACCCTGTGCTGCAAGGTGATGGCAATCGAGACGCTGGCGAAGCCGGCGGGCGCCTGGTGTCCGCATTGCACGGCGAAGCGCGGCTGCACGATCTATTAGCATCGCCCAGCCGAATGTGCCGATTTCAGCTGCCTGTGGCTGGTGTACGATTTGCTCGATGCGCGCTGGAAGCCGAGCAAGGCAAAATTCCTGCTGACGACCTCCGAGGACGGCATCGAGCTGCGCTGCGATCCCGGCTTTCCCGATGCGTGGCGCAAGGAGCCCTACTACAGCGAGGTCCGCGAATGGGCCGTCGCTGGCGAGCGGGATGCCATGACGGTCGTGGTCATCAGCGGCCGGCGCCTGATCCTGGTGACCGGAAGCCGCGAATTCGATCTCCGCATGGTCGGAGACGACGAGCGGATCGTGCGCGAGCTCGACGATGGCAGGGTTGTCAATGCGCGGGTGGTGAAGGCTTGGGAGCTGGACGGCTAGCCCCGCGCTGCATGACGAACCGCGCGCAGACGGCGCGAGGTCGCTAAAAAAATCCGCGCATGGCCTGTCGGATCATCCCAGGTCGGTTCGTCCTTGGAATGCGGGATCGGGTCCGACTGGGCCTGCACCGCGAGATCAACCGAGCAGGGAAGGAACCACAGCAATGACGACGCCGGAAATGGTTTCGCTGGGCGTTTGGCGCGAGGCGCATCGCGCCCATCTGGTCCGCGAAAAGGCGTTCATGCGCGAGCGCGACGCCCTGGCCGCCGCGAGGCGCGCCCTGCCCTGGTTGAGGATCGAGAAATCCTATTTGTTCGA
>NZ_JBARGP010000671.1:0-1918 GCF_049798375.1 Bradyrhizobium sp.
TGGACAAAACCGTTGGCGACGCCGGCGGTGCTCCAGCCTTGTCCGGCCCGGTAATCCAGCCGGGCCTGCAGGCTTGGAAGAAGTTCCGCGTCGCTCTTGCTATGTTGCACTGCCGTCGAAACAGTCATTCGCCTCGTCTGCCCAAAATCTCGACAAATCTACTCAAGCGTAGGCTTGCTATAAAGTCTAATCTTCGTTTTTAATCGGGCTCGATAAATCCGATTGATCGTATGGGGGCACTGTTGGATTTCAGATCGATCGAAACGTTCCTCTGGGTTGTAAAGCTCGGCAGCTTTCGCGGCGCAGCGCAGCGCCTCAACACCACCCAGCCCGCCATCTCTCAACGGATCGCGCAGCTCGAACGCGAGCTCGGCGTCAAACTCTTGAACCGCGACCATCGCATGGCCTCGCCGACGCCGAGCGGCCGCCAGATGCTGGTCTATGCCGAAAAGCTGATCGGGCTGCGTACCGAAATGATGGCCGAGGTCGGCGATCGCTCGGCGATGCGCGGCGTGCTGCGGCTCGGCGTCGCCGAGACCATCGTGCACACCTGGCTGCCGCGGCTGATCAAGCGCGTCAACGGTCTCTATCCGAATTTGTCGCTCGAGATCGAGGTCGACATCACGCCGAACCTGCATGCGCGCCTGCTCGCGCAGGAGATCGAGCTCGCCTTCGCGCTCGGCCCGCCCTCGGCATCGAGCGTGCGCAACCGCGTGCTGTGCGACTATCCGATCAGTTTCGTCGCCAGCCCCGCACTCGGGCTCGGCGACCAGCCATTGACCGTGGAGCAGATCGCTAGATTTCCAATCATCACCTTCCCGCGCAAGACCCAGCCCTACGAGCGCGTGCGCGCGCTGTTCAACCGCCCTGATCTGCCGCCGATCCGGCTGCATGCCAGCGCCTCGCTCGCGACCGTGATCCACATGGCGATCGAGGGGCTCGGCGTGGCCGTCATTCCCGCCGCGATTGTCGAGAACGAGTTCGCCAATGGCCGCCTGCAGGAATTGAAGACCAATTTGTTGATCCCGCCGCTGACCTTCAGCGCAAGCTGGCTGGCGTCACCGGAGATGGTGGCGATCGAACGCGTCGCCGAGCTTGCCGCGAGGACCGCGCAGAATATCGAGACGTTGGTTGACGGCGCGCTTCCGGCAGGCGATGCAAACGATGCTGAATATCAGGAAGTGAAAGCATGAGCCGAGCCATCTCCAACCTGCAGATCGATTCCGCCCGCCTGTGGGGCGCCATTCACGAGACGGCAAAGTTCGGCGCGACGCCGAAGGGCGGCGTGCGGCGGCTGACATTGAGCCAGGAAGACAAGCAGGTGCGCGACTGGTTTCGCAAAGCGTGCGAGGACGCGGGTCTCGAAGTGCATGTCGACGCGCTCGGCTCGCAGTTCGGCCTGCGCAAGGGCCGCGACATGTCGAAGCTCCCGGTCGGCATCGGCTCGCATCTCGATACCCAGCCGACCGGCGGCAAGTATGACGGCATCCTGGGCACGCTCGGCGCGCTGGAGGTGATCCGCACGCTCAATGACGCCGGCATCGAGACCGACGCGCCGATCTGCATCGCCAACTGGACCAACGAGGAAGGCTCGCGGTTCGCACCGGCGATGATGGCCTCCGCCGCCTATGTCGGTGATTTCACCGTGGATGACATCCTCTCGCGCAAGGACGCGGACGGAGTCACCGTGAGCGAGGCGCTGGATGCGATCGGCTATCGCGGCGAGACTAAGGTCGGCACGCAAAAATTCTCAGGCTTCATCGAGCTGCATATCGAGCAGGGTCCGATCCTGGAAGCCGAAGGCAAGACCATCGGCGTCGTCGATTCCGGCCAGGGCGTGCTGTGGTATGACGGCAAGATCACGGGCTTCGAGAGCCACGCCGGCACGACGCCGATGCCGCTGCGCCGCGACGCGCTG